>DASTMP010000066.1:0-26715 GCA_035714085.1 Blastocatellia bacterium
CAGGGCATTTATCAACTACAATCCGGCGCGCCAATCACCTGGGGCAACATCTTTTTCCAGGGCGACCCGAGTAAGGGCTTCGACCTCAAGGTAAGCTCGGACCGTGTGGACACGACCGCCTATGACCTTACCCCGTTCTACCTACCCGACTCCGTCGCGCGGACAAACGGGCAGCCGTTCAACGACACGCGCATCAGGCTGGCGAACAACATCCGAATTTTCCCTTCGCGCATAGACGGAGTGCGCGGGCAAAGGATCAATTTGTGGGACCTCTCGTTGATCAAGAACATCAACCTCACCGAGTCGGTCAAGCTCCAAATTCGGGGCGAGTTCCTGAACGCGTTCAACCACCCCATTTTCGGCTTTGACTCGAACAACTTCGTAAATCCGACCCGGTCGGATTTTGGCAAGATTACCAGCCAGGCCAATCTGCCGCGCAACGTGCAAATCGGCTTGAAGCTGATCTTCTAGTCGGTTACAACTTCATAGTCCCGCCTGACTGGATTAGGAAACCGGCGCCGTGAGCGGTAGCGAGCGTGGCCCCATCAGAGGACGGATCAGAAGACCACGCTCGCTACCGCTCACGGCGCCGATTCGAAAACACTTTTTTTGGAGAATCGGAGGTACGAATTAATGAAATGGCACAGGCTCGGCGCCGCTCTGTCGCTGGCGCTCTGTTTTTGCGCCAGCGCGGCGGCGCAGGATCTGAAATGGGAATCGGTCAAATATCGCGCGATCGAGGACATCGTCTACGGGCACAAGGACGGGATGGGTTTAACCATGGACGCGCTGATTCCTGAAACCAAACCTAAAAACATCGGCGTCATATTCATTGTAAGCGCCAGTTGGAAATCGAGTAAAAGCGCAAACCCCGAAGAGGAGGCGAAGCAGCGCCGCCAGCATTGGGCGCAAGGTCTCCTCAATGGAGGTTACACGATCTTTCTGGTTCGTCACGGCAGCGCGCCGCGTTATTACGTCCCGGAGATGATCCCTGACATTCGCCGCGCGATTCGCTTCATCCGGTTTCACGCGAAAGATTACGGCGTCGATCCGAACCACATAGGAATTTCCGGAGCCTCGTCCGGCGGGCATCTGGCGCTGATGGCCGCGCTCACGGCCGATGACGGGAAGGCGGACGCGAAGGATCCCGTCGAACGAATGAGCAGTCGCGCGCAGGCCGTAGTCGCGTGGTTTCCGCCCAGCGATCTGATCAATTTCGGCGGCGAGGCTGGATACAAGAGCTTTGCGAAATTGCGGCCCACGATCTTCCAGGAAATGTTCGGCAAGGTGACCGACCTGGAAGCGCAATTGAAAGCGATCTCCCCGATAAATTTCGTCACGGAGAACGCGCCGCCGCTCCTGATAATTCACGGCGACGCGGACAAACTCGTGCCGGTTCAACAATCGCAAGCGCTCAAAGCGAGGTACGAGGAGTTGAAGCGGCCCGTGAAATTGATTGTTCAACCCGGCGCTCCGCACGTTTACTGGCTGGGAATCGAAAAAAATTATCCGGCGATCTGGGAATGGTTCGACGGGTACTTGAAATAGTTGTTAGTGGGCAGTGAGCAGCGGGCAGTTTTGTCGCCTATAGCTGCCCACTACCCACTGCCCACTTTTTAGGAGATATCATGAGCAAGACCACACGCAGAGATTTTATTCGAACAACATCGGCCGCGGCGGGAGGCGCCGGGCTGGCCAATCTCAACATACTTCGACCCGAACGCGTGATGGGCGCCAATGGCCGCGTACGCGTGGCCATTGTCGGCGCGGGCGACCGAATGATGGGCGCGCTCGTCCCGTCATTCTTTACTCTGGCCGAAGAACATAATTTTGAACTAGTCGCCGTCTGCGACATCTGGAAGCATCACCGCGAGACCAACACCGCCAAGATCGCCTCTACCGAAAAATACAAAGCCAAAGCGCAAACCATCGCCACCGCGCGCAACACCGACGAGCTATACGCGATGAAGGACATTGACGCGGTGATGATCGCCACCGCCGATTTCCAGCACGCCTACCACGCCATCGAGGCCGTCAAGGCGGGCAAGGACGTTTATGCGGAGAAGCCGTTCGCCAACATTATGAAAGACGCGAATGAGGCGCTGAAGGTCATTGGCGGCTCGAAGCAGGTCTTTCAGGTCGGCACGCAGCGCCGCTCGACGCCGAGCTATATGCGCGCCAAGCAGTATCTTGATTCCGGCAAATTCGGCGACATCGTGATGGCCGATATGACCTGGAACGTTAACCAGCCCGGACGCTGGCGACGCGTCAAAGATGTCGAACTGATGAAGGAGGAGGATACGGATTGGAAACGCTTCCTCATCAATCGCGATCCAAAACTTCCGTTCAATCCGCGCCACCATCTCGAATTCCGCCTCTTCTGGCCTTTCTCGTCGGGCATTCCCGACCAGTGGATGGTGCACCAGATTGACACCGTGCACTGGTTCACCGGCATTCCGCACCCGCGCAGCGTCGTGGCCAACGGCGGCATCTACCTCTGGAATGACGGCCGCACGAATTACGACACGATGACAGCGGTCTTCGATTATCACAACGCGAAAACCGACAAAGCCTTCCAGGTGCTTTACACTTCGCGCCAGACCAACGAGGCGGGCGACGTCAAGGAGATTTACTTCTCGAACGGCGGAACGCTCAACCTCGACACCAACAAGGTCACGCCCGAAGGCGGATTGAAAGAGCGTTATGCGAAAGAGATGGGCAAGCAGGCCAATCTGCTCGAGCCGTTCACCCTTTCGGACGAAGGTGGCGTCGAGACCGCGGCCAACACCGGAGCGGATAAGCAGACGGTTGCGCACGTGCGCAACTGGATGCAGTGCGTTCGCGACCGCAACCAGAAGACGAACGCCGACATCCATGCGGCTTACAACCATTCGGTCGCGCTGTGCATGACGATCGCCGCGCTCCACACCGGCAAGAAGGTCACCTTCGACGACAACAAGCAGGAAGTCGTAACGAGCTAACATCACTCAACCGCCAAGACGCCAAGAACGCCAAGAAATTTCAGGAGGATTTCTCCAACTGCCCTCTTGGCGTCCTTGGCGTCTTGGCGGTTTAAAACAAGGGAAATTATGAAACCCATTCTTATTCTATTTTCCGCTCTTTGTTTCATCTCGCTGGCTTCGCTCTTCGCCAACGCTCAGGAGGTCAAGATCACCGAAAACAAAGAGAAGAAGCAGTTCGACGTGACCGTTGACGGCCAGCCTTTCACTTCTTACGTTTTCTGGGACGATCAGAAGAAACCGATCCTCTATCCGCTGCGGACATCCAAAGGCACGGTGGTTACGCGCGGCTACCCACTGGAGAAAGTCGCCGGCGAACGCGCCGACCACCCACACCACATCTCGATGTGGTTCAATTACGGCGACGTCAACGGAGTCGATTTCTGGGATACGCCTCCGGAAGGGTTCAGCCGTAGTGGCGGCGGCAAGTACGGCGTGATCAAACATCGCGCGACGTCCGCGGTGAAAAGCGGCAAGGGCAGCGCGCAACTCGATGTGGCGATGGATTGGATCATGCCCGATGGCTCGAAAATCCTTCAGCAGGACGAGTCGATCGTCTTCCGCGCCGCGAAAGACATCCGTATCATCGACCGCATCATCACGCTCACCGCGCAGGACAAGAAGGTAGTCTTCAACGACACGAAAGAAGGCGCGTTCGGCATCCGCGTCGCGCGCCAGTTGGAAGAGCCTTCGAACGAGACGCAGGTCTTCGGCAATACCAAAGTCCCGGCGATGGACAACACCGGCGTCGCGGGCGTTTACCTGAGCAGCGAAGGCAAGGTCGGCGAGAAGGAGGTATGGGGCACGCGCGCCAAATGGATGTCGCTGTCGGGCAATGTCAAAGGCGAAGACGTGGTGATCGCCATCTTCGATCACCCGAAGAATCCGACCTATCCGACCTACTGGCACGCGCGCGGCTACGGCCTCTTCGCGGCGAATCCCTTCGGCGCGAAAGACTTCACCAAAGGCGCGACGACGTTGAATTACACGCTGGAGCCAGGACAGAAAGCGACCTTCCGCTTCCGAGTGCTGATCAACTCCGGCAAGCTGACCAAAGAGCAGACCGAAGCGCTCTATCAGCAGTTCCTGAAAGACGTGCAGAACTAATAACTAGTTACAGTACGGGGAGCGTAAGCGACCTGGGCGTCAATCAAAGGGCCTTTTGATCGATGCTCAGGTCGCTTACGCTCCCCGTACTGTAACTATGATCAACTATCAAAAGTAGATTCTCGCCGCGAACTGAATCTGACGCGGGTCCTCCGTGCTTGTGATGACGCCGAAATTGGTCGCGCCGAACGCAGTCCCTGGCATTTGAAAATTTGCCCGGTTGAAGACGTTGAAGGCTTCGGCGCGGATTTGCAGCCTCGCCTTTTCGGTGAAATTGAAGTCGCGCTGCACCGACAGGTTGGTCGTAAAATATCCCGGCCCACGCAGGTTCGTCAGCGTGCGTGGCGCGTTTCCGAAGGTATAAAGCGCCGGTTGGGCGAAGGCCAGCGGGTTGAAGTATTGCCGAATGCGATCCGCCTTCGAGTCAGCCGAAGTGTTTACGTCGCCCACGATGTTCGGGCGCAGGCTGTTGAACGCAAGCCCTTGCAGCGACGCGTTTGTCGCGCTGATTGAAAGCGGAAACCCGCTCTGCGCCTGGGCGATGGCGTTGACCGAAAAACCTCCTATGACCCTTGCCGGCGCGCCTTCGCGGGCGAAGCGGCGGTCGCGCCCGAAAGGCAATCGCCACGTCACGTCGCCGATGAAGCGATGCGTGACGTCGAAGTTCGAGAGCGATTTGTCGGCTCGGCGGTTGTAATAGTCCTGATAATACTGAATCTGGATCGTCTGGTTGTTGAGCGACATCGAGGTCAGGTCGTCAATCGATTTCGAGAAATTGTATCCGGCGCTGAAAGTCAGCTCGTCGCCGAACCGCCGCGAAACGGTCAACTGAAACGAATGATAGCTCGAATGCGATTCATTCTGGCTGTAGGAAACGACGGCGCCGAACTGCGGAAAGGGTCGCAGCAGTTGCGCCACGGTGACCGTCGGGCGACCGAGAATTGAAGTCGCCGGCGGACGCTGATCAACGGGCAGCGTCAGGAACGGATTCGGCACGGTCAGATTGCCGAGCGGCGCCCCGTTTACGACTTTGCTAGCGACGGCCAGCGCTTCGGGCGAAAGTTGGTTGATGTCCGTCGCGCCGCTCAACAATCCGACGCCGGAGGCGCCAGCGTACGCGGCTTCGACCTTGATCCCGCCCGGCAATTCGCGCTGCGCGTTCAAATTCCACTGGCCGATGTAAGGCTGCCTGATATTGCGCAGCCGCACCGGAATGGACTGTTGACCGAAGCCGGTCAAAGGCCCCAGGTAGGCGCTGGCCGGTTGCACGATCCCGGACGGGAAAGGATTGCTCAGGTTTGTTCCTGGCGTCGGGCTCACGCCGTTGTTGAGCGACGCGATGAAACCCGTCTCGGCCAGATCTGCCATCGCGGCGGTCACGTTGTTGAACCCTCCGCCGCCCAACGGCGCATAAAAGATCGCGCCGCCCGCGCGGATCACGGTCTTCTCATTCAGCATGAAGGCCAGCCCTACGCGAGGCCCGACATTGTTATAGTCGCGGTCGTAATTTTCGCGGTTCTTCACGCCCCCGCGCCCGACCGGCGTCACGATCCCGCGCAACGGAATCGTTTGCGTCCCCAGCATCGGCGCCGCCGGGAATGTGACGGTGATTTGAGGCGCCGGAAACTGCTCCTTCGGATCGAAGTTTGACAGGCGATTGAATCGCTCCGTGTTCGGCGTCTCTAATTCCCAGCGCAGACCGAGGTTGAGCGTCAATCGAGTATTGACCTTCCAGTCGTCCTGTACGAAGAGCGCGTAATATTTGCTCTGAATGGCGGGCTGCGGCGCGATGCCCAGGCGGCCCGAAGCCGGATTGCCCAACAGCAGCGAGGCGATGGCGTCGCCCGTCTGCGGCGTCGTCTCGGTCGGAATGCGCTGCGTGAATCCGCGCGAGAAGGTAAAGTCGCCCGCCGGATCGTCAGGGCGGTAGTTATACATCCTGTAGACGCGCTCGTTCGCGCCCAGCTTGATCGAATGCGCGCCGCGCAGCAGGCTCAGATCCTGGTTGAGACTCGCGACGTCCTGATTGTTGTGATAGAAGCCAAAATTGCGCGGCGGGCCGAGCGAGGTGTAGCCGTTCGGATTAAGCGTCGGAAAGACTCCAGTGTCGTCCGACGCGCCAGCGATGTAGGACGGAAGGCCCAGGCTGGTCACCTCGAAACCGCGCGAGAAATGGGTCGCGTCGTTGTTGAAGCGCGTGAATCCGGCGTTCAGATGCAACACGACTTTCGGCGAGATCGTGTTGATGTAATTGACCACCCATGTGCCTGGCACGGACGATTGCTTCGGGTTCTGTATCGGCGAAGCGATGCTGGTCGGGAATGGGCCGGAGTTCTCCAGTATGTTGTGGTCTTTGATGACGCGCCCGAAGATTTGTTGCGTCGCCGAGAGGTTGTAATCGATCCGCGCTGTGATCTGATGGTTGTCGGTCGTCGCGAGCGTGTTCGCCACATAGTTGTTGCTGAAGCCGAGCCCGTTGGAATTCGGCGTTCCGGCGGCGTTCGGCAGCGGATAGTAAGTCAGCGCGGCGCGGCCCACAGGATTTATCAGCGATTCTGGAATGACGTTGTTGGCGAAGGCCACGCGCGAACCCGCGCCGTTACCCGACGCGACGACCGCGCCGGGGACGTAAATCTGCCCGATCCGCGCCGGGATCAGATTGCCGTTCGTGTCAACGACAGTCACGCCTGGGATCACGCCGCCCAGCAATTCCGAAAAATCGCCATTGCGCATCTTCACTGTCGGCACGGTTGACGGTTGCTGCCGCGTCTGCGAAATCCGTAGCCCCTCGTAGTTGAAAAAGAAAAAGAGATTGCCGCTCTTGCTGAACACCTTGCCGCCACGGCCTGCGCTCGGCAAATAGACAGGCCCGCCCAGATTGCCTCCGAACTGATTGAACCGCAGTTTCTCTTTCACGCCGTTCGGATTGGCGTTTACGAAGAAGCTGCGCGCGTCGAGCGCGTCGTTGCGCAGATATTCGAAGAGCGTCCCGCGCAATTCGGCGCCGCCGGAGCGAGTCGAAAAGTTGAGCGCGCCTCCGCCGGTACGGCCGTACTCCGCCGGAAATGAGTTGGTCACGATCTGGAACTCCTGCACGGCGTCGGGCGAAGGCCGCAGCGAGATGCGGTTGTCGCCCTTGTTGGCCAGCGGTATTCCGTCCACGAACGCCTCGGTGTTGAGCGTGCGCCCGCCGTTGACCGAAATCTCGCCCGAAGCCGTCAGATCAGGATTCGCGCCGCGTGAGCCGGGCGCGGTGGTGACGCCGATTTCGAGTTGAGCCAGTTGGAAGACGTTGCGGCCGTTGAGCGGTAACGCGTCCACGCGCTGGCGCCCGACAACGCCGCCGAGTGAACTGGTCGCCGTGTCGAGGCCCGCAGGTTCCGTGGCCACAATGTTGACCGTCTCCTTCACGTCGCCCGGCGCGAGCGTGATGTTTTGATCAATCGTCTGCCCGACCTCGACCTGCAGGCGCGGCTGGCGATGGATTTTGAACCCGTCGGCCTGCGCTTCCAGCGCGTAGAACCCCGGCTCGACGAAAGTGAATGTGAAACGGCCTCCATCATCAGTCGTGAAAGTCTTTTTGAGATTGGTCGCGGCGTTGGTCAAAGTCACGACGACGCCCGGAACGGCATTGCCGCCAGCGTCGCTCACGACGCCTTTGAGCGTCGCCGTCGCGGTCTGCGCGCTGACGATCGCGCCAAGCGCCAAGAGCGGCGCGATCGTTAAGAGACTGAGTAGACGATTGTAGGATCTTTGCATATAGGGCCTCCTTGGGAAATCCCTGGGTACGCGTCGGAAGCGGCGCGCGCCCAGGGGCTGAAAAAGCGAAACCCGCCATCAGCTCAGAGTCTGATGGCGGGTTTATGTAGAAGGTTCTTTTTCAGACTACTTCTCACTCCCTCAAATCAGGCTCCGCGCTCTTTGCGCCGAGGCAGGGACAGGGACAGAGACGACAACATTCGCCATTCGCCATTCGATATTTGTTATTCATCATCGCCAGAAATCCTCTCAATTCGCTGTCCAATTTCCTGTCGGGCTATTCGTCCTGCGAGTGTTTTCTCGCGTATTCCATCAGCCAGAGCAGGCAGAAGGATATGACGGCCAGCGCCAGGACCATCGCGTAGGCGCCGACCTCGTTGCGGTCATCGAGCGAGCGATAGATGTAGAGCGTGGCGGTCTCGGTGAAGCGCGTCACTCCGCCCCCGACCACGAGCACGGCGCCGAACTCGCCCACGGCGCGGGCGAAGGTTAGCGAAACGCCATAGAGCAATCCCCACCGGATGTTGGGCAGCGTGACGCTCCAGAACGTCCGCCAATAGCCCGCGCCCATCGTGTAGGCGACGTTCTCCTGCTGCCGTCCGACATGCCGGAGCGTCGGCGCCACCGCGCGCGCGACGAAGGGCAGCGAGATGAAAGTCGTCGCCATCAGCATGCCGGGCAGCGCGAAGACGACCCGCAGGTTCAGCGCGTCAATCAAGTTCACAAACAATCCGTTTCGACCGAACAGCAATATCAACGCGAACCCGGCGATCACCGGCGAAAATGCGAACGGCAGGTCTATCAATCCGTTAAGAGCGCGCCGGCCTTTGAAATCGTCGCGCGTCAGAACCAGCGCGACCACGAGGCCGAAGACGGTGTTGAGCGCCGTCGCGGCGAAACTCAGGAGCAGCGTCAACCTCAGCGCATTCACCGCCTCGGGCGATGTAAGCTGCCGCATCATCGCACCGAAGCCGGAAGAGAGAGCGCCCCAGACGATTGCGAGCAGCGGCCCGGCTGCGAGCGCCACCGGGTAAAGAACCGCGACGGCGACCAGCGTCCATTCGAGCCCCTTCGGCCGGTCGGCCCGCTTCCGCGACTCCGGCGGCAATTCGCCCCCTTGTCCCATCATCGACCTACCCTGCGACATGGGCGCCTCCTCGCTTCCCCTGCGTCCAATCCACCAGCAACATCAGCGTGAATGACAGCGCCAGCAGCAGGATGGAGACCGCGCTCGCCCCCATCTGATTCTGCGATTCGATCTGTCCAAAGACGTAGACCGGCGCGGTCAGCGTGCTGCGCGGGATGTTGCCCGCCACCACCACTATTGATCCGAACTCGCCCAGCGCGCGCGCGAAGCTGAGCAGCGCGCCGCTGATGATCGCAGGCGTAATCATCGGCAGAATGACCTTGCCGAATGTTCGCCAACGCGACGCGCCAAGCGTCCATGCGGCCTCCTCCTGCTCGCGCTCAATCGCCATCAAAACCGGCTGCACGGTGCGAATGACGAACGGGTAAGTGATGAAGAGAAGCGCCAGCACTATTCCCGGCCGCGCGAAGATGATTTGCGCGCCGCGCGCCTCCAGCCAGGCCCCCAACGCCCGTTGCGGGCCGTAAAGCAAAACCAGCATCACGCCCGTCACCAGAGTGGGAATGGCGAACGGCAGATCGATCAAACTGTTGAACAAGCGGCTGCCGAAAAATCTGTAGCGCGTCAGCACATAGGCCGTCAGCGTCCCCATCACCGCGTTTATCAAAGTCATCACCGCCGCCGCGAAGATCGTCAGCCTGACGGCCGCGAGCGCGATCGGATTGGTGATCTCCGCCCAGAACCTCACGATCCCTTCGCGCAGCCCGTGCTCAAACAGGACGGCCATAGGGAGCGCGATCATCAGGCCGAGCCAGATCAGCGCTACGGCCCGCAAACTCCACCTCCCCCAGGGAAGCGCCGCGATCGAAGCGGGACTATATGTCTGTGTGCGCGTCCCGTTCATGGCGCTGTGTGCAACTCCTCAAAACTTTTTGTGTAGACCCCGTTCGGGCCGAAGATGTCTTGCGAGACCTTCTTCCAACCGCCCAGGAAATCTATCTTCCAAACGTCGCCGGCCGGTTGAAACTGCGCGGCGAATTCCTGCGCCGTGGCGGTTTCCACCGGGCGCAAGCCGTATTTTGCGAAGACTCGCTGCGCGTCTCGCGTCCATAGGAAATCGATAAACCCCTCGGCCGCCCGCCGGGCGCCGTGCTTGTCGACGTAGGAGTCGACCAACGCGACGGGGTTCTCGATCAGAATCGTCGAGCGCGGGATGACGTAGTCGTATTTTTGTCCGGCCTGGCGTCCGACCAGAACTTCGTTCTCATAGGTGATCGCGACGTCGCCGACGCCCTTTTCGAAATTGGTGATCGATTCGCGCGCCCCTTTGTCCATGATCGAAACGTTACGCAGCACGCGCCCGAGAAACTCTCGCGCGGCGCGCGGATCGTCTTTCGGAACGCCCGCGTAGCC
The DNA here is from genome assembly GCA_035714085.1 of Blastocatellia bacterium. Classification (GTDB taxonomy): domain Bacteria; phylum Acidobacteriota; class Blastocatellia; order RBC074; family RBC074; genus JAJVID01. The sequence continues at coordinate 10,387 of DASTMP010000066.1, forward strand.
GCGCAGCGCGGCGCCGTAAATGGCGACGATGTTCCACTGCGCCCCTCCCGAAGTCTTCGGATCAGGCGTCAATACTTTCAAGCCGCGCCTCGTCAAATCCGTTAAATCGGCCCAGTCGCGGACGCCGAGCGGGTTGCCCGGCCTGACGGCGATGACCACCAGCGAAGTGGAGACGATCCCCCGGTATTGATTCGTCTGCCAGTCGTGTCCTATCAATCCGGCCTCGGCGATCCTGGTCACGTCGCTTTCGAGCGAGAGCGCGGCAATGTCCGCCTCGAAGCCGCTCGTGATGGCGCGAGACTGCGCCCCGCTGCCTTGATACGACTCCTGAAACTCGACCTCCTGTCCGGTATTAGCCTTCCAGCGCCTTTGAAATTCGGGAATGATCGCCTTGCTGTAAGCCTCGCGCGGCGTCGTATAGGCTCCGAGCGTCAGCGTCGCCTCGCGCTTGGAATCGGACGGCCCGCCGCAGCCAGTCACAACCAGAAACGATTGCGCTAAGAAGATCAACGCGAGAAAACGCGGAATATGACAGCAGGACAATTTGGCGGACTTTCCATTACCCACATTATGACGCGTTCTTAGCCCGCGGATGCGGGCGAAAGCATAAAGCCTGGGGTAGAGCGCGGCAGCGCGGAACCCCAGGTACGACAGCGATTTATTACACCAGCCCGCGAAGCGGGCGACAGCCATTGGCCCAATCTCAATGATGATGTAATGGCGAATAACAAAAAGCCGCCGCCCGCTTCGCGGGCTTGATGCGCGCTTATGACATATTCCTGGGGTTCCGCCTTCGGCTCCACCCCAGGCTTTACTCTGCCGCCTGCTCCGCAGGCTAAGGACGCGCGAAGATGTGGGTGAGGACAATTTGCCGAATTGTCCTACATATGCGCTGGTTCCATCTTGTTTCAGCGTCATATTTCTCGCGCCTCGAATCGCCTAACTCCTACTTTTCAGATAGGAGTTAGGCGGGAAGTGATTCCCATAACCAGATGAAGAAATGCTTTGTAAGGGGAGGTTACTTACGGGAAGATTTCAGGCTAACCAGATTTGTCCGGTTAGCCGGCGTACAGAGGTCTGCGATGGTGGTTTGGTCAAGGACGCCGACGAGCGCGGCCCGCGCTCTAGCCCACAGCGTCTTCAGCCCGCAGGAAGGCTCGAATTCACATGGCTCGTAGTCGTAAGAGCTGACGCAGCCCATCGGCGCGAGCCTGCCGTCGAGCAATCGGATGACTTCGCCCGCCGTGATCAGGGTCGCCGGGCGCGCCAGACGATAGCCGCCGACGGCGCCCATCTGGCTGGTCACAAGCCCCGACTCCTTGAGCGTCTTGAGAATCTGTTCGAGATATTTGACCGGCACGTTCCACCGCTCGGCGATCTCGCGCGCAGGCGTGGCGTCTCGCCCGCCGGCGCCGGCGAGATGGATCAGCGCCCTCAACCCGTATTCGCTCTTAGTGGAGACGTTCATTGATGAACTCCTATCAAATGACTGGGAGTATATACAGCAGGTCGAGCCATGGCGTCAAACAAAAAATGGGGAATGGGGTATGGGGAATGGGGTATGGGGAATGGGGAGCCTTGTTTTGCATATTCCCACTCCCTATTCCCTATTCCCCACTCCCCATTCTATTGCTGTTGAACTTTCGCGCCGGTTTCGCTGCGGAGCGGGTAATGCGGCAGTAGCCTGTACCCCTTCAGTCCGACGACCACCAGGTCGCCGGCTTCCAACTCCATGTCGGTGGCGTCCCATTTATTGCGCGTGATTACGATGGGAAAGCCGTCGGCCTGAGAATCGTCCGCCAGAGAGAGAGGTGGCTGCCTTTGCTCATCCGGCGCAGTCTCGGCGCCCATAATACGAGACTGCGCCCATAGCATGAGGCGCGCGACTAGCCTCTCGCTGTGGCCGATGTAAGACACGTCTTCGATCACGGCGCGTCCGATCACGTAAGGCGTATCGAGCAGCTGCGGCTGGAAATTGAGGACGACGTCTTCCGGGCGGAAGATGATTTTGACGGGTTGGCGTTCTGAGAACAGCGGGGCATCGGGAGGCGCCTTGAGCCTGATCCGTCCGACGGTCACTTTCCCTTCGACCCAACGCCCCAACAACACATTGGCCGCCCCAAGAAATGTGGCGACGAACTCGTTGCGCGGTCGGTTGTAGATTTCGAAAGGCGCGCCGATCTGTTCGATCCGCCCATGGTTGAGCACGATGATGCGGTCGGCCAGTTCCAGCGCCTCTTCCTGATCGTGCGTGATGAAGAGCGCGGGAATGTCCATTTCGCGCAGCAGGGCTCGAATCTCACGCCGCAGCTCAAGACGGGCGCCAGCGTCAAGCGCGCTGAACGGCTCATCAAAGAGCATTGCGGTGGGGCGTAATGCCAGCGCGCGCGCCAGAGCAACGCGCTGACGCTGCCCGCCGGAGAGCTGCGACGGATACTTCTTGCGATGCTCGCGAAGATTGACGAGGTCGAGCATCTCCTCCACGGTTCGCTCTATCTCCGCCCTGGTCAGCCTGCGCGCCTCCAATCCAAAGGCGATGTTCTGTTCCGCGGTCTTGCGCTGAAAGAGCGCGTGCTCCTGAAAGACCACGCCCAGCTCGCGTTTTTGCGGCGACAGAAGGCGCCCCATTTTCCCGTTCAGATAAAGCTCCCCGGAGTCGGGCTGTTCCAAGCCCGCGATGATTCGCAGCAGTGTAGTCTTTCCGCTCCCCGACGGGCCCAACACGACCAACATTTCACCCGCGGCGATCTCAAAACTGACGTCGGCGATAATCTGTTGTCCGCCGAGACTCTTCGATAGATGCGCTACGCTGATGGCCGACCGGTGCTCGGATTTGCCCTCGGATGGCTCCATAAATTGAGCAGAAGAGGAATACAAGGTTTATCCGTCCGCGAGCTCAACCCTCTATTTCGCATTGGCCTTCTTGATGTAGGCGGCGGGATTCTTCTTCACCATATCGATGCAGCCGGCGCAACAGGCGTAAAACGTCTGCCCGTTGACCTCGAATTTCAGATCCTTAGCGACTGGCTCGCCGGTGACGAGACAGGTCGTGATGCCGTCGCCTTTGCCCAGAAATTCCGGCTCTTCCTTCTTCTCGCCTTCGACCGGCTTCAGAAAAAGGTCGGGATTCTTTTTCACCACGTCGGCGCAACCCTCGCAGCATACGTAAAAGACGCGCCCGTTGACCTCGTACTTGAGATTCTTGTTGACGGCCTCGCCGGTGACGGGGCAAGTATTGATGCCGTCGCCTTTGCCAAGGAATTTCTTCTCGTCGCCTTTTGAATCCTGCGCGGCGCCCTCTTTTGGATTCTGGGCTTGATGATCGCCGTTGTCGTGAGCCTTCTTGTCATGCGCGCCTTGCGCGAACGCCTGTAACGACAGCGCCGCGACGACGACCAATGCGAATGATCTGATGATCTGTTTCATATCGCCTCCGAAATTGTTTTGAGTCCTGCCATTAGGGGCTGAACTCCGGCCGCCTAATGGCAGGACTCAAAACGCGTTTTCATTGATTCATGGCGTCGCCCCAAAGGCGACCTGAATGACTCCGAAAGATAAATGACCGCAATCGATGGCTGCGCAAACAGCCCGCGAACGCAGACGGATTCTAAGTTGCGCCGACTCCCCGGTCAAACCGGAGCGGCGCGACCGCGCGCTTTGCGCTCGCGCGAGAAACATGGAACCATGGACAGCGGCTCGCCTGACCGGCAAATTACAATCATCTAGCTATCTCGGGAGGAAATTTTATGGGAAGCCCACGTCTACGTTATCTCATCGTCGCGATATCGCTTATTCTCGCGGCGCTTCTCTGCTTGCCCGCGCTCATATTTGCGAAGGGCAAGGCGCAAGCCGGTAAACCCGCCCAATCGCGGGTTCGCTCCGAAATGCTGGTCTCGACTGATTGGTTGGCGAAACACCTCGACGACCGAGACGTCTTGGTGATTCACGTCGCCGCCGAGCGCAAACATTTCGACGACGGCCACATCCCCGGGGCGCGGTATCTCTCGTCGAAAGAGATTCTGACCACGCGCAACGGCGTCGCGAACGAACTGCCCACCGTGGCCGAACTGCAGAAAGTCTTTGAACAACTCGGCGTCGGCGACACGGGGCGGATAGTGATCTACGGCGAAAATTCTGGCCTGTTGGCGGCCCGCGTCTACTTCACGCTCGATTACCTGGGCCATGGCGACCGCGCCGCGCTGCTCGATGGCGGGATCGAGAAATGGAAGGCCGAGAAACTCCCGGTCGAGACGCAGGCGGCCAAAACGGAGCCGGCCAAGTTCACCCCCCGGCCGCGGCCTCAAATCGTCACCGGGCTTGACGCGATGCGTGATCTCTCGCGGGTGGCCGCGACCGCCGATGACGCCGGCGTGGTCATCATCGACGCGCGGCCCGAAGAGCAATACGTCGGCGGTCAAAATCAGCGAGGCGGCCACATTCCCGGCGCGGTCAATGTCTACTGGTTGACCCACCTCCTGAGCAAAGAGAACCCGACGATGAAACCGCCCTCGGAATTGAGCAAGATTTACGAGGCCGCCGGACTCAAGGCCGGTCAAAAGGCCGTCACTTATTGCAACACCGGAATGCAGGCGTCGCACGCCTACTTCACGCTCAAATATCTCGGCTATGACACGATGATGTATGACGGATCGTTCAGCGAGTGGAGTTCCGCCGAGGGAGCTCAGATCGTGAAGGGCAGAGAGAAGAAATGAAACCTATAATAAATAAACCTGACTGTCTTGTCAGGTTTATACAGGCGTGTTAGGATCAGGCTTCAGTTCAAGAAGTAATAACCATTAGCGACCATGAAGATAACGGCACAGGAAGAGTACGGATTGCGCTGCGTTCTGCAACTCGCGCGCGAACAGACCGCCAACTCCGACGGCAATTCGGAGCCTGGCGCGATCTTCGTGCGCGACATCGCCGAGCGCGAAGGTCTGTCCGTCGCCTATGTCGAGAAGATTTTGTGGACCTTGAGCCACAGCGGGATCGTCGAGAGCGTGCGGGGGCCGAAAGGCGGTTATCGTTTGACGCGTCCCTGCGGGGAAATATCGTTGGGCGAGGTGATGCGCGCGCTCGGCGGCATACCGTCGGAAGAGGAGATCTGCTCGCAGTTCACTGGCAATCAGGACATCTGCGTGCATCACGACGATTGCGGCCTGAAGCCGGTCTGGACGAGCATCACAGATTTCGTCAACAGCGTCTTCGACAGGGTTCCGATCTCTACGCTGCTCACCGGCTCCGTAGACGTCAAATTCGTGCAGATCACCAATAGAAGCGGCGCCAAAGAGCCTGCGCGGGCGCGACCCGCCGCGTGATCACTCGCCCCGGAGTTTTTTTGAAATTAAACCTGACTGTTTTGTCATCTTTAGGAAGGATCAAACAGTACCGTTAAGGGAGAAAATGAGCGCAATCGAAGCAATTGCAAATCAAAAATACAAATACGGCTTTGTCACCGAGATCGAGTCGGATGTCATTCCGCGCGGTTTGAACGAAGAGGTCGTCCGCATGATCTCCGAGAAGAAAAACGAACCGGAATGGATGTTGGAATGGCGTCTGAAGGCCTATCGCCACTGGCTGAAGATGGAGGAGCCTGTCTGGGCAAACGTCCATTATCCGAAGGTGGATTATCAGGACATCATCTATTACTCGGCGCCGAAGCAGAAAGAGAAGAAACAGAGCCTGGACGAGGTCGATCCGCAGTTGCTCGACACTTTCGAGAAGCTCGGCATTCCGCTCCACGAACAGAAGCTGCTGGCCAACGTGGCCGTCGACGCGATCTTCGACAGCGTCTCGGTGGCGACGACGTTCAAGGAGAAGCTGGCCAAGGAAGGAGTGATCTTCTGCTCGTTTTCGGAAGCGGTGCGCGATTACCCGGAACTGGTCAGGAAGTACATCGGCTCGGTAGTTCCCTACACCGACAACTTCTTCGCGACTTTGAACTCGGCGGTCTTTTCGGACGGCTCGTTTTGTTACATCCCGAAAGGCGTGCGCTGTCCGATGGAGTTGTCGTCATATTTCCGCATCAACAACTCGGAGTCGGGGCAGTTCGAGCGGACGTTGATCATCGCTGAAGAAGGCAGCTATGTCTCATATCTCGAAGGTTGCACAGCTCCGAAATTCGACAAGAATCAGTTGCACGCCGCCGTAGTCGAACTGGTCGCGCTGGACAACGCGGAGATCAAATACTCGACCGTGCAGAACTGGTACGCGGGCGATGAAGAAGGGCGCGGAGGCATCTACAACTTCGTCACCAAGCGCGGCAAATGCGCGGGCGTCAATTCGAAGATTTCGTGGACGCAGGTAGAGACCGGGTCGGCGATCACATGGAAGTATCCGAGCTGCATTCTGCAGGGCGACAATTCGATCGGCGAGTTCTATTCGGTCGCGCTCACGAATCACCGGCAGCAGGCCGACACCGGGACCAAGATGATTCACATCGGCAAGAACACTCGCAGCCGGATCATTTCGAAGGGCATCTCGGCGGGGTTTTCGAACAACAGCTATCGCGGTCTGGTGAAGATTCTGCCGAAGGCCGAGAACGCGCGGAACTATTCGCAGTGCGACAGCCTGCTGATCGGTCGCCGCTCGGGCGCGAACACGTTCCCTTACATCGAGGTCGGTAACAATTCGGCGAAGATCGAACACGAGGCTTCGACCTCGAAGATCAGCGAGGAGCAGATCTTCTATTTCAACCAGCGCGGCGTTTCGACCGAAGACGCGGTCTCGATGATCATCAACGGGTTCTGTAAAGAGGTATTCCGCGAATTGCCGATGGAGTTCGCGGTCGAGGCGACGAGGCTGCTCGGATTGAAGCTCGAAGGCAGCGTCGGCTAAGAAGGAATCAGAACCAACCACGAAGAAACGAAGGGCGCGAAGGTTTTTTCTGGTCTTTCTTCGTTTCTTCGTGGTTGGTTTTCGGAGAAGAAGGGGGTGGCTTATGTCGGACAGATTATCGGAGATTGAAGGTCAGCTTCCGCCCGTGCCGACGCCGGGAGGCAATTACGTTCACGCCGTGCGCGCAGGGAACCTGTTATTCCTGGCGGGCAAGGGCGCGACCGCGAAAGGCAAGGTAGGCATTGAATTCACCAAAGAGCAGGCTTACCAATTCGCGCGAGAGACGGGGTTGATATTGCTGGCCGTAATGAAGCAGGAGCTGGGCGCGTTGCGGCGCGTCAAGCGCGTGGTCAAGGTTCTCGGAATGGTCAACGCCACGACCGATTTCGAAGATCATCCGTTCGTCATCAACGGCTGCTCAGACTTGTTTATCGAGGTGTTCGGCGAAAACGGGCGGCATGCGCGTTCGGCGGTCGGAATGGGATCGCTGCCGAGCGGCATCCCGGTCGAGATCGAAGCGATCATCGAAGTCAGTGATTGAAGGAGAGTTTGATAGTGCTGGAGATTCGTAATTTACGCGTCGCGATTGACGGCAAGGAGATTTTGAGAGGACTCGACCTCTCGGTTAAAGCGGGAGAGATCCACGCGATCATGGGGCCGAACGGCTCTGGCAAAAGCACGCTGGCGAAGGCGCTTGCGGGCCATCCGTCCTACGAAGTCACCGAAGGCGAAGTGATCTACGACGGCCGAAACCTGCTCGAGATCGAGCCCGACGAGCGGGCGCGCCTCGGGGTCTTCCTCGCCTTTCAATACCCGATCGAAATTCCCGGCGTGAGCAACGCCAACTTCCTGCGCATGGCCTACAATGAAAAGGCGAAGTACGAAGGGCGCGACGAGCTCGACCCGCTGGAATTCGATGACCTGATCCGCGAGAAGATAAAAATCGTCGAAATGGACGCGAGCTTCATCAACCGCTCGGTCAACGAAGGCTTCTCGGGCGGCGAGAAGAAGCGCAACGAGATTCTGCAAATGGCCGTGCTCGAACCGAAGCTGGCGGTGCTGGACGAGACCGATTCCGGTCTGGACATCGACGCGCTGCGCATCGTGGCGGGCGGCGTCAACAAACTGGCCAACAAAGACAACGCCATCATCCTCGTCACTCACTACCAGCGGCTGCTCAATTATATCGAGCCGCATTTCGTCCACGTGCTCTACCGCGGCCGGATCGTCAAATCCGGCGGCAAGGAACTGGCGGTCGAATTGGAGAAGAAGGGATACGATTGGATCAAGGGCGCGGGCGCAGGAGCGTAATCATATTTCATAGGGCATATGACATATGACAAATGGGCTGTTGGATCTATCGCAATATATTTTTCTGACTGTTTAAAATGGCTCAGGTCATCAAAGAGAAAGACAACATCTTTTCGGCGTATAAACTCTTGGCTCAGGCGCGCGAGGGGCGTGACCCGGCGTGGCTCGCGAACCTGCGCGAAAAAGCTGGAGCGGCTTTTGAATCGCTCGATTTTCCGACCACGCGCAATGAGGAGTGGAAATACACGAACGTCGCGCCGATCCTGAAAGTCCCGTATCGCGAGTCGTTCGACCCTGAGTCGAACGGTCTGAAGAGCCCCAAGGGCCCCAAAGGCCCCAAAGGCCCCAAAGGCCCCAAAGGATTGACGGCGCGCGACATCGATCCGTTCACGTTCGCGGAATCGCGCGAGAGCCAGTTGGTTTTCATCAATGGATTATTCTCGCGCGGGCTTTCAAAGGCCTCGTCGAACGGCTGTGTCGCCGGCAATCTCGCCGAAATCCCGAGCGAACACGCCGACGTCGCGCGGGATCATCTGGCGGCTTACGCCGATTACCGTGACGCTACCTTCATCGCGCTCAACACCGCGAGCGTCGGCGGCGGCGCGTTCGTTTATATTCCCGATGGGAAGGCGATCGAAACGCCGATCCACCTGCTCTTCATTTCGACGGGGGAAGAGCCTGTCGTGTCGCATCCGCGCGTTTTGATAGTCGCGGGGGCGGGCGCGGGCGCCACCGTCATCGAGAGTTACGTCTCGTTCGGCGCCGGGGTCTATTTCACCAACGCGGTGACCGAGGTCGTCGCGAAAGAGGGCTCGGTCATCACCCATTATCGCTTTCAGCAGGAGAGCGAGCGCGCGTTTCACATCGCCACGACGCAGGTCCATCAGGAGCGCGCGAGTAATTACGCGTCTTACGCCGTTTCACTCGGAGCCGAGATCGCGCGGCACGATCTGAACGTCGCGCTGACCGATGAGAATATCGAGACGACGATCGACGGCCTTTATGTGGTCACAGGACAACAGCACACCGACAGCCACACCTCGATCGATCACCAGAAGCCGTATTCCGTCAGCAATCAGCTCTACAAAGGCATTCTCGACGGGCGTTCGCGAGCGGTCTTCAACGGCAAGGTCTTCGTGCGCGAAGGGGCGCTGCTGACCGACGCGCGCCAGTTGAATAAAAATTTGCTGCTGTCTTCCGACGCCCACGTCGACACGAAGCCGCAGTTGGAGATTTTCGCCGACGACGTGAAATGCGCCCACGGCGCGACCGTGGGACAATTGGAAGATGAAGAGCTTTTCTATCTGTCCACGCGCGGGATCACTCCCGAACGCGCGCGGGCGCTGCTGACTTACGGCTTCGCCGAGGACGTGATCAGCAGAATCAAATTGAAATCGGCGCGCGAACATTTGGATCGAGCGGTTCTCGACAAACTACATCAGAGTTTGCCAAGTCTGCCCAATCTGCCAGATCTGGAGGATGAATAGAACGATGCAAGCCGCGCTTGAAGAAGTTAACGCGCAGGAGAAGCTGACAAACCGATTTGACGTCGATCGAATCCGAGGAGATTTTCCGATCCTCAAACAGCGGGTTCACGGACGCCCGCTCGTCTATCTGGACAGCGCCGCGACCTCGCAGAAACCGCAGGTCGTGATCGACGCGATCATCAACTATTACGCCACGCAGAACGCCAATGTCCATCGCGGCGTGCATTATTTGAGCCAGCTCGCAACGCGCGAATACGAAGACGCCAGAGTCAGGATTCAGCGGTTCATCAACGCGGCCGAGACGCACGAGATCATTTACACGCGCGGCGCGACCGAAAGCATCAACATCGTCGCGCAGAGTTACGGCCGCAAATTCGTCCACGAGGGCGATGAGATCATCATCTCCACGATGGAGCACCACTCGAACATCGTCCCGTGGCAGATGCTCTGCGACGGTCAGCGGGCGAAGCTGCGCGTGATCCCGATCGATGACAACGGCGAACTGCTGATCGAAGAGTTCGCGCGGATGCTCAACAAGCGCGTCAAGATGGTCGCCGTCACGCACATCTCGAACGCGCTAGGCACGGTCAATCCGGTCAAGCGGATCATCGAGCTGGCGCACAGCCAGGACATTCCCGTACTGCTCGACGGCGCGCAGGCCGCGCCGCATCTGAAAGTCGACGTGCGCGACCTGGACTGCGATTTCTACGCGTTTTCCGGGCACAAGATGTGCGGCCCCACGGGCATCGGAGTTCTGTACGGCAAGAGCCACTGGCTCGAATCGATGCCTCCGGTGATGGGCGGCGGCGATATGATTGCGTCGGTGACCTTCGAGAAGACTACCTACAACACGCTGCCCTACAAGTTCGAAGCCGGCACGCCGAACATCGAAGGCGCCATCGGGCTCGGCGCGGCGGTCGATTATCTGAACGCCGTCGGCCTCGACCGTATCGCCGCTTACGAACACGAACTGCTCGATTACGCGACCGAAGTGATCGGAGCGATTCCGGGAGTCAAGATCATCGGTACGGCGCGAGAGAAAGCGAGTGTGCTGTCGTTCACGGTCGAAGACATCCACCCGCACGACATAGGCACAATCCTCGATCAGGAAGGCATCGCAGTGCGCGCCGGCCATCATTGCGCGCAGCCCGTGATGAAACGGTTTGACGTGCCCGCGACGGCGCGCGCATCGCTCGCGTTTTACAACACGAAAGAGGAGATCGACGCGCTGGCCGCCGCGATCCAGAAAGCGATTGAGGTATTTGCATAGTGGTGGTTAGTGGTTAGTTGTTGGTGGTTGGTTTACTCAGCCACCACCAACCACTAACCACTAACCACTAACCACCAGCTTATGGCAGAACTGAACGAACTCTATCAACAGGTCATACTCGACCACAACAAAAAACCTCGCAACTTCAAGCGGCTCGAAACAGCCAACCGCGAACAGGAAGGCTACAACCCTCTTTGCGGCGATCAGATCACGCTCTACCTGCAGATGGACGGCGACTTAATCAAGGAGGTGGGCTTCCAGGGATCAGGCTGCGCGATCTCGAAAGCCTCGGCATCGATGATGACCGCGGCAGTCAAAGGGAAGACTAAGGAAGAAGCCGAAGTGATGTTCGACGAATTTCACCGAATGGTCAAAGGCGAGCTCGACGCCGAAACCGAACAGAACCATCTGGGCCGCCTGAAAATCTTCGCCGGCGTGCGCGAATACCCCGCCCGCGTCAAATGCGCCAGCCTCTCCTGGCACACGCTGCGCGCAGCCATAGAGCAAAAGGGCGAAAGCCGTGGCGAGTCGATCACTACAGAAGACGAGCACAGACAGGATTGACGGGGGTTTCAAATCGAGACGCTTCCATTTTATGTTCAGCCATCTCATTTCGCTTCAAGCCGTCAGTTGTCAGATTTGAGCGGCTTGTGACAGATCGACCTCGATTCGTTTGCCGTCAACCGATATGAATATCCCCTCCACTAATTTTTGATCGGTGATGTCCCGATTGTAAAATTGCTCCACCAAATCATATGGAGCGAAGATTTCCAAAACTTCCACATGCGGCTGGAGATTCCGTTCAGAGTGAAAATCCTTGTAGAAAGTCCGCGCTCTTATCTTGATTCCGTATATCCCATTAGCGTCTGTTATAAACGGGGCAATCTTCTCGAGGGCGGGTAAGAGGCGGACTTTCAGGATAGTGGCGATCCTTGCCGGCTGTTTCATTCTACGAGAATTAAATTCAATGGTCAGATCGGTCTTTGAAAAAGCGATATATTGCTTCCCTTTGAACTCTTCGACGCCTAACCCCTCGTCGTTATAGTCCAGGTCTTTTATCAATTGGAGTTGTTTATCCCGCGGGATTTGCCCGAGCGCCCCATGGAAAGTAACAGGCAGCAACTTTTCCTCCAGCGCTTTAAATTCCGCGCTGGATTCAAACATGTCGACGGAACCGAGGTAGATGAGTTGTCGCAAGACCGCATTCACGTCGGGCGTATCGGGAGAGAATCGGAGCTTGAGATAAGCCTGACTGCTCCGGCACTCAACCTCGGTATACTCTTTTTTCTTGATGGATTTCTCGTAATAAAGAGTCATCATCAACGGCCAACCACGCGCTTGCCAATCGGAGGCCCCTTCAACTGTTATCGTCTCTCCTGACGCTGAGACACTAGCGGTAAGAATCGGCGCCCCGGTTGAAATGCTACGCGTTTCATATTTGAGCATCTTACCGGGAATTTTGACGATGAGTTGCTGGCCTTTTTTCAGGGCGATTTCGTCTTCCGGACTAATCGCGGCCCCGCTGGTTAAGCGCAGCAACAGGCAGCAACCAACGGTTGCGAGGAGGTAACGTGGGAATTTCGACATGACAAGAACCGCCCCTTTCCAAGTCATCATGGATATTCGGGGCCGATTGCAAGAATGGAATCCTCACGTAAACCGAAGCGAAATACAAGCCCAAAGCCCGACCTGCAATAAAAGGGCAAAGGCCGTAGCGAATCCACCACCACCGAAGTCGAACACAGACAGGATTGATGGGATTTTCAAATCGAGGCGATTCCGTCTTATTTTCAGCCGCATCATTTCGCTTCAAGCAGTCAGTTAGCAGTGCTATCATGTGTTTTATGAATCAGTCGCCAACAATGGAATATCGTGTGCAGGTTTTCCGCAATCTTACGGATGGAGTGGAACGATGGAAGGCTTTCGTTGTGACGATTCCAGCTATCAGCGCCGAAGCTGAGTCGCGCGAAGCCGTGCTGGAAGAGATCAGGCGGCAGCTTGCTGACATCGCGACTAGCGAAATTACCACAGTGCCTGGCCCTATCCCCGAAAGAGTTGTGGAAGGAGATGGCTCAGAGCTTGATTTGCGCCTGAGAAAAAAGGGCTATCGCAACTACGGCATCTTCGCTGATGATCCGGGCGCGCTGGAACTCTTTGACGAAATTGAACGACAGCGGGAGCAGACAATTGATTAATGATGAAATACCTGCTGGATACGAACATTTTGCGCCATTACACTGACGGCCATCAGACGCTACTCAACAATCTCGCCAAAGTACCCTTGGAACAAATCGCCGTCCCTTTCATCGTCTTTGCCGAGCAGATGCGCGGGCGCTATGATGCGTTGCTCAAAGCAGAGCCACAAGATTTACTGAGAGAGCAGGAACGATTGATCGGGACGCAGGCGGTTCTGAGCGCCTTCAGCATCTTGTATCTCGATCAACCTTCAGTCAAAAAGCTCATCGAGTTACGCCAAAAGCACAGCACAAGGAAAAGATACGCTGACACGATCATCGCCGCGATGGCGCTGGCCGGCGGCCATGTCATTATCACTCGCAATATCGCTGACTTCAGCGACTTGCTTCCCGCCGTCAAAATCCAGAACTGGCTAGACCAAGTTTATTGAACACCAGCTTCAACGTGCTTGAAGTCTCCCGCCACTTCCTCCAGGTCAGCGAGAAACAGCGGATCATTCATGGTATCCGTCAAAGTTTTGCGCGCGCCCTGGATACGCATATCTCGTCTTGACAAAGATCAGATCCTTTATGAATTGAAAAATCCGGCTGTCTCCAGCGCTTTCGCCCTGCTGAAGGACTTGCCCCAATTGTACGATCAAATTTACATGGAGTTCCCGGACGCATATAACCGTGCTGATGGAAAATTCGGGCGGATCAGTTCCGTCAAGTGTTACAGCCCAGGAAAATACACAGAAAACCCGCAAAAATATCTGCGGAGCCAGCCAACCTCAACGTTTTACAATGCGCCGATGGACTACCAGTATGCAGACGGATTCATCATGCCGCTGGTCTATGCCCTATCTGCTCTGATGATAGAAGAGGACGGAAGGCTAAAGTGGAGACTTGATCCGTACGTTTTTTTGCAACAATACTTGTCTAGTATTGTGGAAAAGTACAAGGGGATTCTGGAGTTGTCACACTGGGACCCGCAGACGGTTGGTAAAAAAGATGTTTTCTATTCCATGGCAAAACAGCAGTTCGAACACTGCCTGCTAATGCAAGAGCATAAGATCGCTTAAGCGAAGGATGAACTAACTGCTAGCACAAACGGATTCAGACTAAGTCGGAGGTTTTCACCTGCTCAGGTCGTTTGATTTTGGAATACCAAAATCAATCTTCGGCGTGGCGACACTTGATTTCGGTATACCGAAATCAAGTGTCGCTTTTCCACTTCATGACCACTCACGGATTTTTGAGCGTGGCATTGCCGTTCACAATCAGGCGATCTGCTTTCACCGCGCCCCGGAGCGTGGCGTTTCCATTCAAGGTCACGGCGCCGCTCGGCGCGATGACCGTCGCGGGTAGCAGCGCGTCGCCGTTGAGCGTGAGGCCTCCGGAAGCAATCTCCAGTGTAAGCCATTCGGCTGGATGATTGGAGAAAGTGACGTTGCTGTTGACCGAAAGCCCGCGATTGAGGACCAGGATCACCGGACCAATGATTTCGATATGGCTGCCTCCGTTGAGCGTGAGGTTTTGCAGATTGTAAATCGATGGTCCGCCGGCCTGCCCAAATATGAAGCCGCTGCCGCTATTTGCGGAGAAGTTGCCGTAGACGCCGGGCGGCACACTGACAAGGCCGACGCTGCTATTGAGCGTGAGGTTGCGCACTGTGGCGAAATCGCCCGCGCTCTCGCCGGGTTGATCGAGGGTGACGCTTCGCGTACCAGGGGGCTGTGGTGGAGGGGCGACAACTGGCAAGGCGAGCGGATCGATCCGCCGCACGACGTGGCGAAGCGCGGCGTCGCCGTTGAGAGTGATGGTATAGGCGCCCGGCTCCGAGGAGCCGTCTCCCTCGATCGCGCCACTAAAGACGCCCTGGCCGTTCAGCCGTATTTCCGGCATGCCCGGGGCGAGCAGATCGCCGGTAATCCGCGCGTTTCCGCCGAGCGTGACGTTCTCCGCGGTTAGAATCTGTACCGAGCCATTGATACCGCCGTTTAGCGAAGTCATATGCCGGACCAGAGCAGTGACGCCGATTTCGAGCGCGCCAGTGGCGCCGCCGGCGTAGTTCGGGTCGTCGATGGTCGCAACCACTGTGTAAACGCCAGGGTAGATCGGCGGAGTAGCGGCGCCATTGTATGTGAGAATTACCGACAGGCCGGCGGGCGCGGTGGCGGCCGTCGCGGCGAGCGGCGCGCCGTCATAGAAGGCTGTGAGATTGCTGAGCGCAACCGTTGCGTTCGCTTTCAAGACCGTAATGGCGAGGTCGAGCGCGCCGGCCCCGCCAGGGTTGGTAGCGATCACGGTTGCCCTGTATTCGCCCGCCGCTGTGGGCGTACCGGAAATGACGCCGGAAGCCGGATCAATCACCAGGCCCGGCGGCAGTCCTTGCGCGCTGTAGCCGGTGGGCGAATTGGTGGCGGTTACGCCCAGGCGGAACGGCTCGCCAAAGGTCGCGCTCGCGGCGCCGCCGCTCGTGATCACAGGGGCGTCAAAGCCAGTAAAGGTGACGACGGACAGCGAAGGAATCTCATACGTGAACGCGCCGCCGCTCATGCCCAGCGGCGATTGCTGCTCCAGAGACTGCGTGGCCGAAGTCACCCAAGGAGAGACGGATGAGGTAGTTATTCCTCCAAGGTTGAACTTTTGCGTTTCAGGCAGAGTCGTATTGTTCACCGCCACGATCGCGAACCGGCCCGTGACCGGGTCCTTGAATGCGGAGATGCTCAGCGGACCGGAGTTGGCGGAGACGTCGATGCGGAAATCGCCGGGGCGAACGAAGCGGCTGAATTGAGCCATGACAAAGCCGCGTCGTTGCGGAGCGCCGGCGGCGTCCAACAATCCGTTGGCATTGCCGATGGTCTTCCACCAGATGTATGCGCTCATGTTGCCCGTCGTTAGACAGTCGCTGATCTGCGCCGCGGTGTCGATGGCGGTTGCGATGGTCTGGTCGTTCACGAGGTATTCCGTCATCCAGGTGTGTTTGCCGAGCGAGTGAGCGAGCGGGTAGTCGCGAACCCCCGCGCCATAGAGGTGGCCGCCGATGTAGTCAACGTTGGCGGCGGCGGCCGGGTCGTTGAGCGTGGGATCCGACACCGCCTGATTGAACTGGAATGATTCCGGCATCATTACAGGCGCATTGATAGCGCCGGCGTAATCGCGGCAGAAGGTCTGGAATTGCGCCGCAGTCCACGACGCCGATTCGTAAGTCACAGTAACGTCGGGTTCGTTTTGCAGCGAAATCACG
>DASTMP010000067.1:0-3374 GCA_035714085.1 Blastocatellia bacterium
TTCCGATTCAAGCCAGCCCTCCTTCAACATCCGCTGCAACGCGGGATACAGGGACCCTTCCTCGATTTGCAGCAGATCATCCGAAACCTGCTTGATGTGTTTCGCCAGCGCATAGCCGTGCATGGGTTTCAGCCGGACCGATTGCAGGATCATCATTTCCAGCGCCCCCGGAAACAGGTCGCGGTATTCAGGATTCTTTGTAATACGCTTTTTCATCATGCTATTCTGGAATATACTATGTCCAAAACAGTATAGCAATCCCAATTCTCAGAAAAACTCCCATAAATTTCGACCTGTAGCTTTCGTGCGATGGGCGCGAACAGCTTAGGCGAAGGATGACTCAGCAAGCCGGTCTTTTGTGGGTTCGAGTTTCGAGTTCTGCGCGCAAGCCTAGCTCTATTCGTATCAACACAGCCTTTCTTGAGGCATGCGCAAATCCGCTGCCTACCCTGTAGACGATCTCGCGCGCTATGTTTTGACATTCTAGGTCTACATGCCTACCCTACGCCTAGAATTTCTAAGTGTGACCAATAAACAATACAGATTTGGAGGCGCAGTTTGACTCAACCGAAGGCGGATCTCCCGCAATGCGCGCTCGACCTGCTCATCCTCAAGGCCCTCTGCTTAGGACCCCTTTACGGCTACGGCATCATCCAGCGCATTCGGCGGTTGTCTGACGAGCTGCTTGAGGTCGAGCCAGGCTGCCTCTACCCGGCGGTCTACCGGACCCGGGCAGCGCGGCTCCCATCAGTTCCAAGTGGAGGGCGCCAGAGACCGGCCGCCGGGCAAAATCTACACGCTGACTAAAGCAGGGACTAAACAAGGCGCCGCCGAGGAAGAGAGCTGGGATCGGCTCGCCCTGGCTATTGCGAAGGTCAGAAAAGCAGTCTAAGGAGGCTGATGATGGAATGGTTCAACATTCTCATGGCGCGGCTGCGCGCCCTGTTTCGGCGCGAAAGCGTCTTGCAGGACATTGAAGAAGAATTGCGCATCCACGTCGAGATTGAGACGGAGACGAATATCAAGCGCTCCGCCTGGCAAAGCTCACTTGGTTACCCGCAGCCGAAACCTATGTCTCATTAAAGAGGACCACCCGTAGGTACGAGAAGCGCTTGTCCATGCGGATCATAATGGTCTGTCGTCATAACTTCCTCCTCAGATATACGGCATTTTTTAAAGATTCCGCAAATTACTCGCGCCGCAGCGCGATGATTGGATCGATTCGCGTGGCCTTACGGGCCGGAATGTAGCAGGCCGTAAGCGTAGTGAGAACCAGTCCTGCGCCGACAGCCAGGAGGTTTGTCGGGTCGTTCGCGCTCACGTTGAAGAGCAGCCCGGAGATCAGTCGCATCACCCCCAGACTGCCGGCCAGGCCGAAAAACAACCCGGCGAAGGATAGGATCAGCCCTTGCCGGAGAACAAGGCGGCGAACCTGCCTGGGCTGCGCGCCCAGCGCCATGCGGATGCCTATTTCCTGCGTTCGTTGCGTGACTGCGTAATTCATCACGCCGTACACGCCCACCAGGGTGAGCGCCATCGCAATCGCGGCGAACAGGCCGAGCAGGAACACATTGAACCGGAACGGGGCGACCGAATCGTAAATAATGTCCTCCATAGTTTTCACGTTCGACACCGGGAGCGTAGGGTTGAGACCGGCGAAGACCTTTCGCGCCGAATCGGTAAGCGCTGTCGGGGCAGTGTCGGTCCGCAACAGAAAATTCATTGTGCGGCCGAGCCCTCCCGAGACGAAGGGCGATTGAGCGGACGTCTGATACATCTGCATCCCAGTCTCGCCGGCGAGGGTCGTGTGTTTAACGTTGCCCACCACGCCGACGACCATCACCCAATCGGGTTGTTCGTTGGGCAGCGGAACCCCTACGGTCATCCGTTTTCCGATTGGATCTTCTCCAGGCCACATCTTTTCCGCCAGATTCAGATTAATGACTACCGCCTGCAACGCCCGCTGTTCGTCGGCCTCAGTTAATGCCCTGCCCTTGATGAGCGGGATGCCCATCGTTTGAAAATAGCCAGGCGTGATAATTCGATAGCTAGCCAGCGAGGCGTCCGCAGGACTGGGAAGCGGGCGGCCTTCGACCGAGAAGATGAATTGCGGTCCCCCGGAGGCGAGCGGCGTTTGGGAGATGCCGCCGACGGAAATTATCCCCGGCAACGCCGACAAACGCCGGGTGGCTTCCGTGTAAAAGCCGATCACGCTTGCGCCGTCTGTGTATTGGGCAGGCGGCAGAGAGATTTGCATAGACAGCAGTCGTTCGCGGTTGAAACCTACGTTAACGTCTTGGAGCCGAGAAAAACTTTTGATGAGTAATCCGGCGCCGGCCAGCAGCGTGAAGGCCAGCGCCACCTGAACGATCACCAGCAAGCCTCGAAGGCGGTTCCCGCGACCATGCCCCCCGGCGGATTTGCCGCCCTCCTTCAAGGTTTCGTTGAGATTCGGGTTCGACGCCTGCCAGGCGGGAATGAGACCGAAGAGGGCGCCTGAGAGGACAGATGCCAGGAGAGCGAAGCCGAGCACCCGGCCGTCGACGCCGATCTCGGCTGCTCGCGGGATACCCTGCGAGTTCAATCCAATCAGCGCCCGCGTAAGCCAGACCGCGACCGCCAGGCCGATCGCGCCACCAATCAGGGAGATCAGCATGCTCTCCGTTAACATCTGGCGGATCAACCGGCCGCGGCTGGCCCCGAGCGCAAGCCGGACGGCGATCTCTGACGAGCGAGCCGCCGAGCGCGCCAGCAACAGGTTGGCCACGTTCGCGCAGGCGATCAAGAGCACAACGCCGACTGCGGCCAGCAATATCGTCAAGGCCTGTCGGATGTTCAAAATAACCAGGTCCTGATATCGAACGAGCGTCACTCCCCAGCCGGCGTTGAATTCCGGGTATTCCGAGGCTAGTCGGGCGGCGATGTTGGAGATCTCCGCCTGCGCCTGCGTTTGCGTGACGCCAGCGGCGAGGCGGGCCACGACCTGTATGTTATGCAAGCCGCGATCGGCGTTCTGATAGGAAATGGCAAGCGGCGCCCAGAATTCGATGTTTGGGCGAGTGTCATTCGGCATAACCCCTATCACAGTTACGCTCTGGCCATTGATCGGAATCGTCTGACCGACGATCTGAAGGTCGCCGCCAAAGCGCCGTAGCCAGAGGCGCTCAGATAAGAGGATTACCGACTGCGCGCCGGGGCGGTCTTCCTCCACAGTGAAATTCCGTCCGAGGATCGGAGCCACTCCAAGTGTGGGAAAGTAGTCCCACGTCACTTTTTCCCCCTGAATCTTCTCAGGCCGCTCACTACTCGTGAGATTCCCAGTGAATGCCTGGCGCGCGCTCATCGACTCGAACGACTTGCTTTGCTCTTTCCAG
>DASTMP010000068.1:0-32684 GCA_035714085.1 Blastocatellia bacterium
TCCACCCGCGCAATCCATACGCGCCGACGGTCCACGCAAACTTCCGCTACCTCGAAAAAGGCGACGCCCGATGGTTCGGCGGTGGCTCCGATCTGACTCCCTATTACCCGTTTCGTGAAGACGCGCGCCATTTTCACCGCGTGCTCAAAGAGGCCTGCGACAAACACGACCCCGATTATTACCCCCGCTTCAAGAAGTGGTGCGACGAATACTTCTTCATCAAACATCGCAACGAGACTCGTGGCGTGGGCGGTATCTTCTTCGATTACCTGCAAGGCGATATGGAAAGGCTTTTCGCTTTCGTGAAGGACGTGGGCGAGGCTTTCCTGCAGGCTTATCTGCCGGTTGTCGAGCTCAGGCGGCGCCACAGTTATGGCGAACGCGAGCGCGAATTTCAATTGATCAGGCGCGGGCGATACGTCGAATTCAATCTGGTCTATGACCGTGGAACGATCTTCGGACTGGAGACGCGCGGGCGGACGGAATCAATCTTAATGTCGCTGCCGCCTCTCGCTCGGTGGGTCTACGATTACAAACCGGAGCCTGATTCGGCCGAAGCCGAAGCCTGGACGTATTTCAAGCCGCAGGATTGGCTCTAAGGCTGAGGCGATTATTACTCGATCTACGAAAAATTGAAGTTCGCATACGAAATTCTGGATAAAATGGTCTTACCGTATCACCTTTAGGCGCGCTATCTTTCCGCTAAATCAGGGCATTCCGCATAGATAACTGTCTGACCACCCTTCCGACCAATTGTGGCGCCAGTATTGCACTTATCATTACTGCGCGCTGGATGAGTTCTAGCGCCATTGTCTTCCAAGTTTTCATCCCAGCAAAGCTAGCCTTCTAAAGGAGAGATTGAAAGATCTCTCCTTATTTTTTTGTCTTAGCCACAGAGACACAGAGGCACAGAGAAAGCGAGATGGAGAGAGGGACGGGGCGACGCTTTGCCCCCTGGTTTTCTATGCTTTCACCTCTCCTTCTCTGTAGCTCTGTGGCTCTGTGGCTCTGTGGCTCTGTGGCTCTGTGGCAAAATTGGATCAAACTGCAGCCAGCGCCTGATCGAAATCACGTAGCATATCGACCTCGTCTTCCAGGCCGACCGAAATTCGCACCAAACCTTCATTGATCCCGGTGGACTCTCGCAGCTCGCGCGAAAGCTGAAGGCTCCACATCGAGGCGGGATGTACGACCAGAGTCTCGAATCCTCCTAGACTGGCGGCGCGTGTGGCGAGGCGCAGAGAGGATATGAATTTGTCGGCGGCCGCATAACCTCCGCGCAATTCGACGCTCAGCATTCCGGTGAACCCGCTCATCTGTGATCCGGCCAGCTCATGCTGCGGGTGCGACGGGAGGCCGGGGTAATAGACTCGCGCTACTTTCGGGTGATGTTCCAAGAACCCGGCCAGCGCCATTCCGTTCTGGTTGTGGCGTTCGACTCGCAGGCCCAGCGTCCGCAAACCGCGCAGCAGCAGCCAGCCGTCGAAGGGGCTGAGTGTGGCGCCGGCGACCAGGGCGAAACGCCACACGCGTTCGACGAACTCTTTCGATCCGACGAGCGCTCCCGCCGTCACGTCGTGATGGCCGCCGACATACTTGGTCGCGCTGTGAATAACCGCGTCAACGCCGAATTCGAGCGGCCGCTGATTGACCGGCGTCGCGAACGTGTTGTCGCAGATCGTGGCGACGCCTCGGTCTTTGGCTAACCCGACGACGAAGCGCAGGTCGGTGATTTGCATTAACGGGTTGACGGGCGTTTCGACGTAGATGAGTTTCGTGTTCGGACGCAGAGCGGCGGCGAATTCGGCGTTATTGGTCTGATCGACATAAGTGATCTCAATGCTCCATCGCGGCAGGAACTCTTTCATCAACGTAGTCGCGCCGGCGTAGTGATTGCGCTGCGCCACGACGTGATCGCCGGCCTCGAGCAGGCATCCCATGGCGGCGAAGATAGAGCCCATCCCGGAGCTGAAGACCTGGGCCGCCTCTCCGCCTTCGAGCGCGGCCAATGTCGTCTCGACCATGGCGTGGTTCGGATTGCCGTTGCGCGTGTAGAACTCCGCCGGTTTCGTGGCGACGGCGACCTCGGCGAAATCTTCCGTCGTCTCGGCGCTGAACGTGGTCGTTTGCCAGATCGGTGGGCTGACCGCTGAAGTGCGGTTCAGCGGCTTCGACGCATAAACCGATTTGCTCTGCAAGCCTTCAAGTTTGGGAATATCTTCTGACATAGTCTTTACTTCGATGGCCATCGGTACGGCGCCGACAGCGTTAGCGACCGGAGGCCTTTGTGAGAGGTCCGCTCAGCAGGAGGCCGGTCGCTAACGCTCCCGGCGCCGTATATTCCTCAATGTTGCGCGAGGTGGGTGAATTTGAGAGTAACCAGGGCCTGCTTGATAGCGTTGACCGCGTCATCGAACCTCGATTCGTGGACGAGCACGGCGTCCGTGCGATAGGTCGAAATGCTCAGGATGCTGATGTCCGCCTCGGCCAGCGCGCGGCTGATCTCCGCAATGAAGCCGACCACCGAGAAGTCGAGCACCGTGTCGAACCGGATCAGCCGCCGCCTCTCCTGCGCGGCCGCGCCCGGAAAACGCGGCGCCAGTTTAAGCCAGGTCTCTTCGGCGACGACCAGAGTGATCTCCTCCTTGTCGCGCGTCATCGAAACGAAGCCATCGACCGCGCCCAAACAGGCGACCGCTTCGCCGTATTGTTCGAGCGGAATGCTCGCGACGGTAAACCGCGTTTCCGGCAGGTAGAGACTTATGGACATAAGATCACCCAATCACGGCGTAAGCCCGAACCGGGAACGACGCCACACCGCGAAACTTCACAGGGACGCAGTGAAAACGGAACCCGCGCGAGGGCAATTCATTCAGGTTGCAAAGATGCTCGACAACCGGAATTCCCGCGCCGAGCAGCAATGTGTGCGCGGGCCGCGAGCCATCTCCCGCGTCGTCAATGTTCACCGAATCAATTCCGACCAGCGCCGGCGCGCCTTCTACCAACAATTCGGCGGCGCGCCGAGTTACGAACGGAGCGCCCTCGCCGTATCGCGTCGTCCGCCAATGCGCGTCCCAGCCGGTGCGAATCAGAACCGCCCGGTCTCGCAAGTCTAGACCCTGAAAATATTCTTTATCAACCGCGCGACCATCTCTTTTGGTAGCGTCTATCACCAAACCTTCGACATCGGCCAAACGTTCGAGCGGCGCTCCGCTCAGATCAATTCCGCCCTCGAACCGGTGGAACGGCATGTCAATGTATGTTCCGGTGTTGGCGACCATCTCGATGCGGCCGATCTGAAACGTCGTTCCCTCGGCATACTTGCCGCGCGACGCCTCGCGGCTCAGGTAATCGGAGACGACCGGAGCGGGAAGACCGGGATAGGTGATCATCCCCGCTTCTATCTCATGACTCACATCAATTAATGTTCTCGACACCTTCATTTGACCTTGAAAACTACCTACTCGCCACCGACGGCCATCCCGACTTACGGAAATCTTCTTTCAACCGCGCCATCGTCGCTTCGACGTCTTCCAGTTTGCGCGGGATGGCGCCCGACATGATCACAGGCTCGCCCGAAGTGACCAGGATGTCGTCTTCGATGCGGACGCCTATGCCTTTGTATTTCTCGAACGCAGGGCGGACGGCTTTGATGAACCGCTCGTTTTCAGGCGTTTTCGGCAAAACGTCCAGCGCGTCCGGGCGGATGTAGATTCCGGGTTCGACCGTCAGGGCCATTCCAGACGCGAGCGCCTTTCCGGGGACGCCCACGTCGTGAACGTTCATTCCAATCCAATGGCCCGTGCCATGCATAAACCACGTGCGATATTCGTTGTTGTCTTTCGACGTGATCAGTCCGAGCCGCAGCAATCCTTCCTTGATCACCTCGGTGGATCGTCCGTTGACGGTGTTTTTCGGGTCACTGCCGACCAGGGAATTACCGGCGCGGGCGCGTTTGATCGCCTCGGTCTGCGCTTCGAAGACAACGTTGTAAATCTCGGCCTGCTCCTTTGTGAATTTGCCGTTGATCGGGATGGTGCGCGTGATGTCCGCCGAATAATGATCGAATTCGGCGGCGCAATCCATCAGCAGCAAATCGCCGTCATCGAGACGATCCTGGTTGGTGATGTAATGCAGCGTCGTGGCGTTTTCCCCCGCGCCGACGATGCACGGATAGCCCCAGTTGTCGGCGCCGCGGCGGCGGAAAGTGTATTCATATTCGGCCTGGATTTCATATTCATGCATCCCTGGCGCGGCGGTGGCGTAGACGCGGTGGAAGGCCTCCGTGGTGATGTCTACGGCATGCTGGAGCAGCTTCTGCTCCCACGGCGATTTGACCAGGCGCAAATCGGCGAAGATCGGCGCCGCCGGCTTAAATTTCAATCCGGCGGACGCGGCCTTGATCGCCTCGGCGAATTCGTATTCCTGCCGGTATTCGCGAAGATCGCGATTTGTGGACGGCGCAAGCAGATATATTTCGGCCTGATCCGATTTCACCGCTTCGACCAGGGTCTGGAATTCGTCCTGCCACTGGCGGGCCAATTGCGCGTTCGGTTTCGACACAGAGCCGCGTTTGGCGATCGCCTGCTCGGCGCGCGGCGCCAGAAAGGCCAGGAATCCATTGAGCGACTCGCTATCCCATACCTCCCGGATTCCGCTGCGCGCGCGGGCCTCATCGGCGCTCATCATATGCCCATGCCATGTTTCGTTCCGAGGATCACGCGGAGGCATGAACAGAATCTCTCGCGTCCGCTTGGCGCCCGGAATCAGAACCAGCGTCGCATCTTCCTGCTTGATGCCGGTGAGGTAATAAAGATTGTTCTCCTGCCGGTAATGGTAATCCACGTCGTTGGTGTAGACGCGCGGCTCGGCGCCGAACAGAACCATGACGCCACGGTCGCCCATTCGCTTCATCACCTCTTCGCGGCGCGCGCGCAATTCGCTCAGGCGGTCGGCATCGGAGATCGTCGGCGCGGGCGGCGCGATGCGCCAGATTTCCGGAGCCGTGACGGTCGCGGCGACCTTGTTCAGCAGATCAGGCCAGACGGCCGGCATAAGTAAAGCGACAACCAGCGCGGCTGACACGGCGCTGTAGCGAATACGATGGGAGTTCACGCTCATTATTCACCTCTGTACGATTCGGTTTGTTTCAGGAGATCTTGATCAGCAGCCACAACAATAACACGTGGAACGACCACAGGGTAAGCGCATACGGCAATTGAAATTTGATCACGCCGTATTGATCGCGCATGTTGAGCAGGGCCGCAGGCACGATGTTGAAATTGGCGGCCATAGGCGTCATCAGCGTCCCGCTCGACCCCGCGGTCAGGGTGATGATCGCCGCCATGGCGGGATTGACGCCGAACGGCTTGACGATCAGCGGAACCAGCACCCCGGTGGCGATCACCGGAAAGGCCGCGAACGAATTGCCCATGACGATCGTGAAGAGGGCCATTCCCAGGCAGTTGGCCAGCACGAGCAGAAACATATTGTTGGCCGGAATGATGTGTTGAATGCCCCGCGCGATCAGCGAGCCGACTCCTGCGGCGGTGAAGATCACGCCGAGCGAAGCTAGCAATTGCGGCAGGATGTTGACCGCGCCCATCGCCTCGTTCAATCGCCGCCCTTCGTTCATCAACGCGCGCATATCGCTTCGCGTGAGAATCAAACATGCGACCATTGCGACCAGGCCCCCGAAACCGAGCCCGATCAGCGCGCCGCGATTGACGTCAAGGCCAATCCACCGAAAGATCAAAGCATACGCGAAAGTTACGACCGGGATGAGCAGGACAGGAATGAAGATGCGGTTGCCAAGCCGCGGCGCGCCTTCGGCTTTAGAAACCTGATCTGTCGCGCCCGCGCCACGGGCGACGCGCCCAGCCCCGTCGAGAGCGACCAGAAACAGCACCATCAATCCTGTCAACCAATGAGGCATTACGCTGCCCAACGCGAATACGACGCCGAGCACAAACCAAAACAACGCGCTGCCGATGCGCCTGGGATTGCTGCGATCGGAAAAAGTCATCACGGCGAAAACCAGCAGCACAACTCCGGTCATCACGTAAACCGTATCGAGTCTGAAAATCAGATCCATCACCGCTTCACCTCCGCTATCTTGCCCAGACTGCGATCGAGCCACGTATACTGGATAACGGCTAGAATGATTGACGCAACGACAACCGGGATCGTGTACCTCACCAAATCCCACACGCCTACCGTAAACCCGAGCCCCTGCATCACGCCGTACACCAACAAAATTCCCGCTTGCACTGGCGACAGGTTCTGGCCGTAAAAATTGCCGTAATTCTCCGCCGCCGCGTTCGCCGCTTTGATCTTCTCGATGGAATCAATATCGGACGCCCGCGCCGCCCCAACCGACATCGGAAAGATCAACGGTCGCACGAACGACGGATGGCCGTTGAGACGGATTCCCATCAATCCATGCAGTACTCGAAAGAGTTGATAGATGATCTGCAGCCGCCCGACCGTCGCCGCGCGAATCTTGCGGATCAGGTTCGCCGACTGCTCCTGCAATCCGTACCGTTCGGCCAGCCCGATCGCTGGAAGCGTAATGATGAACAACGTCATTAATCGATTATCGGCGAACGCCTTGCCCAATGTGTTGATGACGCCCGTCTGGCCGGGCTTCGTCAGATAAGGCAGATGCTGAAAGAAACCTTCGTGCGAGAAGAGCGGCAATCCGGCCACGAGTCCGGTCACCAGGGCGGCCACAACGACGACCAACGTCGTGCGCAATCGCAGCGCAAGGCCGATGACGACGATGGCTACGCCGGCGAGTTTCAACAGGTCTTGAATGTTCAATTTGAATTCTCCTGGTCTAAACCTTGACAACCCAATCTTCGTGATGAGTAAATCGCGCCGCAATTGATACCACTATGTCCGACAAGCCGCCAGCTTGTCGTGGGTTTACGCGAAAGGCTTATTGAATTGCAAACGTCATTATTAACAGTCCTCCGACAAGCTGGCGGCTTGTCGGACGTCAAGGAGCAGCTATGAAATACCGCACTCTTGGAAGAACCGGGATTGAGGTCTCTGAAATCGGCTATGGCGCGTGGGGCATCGGCGGCGTTCAATGGACCGGCGGCGATGACGAAGAAGCGCGCCGCGCGTTGAATATGGCGATTGATCAGGGCCTAAACTTCATTGACACAGCGCTGGCATACGGCGACGGGCACAGCGAACGGCTGGTCGGCGAGGTCGCGCGCTCGCGCAAAGAGAGAATCTACATCGCCACGAAAGTCCCGCCGAAGAACCGAGAATGGCCCGCGCGCGACGTTCCGCTCAGGCGGGTATTCACTTACGACTACATCATCGAATGCACTGAGCAGAGCCTGCGCAACCTCGGCGTCGAGACGATTGACCTCCAACAACTGCACGTCTGGAACGACAGTTGGACGAATGAAAGCGAATGGATTGACGCGCTGCTGAAGCTGCGCGAGCAAGGCAAGATTCGCTTTTTCGGCCTCTCGCTCAACGATTACCAGCCCTGGAACGCGATCGAGGCGTTGCGCCAGGGCCACATTGACGCCGTGCAGGTGATCTACAACATCTTCGAGCAGGCGCCTGAGGACGAACTCTATCCAGTCTGTCAGGAGTTGAACATCGGCGTCATCGCGCGCGTGCCTTTCGACGAAGGCGGATTGACCGGCGCGATCCGTCCCGACAGCGTCTTTCCGGAAAACGATTTTCGAACATGGTTTTTCAGTGGCGACCGCAAACAGAAGGTCTTCGATCGCGCCGAACGCTTGAAGTCATTGCTGGGAGACGAAGCGGGAAGCCTGGCCGAGTTGGCCTTGCGCTTCACGCTCAGCCACGACGCCGTCAGCGCGGTGATTCCGGGCATGCGCTCGACCAAAAACGTCGCGGCCAATATTTCGTATTCGGACGGCCGCAAATTGTCGCCGGAGACGCTGGCGAAATTGAAAGCCTTCGCCTGGGATCGCACCGGCGAATGGTAGTGGCGAACGCAGCTGCCAATCGCCCACAACCTTGACAATGCGTTGCGGGCGTCAGGTCACGCTTCGAAAGAGCATAAGCTACGAATAAAAACGGCGGCCACATTGGGCCGCCGTTTTCTTTCAAACTGAATCCGTCACATTAATCAGCAACGGCTTCACCCGCCTTTTGCGAAATGCGGCTGTGTTTGATGCCGTAGACGAAATAGATCACCAGTCCAATCGCCATCCAGATAAACAACCGCAACCACGTGTCAGCCGGCAGGAAAGCCATCAGAGCCAATGAGCTGAGCACTCCCAATGGCGCCACCAGTTCGACGTAAGGCGTCTTGAAGGGACGCTCGATGTTGGGCTGCCGCTTGCGCAAGACAAGCACGCCCGCGCACACCAGGGCGAAGGCGAAGAGCGTGCCGATGCTTACCAATTCGCCGGCGATGCTGATTGGCAATAACCCTGCCGCGATCATCACTACCACGCCGGTGACGATCGTAGTGATGTAGGGAGTGCGGAAGCGCGGATGCACCTTAGCCACGGCGCCTGGGAGCAACCCGTCTTTGGCCATTGAAAAGAAGACGCGCGTTTGTCCCAGGAGCATGACCAGAATCACCGAACTGAGTCCGGCAATAGCTCCGAGCTTGACCCACGGCGAGAGCCATGTCAGTCCAATGGCGTCTACGCCAACAGCAATCGGATCGGGCACGTCCAGCCGTTTGTATTCGACGATCCCGGTCAAGACGAACGAGACCAGGATGTAAAGAATCGTGCAGATCGCCAGCGAGCCGAGAATGCCGACGGGCATGTCTTTCTGCGGATTCTTCGCCTCCTGCGCCGCTGTAGAGACCGCGTCGAAACCAATATAGGCGAAGAAGACTACGGCCGCCGCGCGCCCCACTCCGCTAAAACCGTACTTGAACCATTCGCCCGTATTGGGCGGGATGAAAGTGCCGCCCCAATTGACCGTCTTGACGAAACCGATGCCAGCGATGATGAAAATGATCACGATGGCGAGCTTGACCATGACGATAGCGCTGTTGACATTGGCCGATTCCTGAATGCCGATCACCAGCAGCGTCGAGACGATCACAATAATCAACATCGCCGGGATGTTGATTACCGCGGTCATACTCTCGAAGGTTTGCCAGTTCACATCATATTTTGTGAAAACGTCTTTGAGATCGCCCGTCAACACTGTCCAGCCCGAAGCCATGTGCAGTGTTTGAGCGGCGGCGTCAGTGACGTTGATCAGTGTCGTTCCCGGCGCGGCCGTGAATTGCGGCGGGATGATTATCCCGAGCCCACGGAGGAAGCTGGTCACGTAGCCGGACCAGCCAATGGCGACGGTCACCGCGCCGAGTGAGTATTCGAGAATCAAATCCCAGCCAATAATCCACGCTATGAACTCACCCATTGTGGCGTAAGAATAGGTGTAAGCCGAGCCTGCGATCGGCACGGTCGAAGCCATCTCGGCGTAACACAATCCCGCAAAAGCGCAGGCGACGCCGCCAAGTACGAACGAGAGCGCGACCGCCGGGCCGGCGTATGACGCGGCGGCGTGACCGGTGAGCACGAAGATGCCCGCGCCGATGATCGCTCCAATCCCCAGTGAGACCAGGTTCATCGCCGAAAGTGTGCGTTTCAACGAATGTTCGCCACTCGTTGCAGCTTCAGCCTTTAAAGCCGCGATAGACTTTCTGACAAAGAGATTTGCCATTCAGTGCCTCCAATTTGTGTGGAAGTGATTTCGAACGACGAAAGACTGAACGCTGAATGACAAACGACGGATGAACGAGAGGGGGCGAAACCTTACATCGGTTTTCTTTTAATCATCGTTCATGGTTCAGCTTACATCGTCGGAAGAGGCATAGACTCTAAACGCAAGCCCCGCGCCGGTCAATCCCTCAATGGTTGATAATCAGGGCTTTTGCAAGGTCAATGCGACTGAGATTCAAGAAGCCTGAAGCCTGAAACCGACCGCCTACGGCCTACAATATGTTGTAGGCCGTAGGCTTCAGGCTTCAGTTCGTCGGCCGCCGATTGTAGCCAGTGTGCCAAATTCGAGGAGTTATTGTAGGATTATGGTTCTTGATGGAATCAATCATCAGACCATGGCGAAATCAGCCGGAAGAACGAGACAGAGAAGCAAATGGCGCCAATTATGCAAGATAACAAAGAGATCGCCAGCCGAATCGCCGACGACTTCGGCGCGAACGCCACTTACGTCGAAGACCTCCTCAGGCAATTCCAACACAATCCGAATTCGGTTGACGAAGAATGGGGCGAGTATTTCGAATCGCTCCTTGGCGGCGGCGAATCAGTTAAAGCTGAATCACCGCGCGGCGCGGCGACGAATCAGGCGCCGGCTGAACAGCCTGCGCCGGTGGCCACTGCCACGGCGGCGGCGCGACCATCGCCCCAGGCCGCTGAAACGACGACCGGCGAACGAATTCCGATTCGCGGCCCCGCCTTGAAAATCGTCGAGAATATGGAATCGAGCCTCGCCGTTCCGACGGCTACCTCGGCGCGTCAGATTCAGATCAAACTGCTCGACGAGAATCGCCGCTGGGTCAATCGCCATCTCGAAGCGCAAGGCGGAGGCAAAACTTCATACACGCATTTCATCGCTTGGGCGATGATCAAGGCGCTCGAAAAATACCCGCAAATGAACGACGGCTACGAAGAAGTTGACGGCGCGGCCTATCGCGCGCGACGACGGGATGTGAACCTGGGCGTGGCCGTTGACGTGCAGAAGAAAGACGGGACGCGGAGCCTGCTCGTGCCGAACATCAAAGGCGCGAACCGAATGAGCTTTAAGCAATTCGTCGGAGCTTATCAGGACACGGTCAAACGCGCGCGCGACGGCAAATCGCAGGTCAGCGACTTTCAGGGCACGACCGTTTCGCTCACAAACCCGGGCACGATCGGCACAGTGGCGTCCACTCCGCGTTTGATGGCCGGTCAGGGCGTGATCATCGCGACGGGCGCGATCGAATATCCGCCCGAATACGCCGCAATGACCGAAGAGGCGTTGTCGCAGCTGGGCATCAGCAAGATCTTCACGATCACAAGCACCTACGATCACCGCATCATTCAGGGCGCGGAATCGGGCCTTTTCCTCGCGTATATCCACGAACTGCTGCTCGGCCGGCATAATTTTTACGACGAAATCTTCGCCGATATCGGCATCACGTATAAGCCGCTGCGCTGGTCTGTAGACGTGAACCCGTTCCTGTCGGGTGTCGACCGCGAACAGCAAGAGATCAAAAAACAGGCGCGCAT
This sequence comes from Blastocatellia bacterium, assembly GCA_035714085.1. Classification (GTDB taxonomy): domain Bacteria; phylum Acidobacteriota; class Blastocatellia; order RBC074; family RBC074; genus JAJVID01. Next base: position 11,253 of record DASTMP010000068.1, read on the forward strand.
CTTCGAATTCATCAACGCCTATCGCGTGCGCGGCCATCTGATCGCGGACATCGATCCGCTCAATATGGTTCCGATTCACGAGCACCCCGAACTCGAAGCCGAGACTTACGGCCTCTCGATCTGGGACCTCGATCGCCGGTTCTTCACCAACGGCCTGGGCGGCAAGGACGAAGCGACGTTCCGCGAAATCTGGGCGATGCTGATCAAATACTACTGCGGCAAGGTCGGGACCGAGAGCCGCCACATTCAGAGCAAAGAGCAGAAGCAGTGGATACGCGATCGAATAGAACGCGACCCCGATCCGGTTCCCGCGGATGTCAAAAAACAGTTGCTTCAGAAACTGATCGCGGCCGAGCAGTTCGAGAAGTTCCTGCACACGAAATACCTCGGCCAGAAGCGGTTCTCGGTCGAAGGCGGCGAATCGATCATCCCCGTTCTGGATCAATTGATACTGGGCGCCGCCGAACGCGGCGCCGAAGAAGTGGTGATGGGGATGTCGCATCGCGGGCGTTTGACGGTGCTGGCCAACGTCCTCGGAAATTTCAGCGAGCGCATCTTCACGTCTTTCGAAGGCACGGTACATCCGAATTTCCCCGCCGACGAAGGCGACGTGAAATATCATCAGGGGGCGATGGCCGAGCGCGAAGCCGGAGCGCGCGGAGTCAAATTGACTCTATCGCCAAATCCCAGCCACCTGGAATTCGTCGACCCGGTCGTCGAGGGGATGGTTCGCGCCAAACAGGACGCGCTGCAAGTCGGCAAGGAGGAAGCGCGCAACCGCGTGCTGCCCGTGTTGATTCACGGCGACGCGGCGTTCGCCGGCCAGGGCGTCGTGACCGAGACCTTGAACCTGGCTGATCTGAAAGGCTACCGGACGGGCGGCACGATCCATTTCATCATCAACAACCAGATCGGATTCACCACCTCACCCGCCGCCGGGCGCTCCTCGATCTATTCGACCGACATCGCGAAGATGACGCAATTGCCCATCTTCCACGTCAACGCCGACGATACCGAAGCGGCCTGGCGCGTGTTGCAGATCGCCCTCGATTTCAGAACGAAGTTCCACAAGGACGTGGTGATCGACCTGGTGGGCTTCCGCCGTCACGGCCACAATGAGGCCGACGAACCGAGCTACACGCAGCCGCTGATGTACCAGCGCGTCCGCGAGCACCCCGGCGTGCGCGAGATATATACGCGCCAGCTCATCCGCGAGGGGGTCGTCACGCAGGAAGAGGTCAATCAGATGATCGAGATGCTCTGGCGGCGCTACGAGAACGCGATGCTCGGCGCCAGGGAGATAGTCGCGCGCCAGAAAGAGGTCACCAAGCTTCCCGAACCGTTGCTCGAAGCCGACGGATCGAAAATCGTCGAGACCGGCGTGTCGCGCGAGGCGCTGGACGAGATTTCGCGCGTCATGAGCGTCGTGCCGCAGGGGTTCAATCTGAACCCGAAGATGGTGGGCCAGATGTCGCGCCGCGCGAAGATGGGCGCGGGCGAAGCGCCTGTAGATTGGGCGTTCGCCGAAGGTCTGGCGTTCGGCTCGCTGGTGATGGAAGGAACGTCGGTGCGTTTGTCGGGACAGGACAGCGGCCGCGGCACGTTCAGCCAACGCCACGCCGTAATGTACGACACGCGCACGGGCGAGCCGTGGGTTCCGCTGGCGGAACTCGGCAATAACGGCGCGCGCTTCGAGATCTTCGACAGTTCGCTGTCTGAAGCCGCGGTGCTCGGATTCGAGTACGGTTATTCGGTCATAGCGCGCGACGGGTTGACGCTGTGGGAGGCGCAGTTCGGCGATTTCGCCAACGGCGCGCAGGTAATCATCGACCAATTCATCGCCCCCAGCGAGGACAAATGGCAACAGATGTCAGGGCTGGCGTCGCTGCTCCCGCATGGTTACGAAGGCCAGGGGCCCGAGCATTCGAGCGCCCGTCTGGAAAGATTTCTGCAACTCTGCGCCGAAAACAACATCCAGGTTTGCTACCCGACCACGCCCGCGCAGTACTTCCACATGCTGCGACGCCAGGTAAAGCAGGAGCCGCGCAAGCCCCTTTTCGTGATGACGCCGAAGAGCCTGCTCAGATTGCCGCAGGCATCCTCCTCGCTCAATCAGTTCACTGAGGGCGGTTTCTACCCGGTAATCGGCGACGCGGTCGCCCCGGAGGGCGTCGAGCGGGTAATCGTTTGCAGCGGCAAGGTCTATTACGACCTGACTGCAGAACACGAGAAGGGAGGCAACGGGCGCGTCGCGATCCTGCGGCTCGAGCAATTCTACCCGTTCCCGCGAACATTGTTGCAACAGTGGCTGGCCGCCTACACGAAGGCCGAAGAGATAGTCTGGGCGCAGGAGGAGCCGCGAAACATGGGCGGGTGGAGTTTCATGCGACCTCGTCTGGAGGCCCTGGCTAACGGGCGAATGGAGTTGCGCTATGTCGGACGCGCGGCCAGCGCAAGCCCGGCGACCGGGTCTTACACTATTCACCAGCTCGAACAGGCGCAGTTAGTGAAAGAGGCGTTGAGTTTATAGCCACAAAGACATAGACGGGGAGACAGGGAGACGGGGCGAATAGGAGAGAGTGGAGACTGCGTTCAGTCTCATTCGCCTTGTCTCACATTCGCCCCGTCTCCCCGTCTCCCTGTCGCCCCGTCTGTCTTTCTCTCCGTGGCTAAGCGGCGCCGGACTTGCCAAAACAGCCACTTGCATCGGAATATCACTCCTTTAAATGAAAAGGGCGGCTCGTGACGGCCGCCCTGAAAATTTGTCATTTATGATCCCTGATAGCGCGTACGGGACTCGAACCCGTGCTCTCCGCCTTGAGAGGGCGGCGTGTTAACCAGTTACACCAACGCGCCTTATGAAGAACTATTTGCTCGAGAAGCTGGCGAGTGTATATCACGCCGCGCGACGGTTTTTCAAGCAATACGGTACAGGGAGCGTTAGCGACCGGTCGCTAACGCTCCCTGTACCATCAGATATGAATAAGGAAGTAATCACGATGTCTTCATCTCTTACCGTAGAAATTAAACAACGCCTGATCGCGCTCGCGCGCGACAATTTCAACCTCCATCTGGACGACATCGTCTCTGAGATCCCGCCCAAAACCGAACTCGGCGATCTGGCTTTCCCGATCGCGTTCGATCTGGCCAAGCGCTTCAAGGCCGCTACCGGCGAGAAGAAGAATCCTCGCGAATTGGCGGCGAGGCTCGCAGAAGGATTGACCGCGATGCCAGGCGTCGCGCGAGTCGAGGTCGCTGGCGCAGGCTATCTGAACGTCTTTCTCGACCGCGCCGGAATCTTCGCGCAGATGGCCAATGAGAATTCGCGATACCAGGGTCCAAATCCGCAATCCGGCAAGCTCATCGTCGAGCACACCGCGATCAATCCGAACAAGGCCGCGCACATCGGCCACGTACGAAACGCGGTGCTCGGCGACACGATCGCCCGCATCCTGCGCGGGGTAGGGGAGAACGTCGAGGTTCACAACTATATTGACAACACCGGCGTGCAGGTGGCCGATGTGGTTGTGGCCTTTCTCCATCTCGAACAGAAGTCGCTCGACGAAATCAAAGCATTGGCCGAAAAGCCCGTTGCGAAACGCGAGGAGAGCTTCGATTACTACTGCTGGGACTTGTACTCGCGCGTCGGCGCCTGGTACGAGGAAGATAAATCGCGGCTCGAAATTCGCGCGAAGGCGCTTCACGAAATTGAAGAAGGCGGCAACGTCACCGCCGAGGCCGCCGAATACATTTCATCGAAGATCGTTGATCACCATCTGGACACGATGTCGCGTCTTGACATCAGCTATGACCTGCTGCCATGCGAAAAGGAGATTCTGCATCTGCATTTCTGGACGCATGCTTTTGAGAAGCTGAAAGCTTCGGGCGCGATCGTTTTCGAGACAAAAGGTCGCAGCAAGGGATGCTGGGTGATGAAAGCCGAAGAAAGAGCGGGAGAGGGAGAGAATGGCGCCCGAGGAGAAGGCGAAGAGGATTACGATCCGGATAAGATCATTGTGCGGTCGAATGGGACGGTAATGTATACAGGGAAAGACATCGCCTATCACCTCTGGAAGCTTGGCAAGCTTGGGCTGGATTTTCACTACAAGCCGCTGCGCCGCGATCATCGCGGGCGCGAAGTCTGGATCACGACGAGCGACGAGAGCGAAGCCGTCGCCGATCATCCCCCGTTCGGCAATGGCACGGCATATTTGAACGTGATTGACGTCGGCCAGTCATACCTGCAGGCCAACGTCAAAAAGGGCGTGATGATGATCGATCACGACGAGCGCGTCGCTCGCAGCGCCCATCTGGCTTATGAAAAAGTCACGCTGACGCCCGCGGCGGCCGCGGAGTTGGGCGCAGAGCTGTCGGAAGCCGACTCGCAACGCCAGCAGATCGGCATGTCGGGACGCAAAGGCCTGGGCGTCAAAGCCGACGATCTGATTGATCGCCTCGAAGCTGACGCGCTGAAAGAAGTCCAATCGCGCCACACCGACCTGAGCGTTGATCGGCAGAAAAAAATCGCGCGTCAGATCGCAGTCGCCGCCCTGCGCTACTTCCTGCTCAAATACACGCGCACTTCGATTATTGCATTCGATTTCGAAGAAGCGTTGAAGTTCAGAGGCGAGACCGGCCCTTATCTGCAATACACCGTCCGCCGCGCGAGCAACATCTTCACCGAGCTTGGGCGATCGGGGGAAGACGTACGCGGCGATTTCAATCGTCTCTCCGCCGAAGATATCGCAAATTATTTTTCCGGCGAAGCAGGCGACTACCTCTGGTCGCTGGTCTATTTCGCTTCGCGATTGGATGACATGGCGCAACTGGCGGCGAACGCTTTCGAGCCTACGCACGTGGCCAAATACGCCTTTCAACTGGCCGACCAGTTCAACGCGTTCTATCAGGACAAACGATTCCACATCCTGAAAGAGAGTGACGCGAAGCGTAAGACCGTCCTGTTGATGATCGCCGACGTGGCGCGGCGCAGCCTTGAGCAGGCGTTGGCGCTGCTGGGCATTGAAACGCCTGAAAAGATGTGAGACGACGAAACTGATTAACTCATCCACAAAGTCACACAAAGTATCACGAAGGAAAATGCCGATTCTTCGTGGTCCTTTGTGTGGCTTCGTGGATGAGTCGAAGAGGAAGAAACTATGAATCGAATTCGACGGATTCCCATTATTCTGTTCGCACTTTTAATTGCCGCGCCTCTTTTCGCGCAGCAGCCAACCGGCCAGGCGCCCAGGCAAACCGAGGCCGGCCTTCTTTCACTGGACACTATTTTCACTTATCGCCCGCAATCGATCGGCTGGTATCAGTGGCAATCGGACGGCGGCGGTTACCTGATGCTGGAACCGTCAGCGGCGGGCAAAGGCGCGGTGGACATCGTGCGATACGACGCCGCGACCGGCGCAAAAACGATTCTGGTTTCGGCTAAAAGCCTGACGCCGCCAGGGGCTTCGTCGCCGCTCACCATCGAAGAATTCACGCTCAGCGATGATAACCAGCGGCTGCTCATTTTTACGAACACCGAACGCGTCTGGCGGTCGAACACGCGCGGCGATTACTGGGTCTTCGATCTGAAGAGCGCCAAGCTGCGAAAGCTCGGCGGCGACGCGAAACCGTCCACGTTGATGTTCGCCAAGTTTTCGCCTGACGCGGCGCGCGTCGGCTATGTGCGCGAAAACAATATCTATGTCGAGAATCTGGACGACGGCCGCATCACGCAACTGACTTCGGACGGCGCGCAATACACGATCAACGGCACGTTTGATTGGGTATACGAGGAAGAGCTTTTCTGCCGCGACGGCTGGCGATGGTCTCCCGACGGGAAGCAGATCGCCTACTGGCAGCTCGATTCATCAGGCGTCAAAGAGTTCAAGTTGATCAATGACACCGATGACCTTTACCCGAAAATCACTTCCTTCCCGTACCCGAAAGCCGGCGAAACGAACTCCGCGGCGCGCGTCGGAGTTATCAGCGCTTCAGGTGGAAAGACGCAATGGTTCGACGTCCCGGGCGATCCGCGCAATAACTACCTGCCGCGAATGGAGTGGGCGGCCAATTCCGATGAGGTCATCATTCAGCAGCTCAACCGTTTGCAGAACACTGATGTCGTGATGCTGGGCGATGTTCGCAGTGGCAAAGTCCGCCCCGTGCTGACCGAAAAAGACAACGCCTGGGTGGACATCGCCTGGGGTTCAATTGACTGGGACAAACGCGGGCTGGCGCGCGGCGACGTGGAATGGATCGACGGCGGCAAACGGTTCCTGTGGACGAGCGAGCGCGACGGTTGGCGGCATATCTATTCCGTCTCGCGCGACGGCAAGGATATCAAATGCGTCACCCCCGGCAATTACGACTTGATCAGCGTTGAAATGGCGGATGTTCCGAATGGCTGGCTCTATTTTTCGGCCTCTCCTGAAAACGCCACGCAAAAATATCTCTTCCGCGCGCGGCTCGACGGCGCCGGAAAGGCCGAACGATTGTCCCCGGCCGATCAACCGGGCACGCACAACTACACGATCTCGCCGCGGGGCAATCTGGCGATTCACACCTATACGACCTTCAACAAGGTTCCGATCACGGACGTCGTTCGTTTGCCGCAACATTCGATCGTGCGAACGATGATTGACAACAAAGAGCTGCAGGAGCGTTTGGCCAAGCTCAAACCGGTCGCGCAGGAGTTCTTTCGCGTAGACATCGGCGAAGGCGTCGAGCTTGACGGATGGATGCTCAAACCTCCCGACTTCGATCCGAAGAAACGTTACCCCGTCCTCTTTAACGTCTACGGCGAACCCTGGGGACAAACCGTGCTCGACGCGTGGGGAGGGCGGAATCAGATGTGGCACACGATGCTGGCGCAGCAGGGTTATGTGGTGATGAGCGTCGACAATCGCGGCACGCCGGCGCCGCGCGGCCGCGCGTGGCGCAAATCCATCTATCGCCAGATGGGCATCCGCAATTCGCTCGATCAAGCCAACGCGGTCCGCGCCATTCTCAAATGGCCGTTCGTTGACTCTACGCGCATTGCCATTTGGGGCTGGAGCGGCGGAGGTTCGTCGAGCCTGAACGCGATCTTCCGCTACCCCGATCTGTACAAGGTGGCGATGGCCGTCGCGCCGGTCGCCGACATTCGTTATTACGACTCGATATATCAGGAGCGGTATTGCGGCCTGCCACAGGATCACCCCGACGAATACAAACAAAGCTCGCCGATCACCTTCGCCGGCCAGTTGAAAGGGCAATTGCTGGTCGTCCACGGCACGGGCGACGACAACGTTCATTACCAGGGAACCGAAGCGCTGATCAACGCGCTGGTCGCCGCAAACAAACCGTTCACGATGATGGCCTATCCGAACCGCTCGCACGGTATTTACGAAGGCCCGGGCACGACGCGGCATTTGTACGGATTGTTGACGCGGTATTTGAATGAAAAGCTTCCGGCGGGGCCAATCGGCGAGTGAGTTTCGGTCATAGTGAACGATTTGAGAAATTATCGATCCGGATTTTCCTGTCCTACGTTTTCCTGTTGGCAAAACCGAAACAGGAAAATGTAGGACAGGAAAATCCGGCAAAAATGAGACAGCGACTGTGTCGCTGGATGAAGTGGAAGAGAGATTGCGCTAATGCTCATTGTAATGAACTCCGACGCGACCGAGGCCGACATATGGCGCGTCGTCGAAAGAATCGAATCACTAGGATATAAAGCTCATCCGATGCCGGGCGCGAACCGTACGGCGATCGGCCTGACCGGCAACCAGGGCGCGGTTGATCCCGCTCCGTTCGCGGAGTTGCCCGGCGTAGCCGAATGTGTGCGAGTGACGAAGCCTTATAAGTTGGTCGGGCGCGATTTGAAGCACGACAAGACGGTCATCAGGATCGGCGAGGCTGAGATTGGCGGCGACGAAGTCGCGATGATCGCCGGCGTCTGCGCCGTCGAATCGCGCGAGCAAACTATGTCGACCGCCGAGGTTGTGGCCGAGATGGGCTGCAAATGGTTTCGCGGGGGCGCGTTCAAACCGCGCACTTCGCCTTACGCGTTTCAGGGGCTGGCTGAAGAAGGGTTGAAGATTCTATCCGACGCTCGCGACGAATTCGGGTTGCGCATCGTGACCGAAGCCGTGGATGAGCCTGCGCTCGATCTGGTTGAAAAATACGCCGATGTGATTCAGATCGGGACGCGGAATATGCAGAACTTCAGTTTGTTGAGGCGCGCGGGGCAGGCTCGCAAACCCGTGCTGCTGAAGCGCGGGATGTCTTCGACGCTCGAAGAGTTTCTGCTCGCGGCGGAATACATCATGTCCGAAGGCAATTATCAGGTGATCTTGTGCGAGCGCGGCGTGAGGACTTTCGGGGATCATTCGCGCTTCACGCCCGACCTGTCAGTCATCCCGGCGGTTCAGCGGTTGTCGCATTTGCCGATCATCTTCGATCCCAGCCACAGCACTGGCAATCGCGAAACCGTGATCCCGATGGCTCGCGCCGCGGTGGCCGCAGGCGCGGATGGTTTGCTGGTCGATGTGCATCCTTATCCCGAGCGCGCGTTGTGCGATGGGCCGCAGGCGCTGCTGTTCGATATGTTCCGCGATCTGGTGGCGCAAGCCCGCGCGATTGCGAGCATCGTAAAACATCAAAGAGAAGCTCACGAAGTAGGCGCCAACATATGAATCGGCCTTTGAACGAGATCGTATTGCGCTCAACTCACCCAGGTGGTTCGTCGTGAAGTGACAAACCACTCGTTATTGATCTTGCGCAATGTGAGCTCCTGCCCGCCTGCGGCTAACGGGCCTTCGTAATCCGAGATCGCGACGGTCGCCTCGTCAGCGGTCTTCTTGGTGATTTGCCAGCTTACGAAGACTGCGCCGTATGGGTGCTGACCAATCCAATCTTTGCGATTCTGGTTGTAAATGATCGGGCCGCCATAGCCCCAAAACTGTATTTTCCTGGAATCTTTCTCTACGAGTAAAAGGTGTCGTGATCCGCTTAAGCCAAAGCTGGCAAAGACGGCTCTTTGCAATATCTGGACGTCTTCGCTTTTGTCTTCGGCTGGACTCGCCGCGTAATCAGGACAAACGTCGATTCCATCTGGAATCGCGTCGCCGTCAGAATCAGGTCGCAATGGATTCAACCCCAGCCGGTCTTCTTCGACGTCGGTCCACCCGTCTCCGTCTGAATCTCTTTCGATCTCTTTGGGCGATAATTTCCACTGTTGCGGCCCTGTAGTTTGTGGCTTGGGGCCTGGATCGAGGGTTCCCTCCATAATGCCGCGTGGCCCCGGATTTTCCTGAGTGAATGAAAACAATAAGGCGCCTGAATCGCTAACCGTTAACTTCGGATCTCGAATGCCTCGATAGACACGATTGGGAATCAGTTTGGGGCGCGACCAGGAGGCGATGTTTTCAGGCGTTTTTGTGTGAACGAGAAAAAGATCGAGATCACCCAGCATGGAGTCCGCCATGATGGCGTAAGTGGTTCCATCATTTCCTTTCGTCTGCGCGAGGGGTTTAACTTCTGGATCGGAGAAGTGCCAGCATGGATGTGTCCAACCGCTCAGCGGAACCAATTCGGGAGCTGGAATGATCCCTATCGCCTCAATTCTTTTGACCGCCGCGAGACTTTCCGGCGTCCCCAGACTTCCGAGTCGGGCATAAGCCGTCGTACGCAAATCCTTGGAATGACCGGAAAGCCCTCCGCCAGGTCGAAGTTGACTGGCAATCGAAATCGAGCCGGCCAACTGCTCAAGCCATTGAACGTCTCGCGATTCGGAGACGCGTTGAAATGGATTTTGATTGTCTTGCCCCGGAGTTGAGAAACTCAATAATATAATTGATAACAAACCCAGCCGGGCGTTCCAACTGCGAAGAGCTTTCATAGCCTACTCCTATCATCATTCGACCGTGAAATAGACTCGTCGAAATGCGGTGGCTTTTGTCAGGCGATCGATCACCACAACTCTTAATTCAAAAGGCCCCGGATTGAATTCATCCAGTGAGATGCGCGCGGCGTATGGGATGCGCTGCAGATCGGCGGATTCAGGTAGGGCCATTTTGGCGATCGGCGAGGCGTAAACCAGCTTGCTGCCCGAAAAGACCTGCGATTGGATCACCAGATCGGCTGTGTTCTTCTCGACCTTGGCGTTGTAGGCGAAGACCGTGAAATCGATCGCGCCTCCTTTTTTGAATCGCCGCGACGCCGACGACGGTTGCGGGGTATAGCCACTGTTCGCGAGTTGCAAATCGTTCTCTTCCCGGCCCGCCGAGAGCAGGACGCCGCTCAGCGTCAGTTGTTTTTTGCCGATGTCCGGGACTTCGACCCATTTCGAAGCGCTGCCCATCCGCGCCGATCCATCCTCTCTGATCGCGACGCGAGCTTGATAAAAGCCTGGTTTGAGCGCCATCAGGCGGCGGTAGCTGAAGCCGTTTTTGAGCGCGTTTTCGAGCCTCTCCGGTCTGATGTTTACGCTGATGCGCTCGACTGCGCTGGCCGCCGCCTTCCCTTTTTCGTCGAAGAGGGCCATCAGCAGATCGAGCGCGCTCTGATGCGTCCCGTTCACCTGTTTCAGATCTAACTGCGAGGCGTCAACATGCAGGTTGACCAGCGCCCCGGAATTCCCCTGGGAGAGGTCGAGGAAATCAACCGACATCTCGACGGGGATCTCGCGGAGCGGAACGAGCGAGCCTAATCCCTCGCGCATCTCCTTTTCTTTTTCGAGCTTCTCCTGCTGCGCGATCTTTTCCGGCGACCTCTCTTTTCGTTTATCCGAAGATTTTTCCGCGAGATCGCCGGTCTTGCCAGTCTTATCTGATGACGCTAAGTAGCCTTTGCGCGTACGGACGGTCAAATCGGAACGCCCGGCGATCCGAACTTCGATTTTGTGGAAACGGCCGTCGCGGTAAGGCGCGGCCGGTTCGTAAGCCAACACATAATAGGTCTCGTTGGCGTCGAGCACGCGTTGAAGCCCGAGGCTCAGGTCGTTGCTGTTCTTGAAGAGCGTCCCGCCCGTGTCGCGCGCCAGCGCGTTCAACCCGTCGAGTTGGGCATTGATAGCGCTCGTCTCGATTCGCGCGCGGGCGCCTGGAAGATTGATGTCGTCGGCGCCAGACGGATCGCTCGCGCTTCCGCCCGGCGGGGCGGCGACCAGCCCGCGCGCGTCAATCGAATAGATCACCACGCCGGCGCGCGTCGCCGCGTCGATGATGCGCCGCATGTCGTAAATCTGCGAAGAGCTATTGCCGCCGAGATAGAACCCGTCGGACAGCAAAACGAGTATCTTGCGACCGGTCAGGTTGCGGAGGTTGCGAATGACGCTCTCCAGGTTGGAGAGCGTGGAGCGCGTGTAATGCGCGTTTTGAGTGACGATAGCTCTGGCTTTCGACTGCGCCTGCTGGACAGCCCGTTCGCGCGGCGATATTCCGAAGCCGGAAGCCGCAGTATTCGATCTCCCGCGTCCGCCTCCTCCTCCCGCGCCCGGCGGAGGGCTCGGCTCCGGTTCCAACCGCAGTATTTCCTGCACAGCAAGCTCCAGCGCGTCCTGATCGCCGATGTCTATCAACTCGGCCTGATAATCAGTGATTCGCGGGACGTCGGAAGAATTCGTGACAGTGCGCTGCTGCACGTTGAGCCGGTTAACCGCGCGTTCCAGAACATCGCGTTCGTTGGTGAATTGCTGGAACATACCGATATTGCCGCTGGTGGTCGCAATCGCCATCTGATCGTCCGCGACCATCTGGCTGTCGATGAAGCGATGGAGGGTCCGTTTGGCGATCAGCAGGTTTTCGGGCGCGAGATGGAAATCGTCAACCGCGATGACTATGTAGCGTCCCGCTCGAATTTCAACCGGAGTGGAATCGGCGGGCGATTTTTCAACCGGCTTCTTCTTCTCGACCGCCAGCCATCTCGCGGGTTGCGCCGCCGTGCCGATGGCGAAGTGCGTTATCTCCTGCTTCTTGCCGTCATCGAACAGCTCGAAATCCGCGCGCTTCAAATCGCGCGCGAGATTGCCCTGTTTGTCCGTAACGACGGCGTCGATCTGAACCAGCTCGGTCTCGATCCGAAGCAGCGGCTCGTCCTGTTTCTTTTGCTCCTTGCCCTTTTGCCCCTCGATCTGGACAGGAATCCGAATCTTCCAACGGCGGTCGTCCTGTTTCTCTTGCCCCTTGCCACTTTGCTCCTGCGAATGAACTGAATAAAATTTCACCGGAGCCGGACGGACCAGGGCCAGTGTCGGCGCCCAAAAAAACGCTAGAGCGAAAGCGTACATAGCGATTCGGGTGGTAAAATGTCGTTGCCGTCGGAGAGTCATATATGGAGTTCTCCTGCTGAAATATCTACATTGTTTTACATTCTTAACAGCATTAGGCCGGATGAGGGTAATTTGAATCCTTCAGGGGAGTCTTCGGCAAGTCTTCAGGGGCTTTTTCGGAACTTTTTACAAACATCTCAGGTATTTTTATTTATATGCGCTTCCGACAGCAATCATAAAACACACATTTAGGGATCAATGAAGGAGAAGATTGCGATGAAAGCTATTTACCAAATCACCTCCAAACAACTTGTTGTGCTTGCGCTCGTCACGGCCGTCTTCGCCGCGAGCGGGGTCTTGATTTATGACCGGTTCGGTTCCCCATTACTCGGACAAAGGGCGGGGGCGAAGACCGAAACGACCATCAAAGACCTGACCGACCCTTCGGTCGCGACTGACGAGAAAAATAACGAAGAAGTTTATCAGACTATGAGCCCGGGCGTAGTCAACATCACTTCGACCTCGATTGTGCGTGACTTCTTCGAAGCCTACCAATCAGGCGGCTCCGGCTCCGGCTCCATTCTGGACAAGCAGGGCCATATTCTGACGAACTATCACGTCGTGAGAGGCCCCGACAAGCTTTATGCGGACGAGTTGGAAGTCTCGTTGGCCAACAACAATAAATACAAGGCCCGGGTGATAGACGCGGACCCGGACAACGATCTGGCTTTAATCAAGATTGACGCGCCGCGTGAGAACCTGACGACGATCCCTTTAGGGGAATCGAAAGGGCTGCGCGTCGGCCAAAAAGTGCTGGCGATTGGCAATCCTTTCGGACTCGACCGCACACTGACCACCGGCATAGTTTCCGGCCTCGCGCGCCCGATTCGCTCTGAAATGACGGGTAAGCTGATCGAAGGCGTCATTCAAACGGACGCGGCGATCAATCCCGGGAATTCGGGCGGGCCGCTGCTCAATTCGCGCGGTCAGATGATCGGCATCAACACCATGATCTACAGCCCTTCGGGAGGCTCGGTCGGAATAGGCTTCGCGGTCCCGGTCGACACAGCCAAGCGTATCGTCTCGGAGATCCTGCAATACGGGCGCGTGCGCAAGCCGGACCTCGGCATCGATTCCATCCCCTTGAATGCCCCGTTGGCCAGAGCCTTGGAGTTGCCTGTAAGCGAAGGGTTGATGGTGATCGGCGTCGTTTCAGGCGCCGCGGCGGAGAAGGCCGGGCTCAAAGGCCCGACGGATGAGGTTCAGCTCGGCAGATACGTGATCCCGATTGGCGGTGACATCATCGTCGGGATTGACGGCCAGAAGGTCATCTCGCGTGACGATCTGGATCGCGCGCTCAACAATAAGAACATTGGTGATAGCGTTCAAGTGGAAGTCATGCGCGGCAAACGCCGGGCGACGCTCACGGTTCAATTGGCTGAATTGCCGCGATCGGCGCGGCAGCGATCGTGACTTATTTCAACTTGAGCGAACGCGCGATCTGGTCGGTGTGGCTGCGCAGCGTGCCGAGGATGTTGCGCCTGCCGGTGAATTGCAACACGTAGATCGTCTTCTCGCCCATGGGCACGTAATAGACGCGTCCGGTGAAGGGTTGTCCCGCCGCGTTCTTGTAATCATAAGAGAGTAACGCTCCGATTCTGGAGCCGCCGAGCAGGAATTTTTCTATAGAGAGTTTGTCGTAACTGGGCGCGAATCGAACGCGATCCTGCTCGTCTTTGGCCGCGTAATCCATAGCCGCCGCATCGGGGGCGACTTCGGCCACTCTGATCTTGAGCGCGCCGTTCTCGCGCACTTTGAAGACTATGTTGACATCATTGTGACCCAGCCCGTCAGTGTTCACCACGCCCAGCCAGCCGTTTGGCAAATTCAGGGTATATTTACCGTCCGGGTCATCGAAGACCTCGGTCTGGGCAAAAACGTAGGCGCCTAAGAACACAAACAATAACAACAGCGAGCAAAAACGACACAGACCAGTCACGATGCGTTTTCCTTCCAGTTGATTTTCGTGCGCGATGCGGGATCGACCATCGCGCGGAATTCTTTTCCGTCCATAGTTTGAACGATGAGATCGCGCTGGATTGCAATCAGATGATCAACTCCGATCGCAGCGGCCTCGATCAGCAGGCTCATCGTATCGTGATCGAAAGGCTCGGTCTCGGCGGTGCCCTGAATCTCGACGAAGCGCCCGTCGCCGGTCCTCACAACGTTCATATCGACTTCGGCGGCTGAATCTTCGCTGTAATCCAGATCGAGCAGGACGCGCTCTCCGACCACTCCTACGCTGATCGCGGCGACGTAATCGCGTAGCGGCGCGCGCGTAATCTTTCCCGCCTGCATGATTTTGTTCAAAGCCAGCGCGAGCGCGACAAAGCCGCCGGTGATGGCGGCAGTGCGCGTTCCGCCGTCGGCCTGGATCACGTCGCAATCGATCGTCACAGAGCGTTCGCCGAGGGCGGCCATGTCTACGACAGAGCGCAAGCTGCGCCCGATCAGGCGTTGAATTTCGTGGGTGCGTCCCGAAGGACCGCCCCGGCCTATCTCTCGCGGCATGCGGTTTTCGGTCGCGCGCGGCAGCATCGCGTATTCCGCCGTGATCCACCCCACGCCTTTGTTTTTCAAGAACGACGGCACTTTCTCTTCGACCGTGGCCGTACATAAGACGCGCGTTTCGCCCATCTCTATCAGCGCCGCCCCTTCGGCGTGTTTGGTGAATCCGGTCGTTATCCGCACGGGACGTAAATCTAGCGGCTGGCGTCCATCCTTACGCAAGTCATTCTGGTTTGAGTTTGTCATTTCCCCACACTTCCACCGCCTCAAGATGATCTAGAGGCTCTTCCAATATCCTTTCCGCGATCCGGTGGAACCTGCCCGCCGCGTCCGTCACGTAAAATCGACTTGCGCCCGCGTTCGTCGGTTCTGCCATTGATTCTGCCATCGATTTTAAAGGATGATTTAATAGTCCGTGTCTTTCAAGTAACTGCGCCGTCTCTTCCGCAGTGGCCTCGGCGGAATCAACCAACCTGACGCCCTCTCCGTCCGTCGCTCCGATTGTGGACTTGATCACCGATTTTAGCAAAGGATAATGCGTGCATCCGAGCACCAGAGTGTCAATCCGTTTCTCGCGCAGCGGGGCGAGATATTGCTCGGCGACCAGGCGGGCGATCTGCGAATCGGTCTCTCCCTCTTCGACCAGCGGCACGAACAGTGGGCAGGCGCGCGAGAAAATCTCGACTTTTCGATCCCGACTGGCGTCGCGGATGGCGCGCTCGTAAGCCTCGCTTTCGACCGTGGCTTCTGTGGCGATCACCCCGATCCGCCCGCTTCGCGTCACGCGCGCGGCCATTCTCGCTCCCGGTCCCAGCACGCTCAGCAGCGGCAAATCGAATTCGGCCCTGAGCCGCTCGCGCGCCATCGCCGAGATCGTGTTGCAGGCGATGACCAGCATCTTCACGCCTTTGCGCGTCAGAAAGGCCGCATCTTCGACCGCGTATCGCTCGATTGTCCCGCGCGATTTCATCCCATAAGGCACGCGCGCCGTGTCGCCGAGGTAGATCACGTTCTCGTGCGGCAATCGCTTCCGCACCGCGCGTAAAACCGTCAGCCCACCAACACCGGAATCGAAAATGCCGATTGGGAGAGAATTCATTTTGGAGCGCAGGCATCCATTTTGGAGCGCAGGCATCCTTGCCTGCTTGGGCCTGCTTGGTCCTGCTTGATAAATGGAGGTGACCGGAATTGAACCGGTGTCTGGCAGCCGTCTTCGAAGGAATCTACATACTTAGCCGCTTCGCTTGAATCTTCATTCCGGCGCGGTAGCAGAAGCGGCGAAGAACCGCGCCGAAACTATGCCAGATTGATCTCGCCCTTCGACTCTGACCTGCGCCGAAGAGCCAGCCTATAAAGTCGACGCTCGACATCGCGCCCATAGGCGAAGCGCGAGCGAACGGGCTGTGCCACTAGCGTTTTAAACTAGGCAGCCATTGCGAGTTCAGTGTTCGCAATTAAAGTTTGCCTGCAGTTTACGGGTTACAAGCTTCCCGGTATGCATCCGTCGCCTCAGGTCTCCCATCGAAACCAAAGCACCCCCAAAGGTTTACACATTTCAGCCTACATGAGAAAGTTTACCGAGCCGGTTTGAGTAGTGTCAAGAAGGCGATTTTCCAAAATTAAACGAGGCGACAATGGAGATTGCCCGGAATTGCCGGAATTGAATGATGGACATGAAATCTATCTCCTCCCTGATCTGCGTTCCAATCACCGAAGTGGGCCCTGATTCATTTCTTGCCACAATTCAGGAGGCCGAGCGAATCGCCGACGCCATCGAACTCCGCCTCGACTACTTGCCAGCTGAAGCTCTGCCGCAATTGATCGTTGAGTTGACTTCCCGCATCGCGCGCGTCAGCAGGCCATTGATCGTTACTTTCCGCCCGCGCGAACAGGGCGGCAAACGCGATCTGACATTGCAAGACCGCCGTGATTTCTGGCGTGGATTGCCGCCGGAGATCATCAACTCAATCGCCTTCGCGGACTTCGAGTTCGATCTGGTCGAGAGCTTCGCCGACGAGCAGCCTCCCGCGCCGTGGGAAAAGGTCATTTGTTCGTGGCACGATTTCGCGGAGACGCCTCACGACCTGATCGCGCGTTACGATCGAATGGCAAGCTCTCCCGCCGCCGTGGTCAAAATCGCCACCCAAGCGAAGCGCATCGGCGATTGTCTGCGCATCTTTGAATTGATCGAACACGCAAAGGGGGAAAAGCCGGTGATCGCGCTGGCGATGGGTTTGCCGGGGCTAATGACGCGCGCGCTGGCGCTCGCGCGCGGCGCGATGCTCACTTTCGGCTCGCTACGTCGCGGGGCCGAGAGCGCCGCCGGGCAACCGACCGTCACAGAACTGCGCGATCTTTACCGCGTCAAAGAACTCTCGCGCGACAGCGATATTTTCGGCGTCATCGGCAATCCCGTGGGCCATTCACGCTCGCCGTTGATGCACAATGCGGCGCTCAAGGCTTTGAACCGCGACGGAGTCTATCTGCCGTTCGAGGTTGATGACGTGGGCTCGTTCGTTTGTGGCTTCGTTCATCCAAAGACCAAAAAATTGGACTGGAATCTGCGCGGATTGAGCGTGACGATCCCGCACAAACTGGCCATCATTCCATGCCTCGATTTTGTTGACGCGACAGCCAGGGTGATTGGCGCTGTCAACACGGTCGTGATCGAAGGAGACGAGGTTCGCGGATACAACACCGACGTCGCCGGCGCGATGAAGCCGCTGGATGAGATGCTCGACGCGCGCGGCGCGCGCGTCGCCGTGATTGGCGCGGGCGGTTCAGCGCGGGCTATCTGTTACGGCTTGAGCCATCGCGGCGCCGTCGTGACGATCTACGCCCGCGATTTGAAGAAGGCGCAGCCGCTCGCCGATGAATTCAAGACTCGTATCGCGCCGCTCGAATCGTTCAGTGGGGAAACGGACGTCGTCATTAACTGCGCCTCGGTCGGAATGAGCGGCCCCAGCGAAGGCCTGAGCCTGATCAAAGCCGAATCGCTCGAAGGCGTGAAACTGGTTTACGACCTGATTTACACGCCCGAAGAGACCGCGCTGCTCGGCGACGCGAAGCGGGCCGGCTGCCAGACGCTGGGAGGCCTGGCGATGCTGGTCGGGCAGGCGGCGGAGCAGTTTCGATTGTGGACGGGATTGGAAGCTCCGATTGATGTGATGTGGCGGGCTGTCAAAGATAATTGAAGCCTGCGCAAATAAAAAACTTTGCAATCAAAGCGTTGATTGGCGCAAACCTGGGTACGCGCGCTTCTAGCGCGCAGTCTCGGCGAGTCGCCCGGTTGTTTTTCAATGCGCATCTTGCCACTACTGCGCGCTGGAAGCGCGCGTACCCAGGCTCTCGCTGTGGAGGGGCAAACATATGGATCCCATTGGAACGGCATCAACAAAACAGAGATCATCCGCGATCAGCCGGCTGGTTTGCGCCATCCTGCTGATCGTATCGTTTATCTTCGCGTCGCATCTGCTCGCGATCTCAATGGCTCAGTCTGAGGATCCTAAGAACAAAAAGCCTGCGCCGGAGCCTGCATCATCGCTAATAGTGGATTCGTATCCGCTAAAGCCGACGATCACCTACAGGGAAGATGCTAAGTACACTGAAGAAGCCCGTGACAATGTAACGCACGGCACGGTAGCGTTGAGCGTCGTCTTACGCTCCAACGGAAGCATTTCCGACGTCAAAGTCGTAAAAGGATTGCCTTACGGGCTGACCGAATCGGCGATTGACAGCGCTCAGAAAGTTCGCTTTATGCCGGGAATTAAGGATGGACAACCAATCTCTCCGCACAATACTTGAGTTCAAATTTCAGTTGTATGGCCTGGACGAAGGGTCAATCCGCCGGATGCTGCGCAATGATTTTCCCGTGTTGTCAGCGGAGGTTGTCCGAGTGATGGCCACGGAAATCCATAAGCGTGGCGACAGGGACACGGAAAAAGCCTGGCGGTCTGGACAACAGTGTCTAGAGAAAGGAGCGAGCAAACTTCCACAATCAGAACAAGAAGAACTGATGAGTCTGACGCTCGAAGCGATAAGGGGACTGGATGAATCGGATCAACAGATTTATCAAAAGCTCATGGAGAAATTGAAGACCGAGCCGTTGCCTGACTACGAAGAGATGCGGATGATCGAGTTCCGCTTTAGAGGAATAGCGAGGCTGCCGGATGAGAAGCGCAGACGCGCGGAGGAGCTTTACAACAAGGCGGCGACTCTCGGAACCGAGATTCCGTGAACAGTGTTTTGCGATGATCGAGGAATATAAAACCGCCTGAAGGCGGAACTCCAGGTGGCGGTGATGAGCCTGATTGAACGCCAATTTCCACAGAAGGAAATCGTGGAAATTGGCGTTCAAGGTCAAGGTTACTTTTACTGACCCTGCTTCCTCATTTGGCTATGTAGTTTCGGTGAACCCACTTGCCATTCTGAGCGTGGTCACGACTTTCAAAAAACAGGTTCTTCTCGGTTTCGCATTTAACCACACTCGTTCGCGCCGTCACTTTTTTCGTTTCGGTCTTGCCGGTCTGAGATTCGCGCAGAAAAGTCTTCACCGCACTCCCCTCCACCGGCTGAAACTTCTCTCCGGATTTCAATTCGGCGATGGCCTCGATCGCGCTCGCTTCGAGCATCTTGGGCCAGAGTTTCGCAAACAGCGCGTTTGACGAATAAACGTCGGCGCTGTTGATTTGCCCGTTGATCACAAAGACGAAGCCGATCACGTCCCGCTTTCCGTTGACGATCGAAGAAAGATTCTTTACGTAATCGTTGGCCGTATCCTTCACCAGTTTGTTTTCAAGAGTCAATTGCAGACTTGAAGGCGATGCCCGGTCAGTGACCGACGCTAAATCCGCTCCCCCTGTGTTGGAACCACTGCCAGTCGTTGGTCCTCCTCCGGCTCGAAAAGAGCCGCCACCGCCGGCGGCCGCTGGTCCCCCGCCGCGCCTGGCTCTTCCAGGCGCGGGTGTTGCGGATGGACGGACAGCCAAAATGGATGAAGTGATGGTCATATTCATCGCCAGTTTCTCCTGAGCCTTGCTGACATTCGCCCACACATCGCCTTGCGAGGCTTTGGCTTTGGCCGCGATCTTCAAATCCTTCGACGCCAACGCATTGTTCGAGGCGCTGAAAGCCGTCACGGCCTCACCGCCGCGGCGACTCCACCTGCCATGCTCGACGCAGAACGCGTCAATCGGGATTTTGCCGGATTTCGGCGGGACGATCAGATCGAGCGCGAGGGCGCGATCCTGCTGACCGCCTTTGACGATGTCGCCGGCTTGAACAAAAACGTCCTGGTTCGAACGGTTCTGGATGGTCAATCTGTTCACGTCGCCGGTCTCGCGCACGACGACCAGTTTGCGTTTCATCGCCTCCTGCAAAGTCAGCGGCGTCCGGCCCTGCGATTGGCCCGAGCCGTGTAACAGAAAGATCGTCAGGTTCTTGTGAGTGTACGGCCCGCTCACGGCATATTCAGCCGGAGGCGGGGTCAGTGGTAGTTGGCGTTGCCCCTGCGCCGTCATTGCGGCGAAAAACGCGATAGAGAATACGATCAAAAACAATCTGATGGCGATAGCTCGTTTCTTCATTTTTACCTCCTTGAAAAAATGCTCTCGCGGGGCGGCTGCCCGCCCGGACAGTTATTTGAATACAACCCGCGAGGGCGCGATCACCACTCTGGCTTCCGGGTTGTAGTAGTCGTAAAGCGCCGACGGCGCGGTTTGCGCCTTGACGCCGTAACGCGGCTTGAAGTTGAAAGAGAATTTCAGGCCGCCGGCTCGCGGCCACAGATAAACGATCACGCGGTCGGGCAGGACATCGTATTGGTTCAAACTCCCGCTTGATTCCCGCGCAGCGCGTTCGAGAGATTCGCGGTCGACATCGGCGCCCGGCGGCAATCCAATCTCCGCGAGCATCATCCCGTAACCATAATGCCCGACGCGTTCGGCTGTGACGTTGCATACGATCTCTTCGCCGACCTTCGCTTCGAGTTTGTCGTAATTCACAGCCAGGCGCAGCGCGCTCGAATTGCGAAGCCTGAAGTTTTCGCGCCGATCCGCCGCGCCCTGCTCCCACGGCTCGTAATGCGTTTCGACAAGCTGAGCCGACGCCCGAGCCGCATTGCTCGAGCGTCGGATTTCAACGCGGTTGTCCCCACGGCTGAGGAACGATGAAAGATCGACCGTGATCGGATCGCTCAACTGCCCGGCGGGCGGCATAGCGACCGAAGAGACGCGCTTTCCGTTGACGACGATCTCGGCCCCGCCAGTCACGCCCGACTTGGCGACTTCCCCTTCGTTCAAGCTGATGAGCGTATCGAGGACGTTGATCGTCGCATGAGTCGAAAGCCAAACGCCGTAGCGGTCCTTGTTGCGCAACAGGAAGAGCAACCCGCGATTGACCAGTGATTCCGCATTTTCCCGCTCTCCCGCTCTCCCGATCTCCCGCTCTCCCGCTCGCTTCACCGCATTGACCGCCAGCGCCGTCGTCTCGATTCTTCCCGCCAATCCCCAACCATAAAACGGTGTATTCGACTCCAGGTTCCAGTAACTTGTTCCCGCCTCTTCACGAGCCATCGTTCGCAGTTTCGCGACGGCGCTCTCCGCCCGCGACTTTTCGCC
>DASTMP010000069.1:0-11664 GCA_035714085.1 Blastocatellia bacterium
GGCGCTCGACACGCCGGACAGTATTCCACTCATCAGCCGCGTCAATGCCAGCGCCGAGGGAACGCCGATGGCGGCGCCCGCCAGGGCGAGTCGCATGCCGGCGCCGATTATCAAACGGAAGATCTCGCGTTTGTCCGCGCCGAGCGCGACGCGAACGCCGATCTCGTGAACTCGTTGCTCGACACTGTACGCGAGGATTCCATAGAGTCCGAGAGCGGCGAGGAAAAACGCGATGCCCGCAAAGAACGACATCACGAGAGTAGTGAACCGCGACTGGCCGGAGGCCGCCGACACGATCTCGGACAGAGGCCGGAGGTTCGCCAATGGTAAACCGGCATCGATTGATGCGACAGCGGCGCGCGCTGATGCAGCGATATCAGCCGGGTTCCCCGGTGTACGGATGACAAACGTCGTGAAGCGTCCCAAGAATGCCGGGGGCGGCCCCGACTGGGCGAGCGGGAGGTAAACGGCGGGCGGGGCCGGCACGCTGGCGCCAATTGATCGAACGTCGCCGACGACCCCGACGATCTGAATCGAGGGATTATTGGTCTCCTGGAAGGAGTAGTGAATCGTCCGTCCGATTGGATCGTCGCCGGACCAGTAGAGACGCGCGGCAGCCTCGTTGATGACCGCGACCAACGGCTGCCCGGCGACGTCACTCTTGTCGAATAGTCTTCCCCGTTTCAATGGGATGCCAAGCGCATGAAACATTTGTGGCATGGCCGTAAGGTAGCGCGCATTCCAGGGCGATTCGCCCGGTGGCGGGTCGGGTCGTCCTTCAATCTTGAAAGAGATAAGCGGTCCGGCTGACGCAAGCGGAAGGGCTGAAATCGCTCCAGCGATCTCGACGCCGGGGGTCGCCGCGAGACGATCTTCAATCGCCTCGAGTGTGCGCTTCGCGGCAGCGTCGTCCTGGCGCGCGCGCGGAATGGTGACCGTAAATGTCAGCGCGTGATCCGGTTCAATACCCAGATCAACTTTCTGAAGCCGCTGATAGGAGCGAATCAGAAGAGCCGCCCCGACCAGCAGGATCACGCTCAACGCCAGTTGGGTGATCACCAGCGCGGAACGGGCGGCGACACTGCGGCGGGACGATGTCGCGGTGCGGGAGTCCGTTCTCAGGATTTCCTGCATCCGTACTCCAGTCGCATGCAGCGACGGTACAAAACCGACCACAAACCCCGCCACGATGACCAGGGCGCACGCGTACAGCATCGCGGCGTAATCGATTGTGATAGCCTGGGGGACCGGCAGCCGCTGCGGATAGAGCGCAAGGAGACCTGCGAGGAGCCACTTCGCGAGCATGACCCCAATGAGGCCACCGGCGACCGCAAGCAGCATGGTCTCGGCCACCAGTTGCCGAATGAGCCGCAGGCGATCGGCCCCGAGCGCATACCGCACGGCAAACTCTCGCCGCCGCGCTTCTCCATTTGAGATCAGCAGCGCAGCGAGATTGACGCAGACAATCAGCAACACGAAAATGACGGCGCCGCAGAGGAGGAGAAAGGCGTCGCGCTGGTCGCCGACGATATCTTCGTGCAAGGAACGGCTGACCGCGAAATGTCCCTTTGCGTGGTGCTCGGGATACGTCTCCGACCAGTACTGACGGAGAGATTGCAACTGGGCATCGGCTTGCTCTGCGCTGAAGCCATCGCGTAGACGCGCGACGGCGTTCATCACATGGCTCCCTCGATTGTTCGTTGTATCTTCCGTATTGACAGGCAGCGCCGCCCACGCCTTCACACGATCGTCGCGAAACGCGAATCCTTTCGGCATCACCCCGATTACTTCGCATGGCGCATCGTCGAGCCTGATCGTCGAGCCGATTGCGCTGGGGGCCGTGTCTGACGCGTCGTAACTCAGAAGAGCTAGGCACCTCCCGCCGCGCTGCGCTTCCTCTTCGGTGAACGTCCGCCCGTGTACCGGCCTGACGCCGAGCACGTCGAAGAACCCTGACGTCACGCGCATTGTGAGGACGCGCTCGGCCTCTCCATTGCCCCGCGTCAGGTTGCGGTCAAAGAAGCCGTAGGCGGCGATGCCGGCGAAGGCGTTGACGCGGCTGCGGATGTCGGCGAGTTCCGGCCCCGACACGCCGAAGTATGGGAAGTCGAGGCCCGAAGACGGAAGGAAACGTGTGTACACGGCCACAAGTTGTCCGCCGTGCGGGAATGGCAGCGGCCGAAGCAGGACAGCGTTGATGACGGTGAAGATGGCGGCATTGGAGCCGAAGCCGAGTGCGAGCGTCAGAACAACCACGATTGCGAAGCCAGGCCGCATCCACAAGATGCGAGCGGCGTACCGCAGGTCTTGCCAGAGATCGCTGAACAAATGGCCCCTGGGGGCTCCCGGTGTGATCGGCGCCGGCGAATGCGCCTGCCGCAGCGGCGCCATGTGTCGCGCCAGGAGGTTCCCGTCCCTGAAATCGGCCAGCGCTACTCGTGTGGCCTCGTCAGGGGGGGATCCACCGGCAATCAACTCCCGATAGCGGTCTTCGAGATGTTGCGAGAGCTCTTCGACGATTTCCGCCTCGCGCGTAGGCGAGAGGCGGAGGCCCGATAAACGCGGGCGCACGTGTTGGGTCCAGTCAGGCATGTTCGTCTCCTGTGACGCGTTGAACAGCGTCTACGAACGCCGCCCAGGTCTTGCGTTGCTGAGCTAGCACGCGCCGGCCCTTGGGCGTGACTTTGTAGAAGCGGCGGCGCCTCTCGTCGGGCTTTTCGACCCAGGCGCCCTTGATCCATCCACGCTCCTCGAGGCGATACAGCAAGGGGTAGAGGGAATCAATGTGAAACGTGATCTGGCCGCCGGAGCGCGTGTGGATCAGTTTACTCAACTCATAGCCATGGCGGGGTCGCGCGTCGAGCAGTGAAAGTATGAGCAGCTCCGCGGCCCCCCGCTTCAGCTCGCGATCGAGCGCTCGGGTGTTTATATCTGTCATGAACAGATAGTATGTAGACAGGCATCATGAAGTCAACCCATTTCGATGCGGCGAGCCTCCAACAAGCGGAACGGCGAAGTCGGGTGGGTTACTTTCCCAGGATCTGAGCGCCAGGCTGTTCCCGGTCGGCGCGTATCTTGGCTACGTCATTCGGTGAGAACGTGGCGTCGAGTGGGTGTCGGC
This sequence comes from Blastocatellia bacterium, assembly GCA_035714085.1. Lineage (GTDB taxonomy): Bacteria > Acidobacteriota > Blastocatellia > RBC074 > RBC074 > JAJVID01. The sequence continues at coordinate 3,122 of DASTMP010000069.1, forward strand.
GGAGACTTCTTTTTTGACATCAGAGGATCCTTGTCTGAGAAGTTCGTTACGGTGAAGCCGCAATGTTATTCGCGGCGACATGTCGCATCCGATGCGACATGTCGCCGCGATTCATGCGTTCGCCGTCCTCCGTAGCCACCGCGTTTGTCGCCTCGTGAAACTCTTACATGATAGCGGATCAAGGACTTGAGTGGTGAGAGAGCCCCGCGAGGCGACATGGCAAGGCGTTTGCCCTGAAAGCGTGCGAAGTGAACAACCGTTTTAACAACTCCGGATGGCCGGTCAGATATGACGGCAGGAGTGAAGCAGACCAGAACGAAGCTGAGCTGAGATTATGAGATCCCTAGTCCTTCACAAATTTGGACTTCCTGACGCGCTCATCCCCGAAGATGAGGCGCTCGCCGATGGATTGATCACGGGCCGAACCGAGCAGCGCCGCTTAGGGCGCCGGAGCGGAGTTCTGGCGACGCGCATGCTGTCGCCCATGATTGCGCTGACTCTGGCGTGCGCCTTGGCTAGCGCCGTTAATGCCGGCGACGGCGGAAACAGCCCAAAGCGCGGCGCCGACTCTCCTGACTCGGCGGGTCTCGAAGAGAATTATCTGGAGATCGAGAAGACAAAGCTTCATCTCGTCATGGGCGGTACCGGGCGACAGACGGTCGTTATGCTTCACGGCAATGCCGGCGACATTCAGGACTTTGAATACGGCGTGGTAGAGTTGCTCTCGAAGAGCTATCGCGTAATCGGCTTCGACCGGCCCGGCCACGGAAAGAGCGAACGGCCCGGTAGCAAAGCCGCATCGGTCGAATATCAGGCGCGCATGTTGCATGGGACTTTGCAGAGCCTCGGCGTCAACAACGCTATCCTGTTGGGTCATTCGTGGGGAGCTTCGCTCGCCCTGTGTTATGCGCTGAAGTACCCGGCGGAGACCGCGGGGGTGGTCTTACTCGCGCCCCCTGCCTTCCCGGGCGCTGATCCAAACCCTTTGTTGCGGGCAGTGGTCACGACGCCACTGATCGGCGGGCTCACACTGATAGTCGGCAAGGCGCTGATGGGCGATGAGAGGCTCAGGCATGAACTGGAGCGGGCCTTCTACCCACAGCCCGCGCCTGAGACGTACCTGAAGATTGCGACGTCCACCTGGTTGGGATGCAAGCAACTGCGCGCTTATCTCGAAGACGAATGGTCGCTCAACTCGAGCCTGCGCAGAATGAGCAAACACTACGGCGAGCTGCGCATGCCTGTGGTGATTGTCACAGGTGATCAGGATCAGATTGTGGCGCCGAAAGAGAACGCATACAGACTGAAGGAGACGATTCCGCAGGCGCAGCTTGTGGAGCTAAAGGGCGCGGGCCATGAGATACCGCTGACCATGCCTGACAGCGTTTACAGCGCTCTTAAACTAATTTCCACCGCCGCCACAGATGTAGCATCGACTACGGCGCTCTATACGAAACGATGAACATGATTCGGAAGGGGCAAATTGCGGGAACAGGCAGAGGTGAGATTCATATGCAGGTCAAGTTCGTGTCGAATCTCTTCGGGATTGCCGCATAGATCGGAGCGCAGCTCGGACTTTTTGGTTCTGGCGCAAATTTGATCATTATGGATAATCCTCGGCATGACCCAACTCTCTTCCGAGAAGCCCGAACTCTTTAAAGGCCGTCATTTCAACCATCTTCTTATCATTCAGGCCGTGCGATGGTATGTCATTTACAAGCTGAGTTATCGCGACGTGTGCGATCTGATGGCGGAGCGTGGCGTCACGATCGTACATACTACCGTTTTGCGATGGGTCCAATGCTTCGTTCCCGCTTTCGAGAAAAATGGAAGAACTACGTGTGCCCTGATCCTGCAGGTATGGGAAGCAGTGCTTGCCGCGAATGGAGAAGTTGAAATAGGCTCAGTCTGCCTTCCTTCGAAAAATTGCGCCAGAACCCGGCCAGTTGCGGACGAAGGGCGAGGATTTCCGCCATCAGTTCAAGGCGAGGCGCAAAAAAAGGAGCGAGCAAGGGAAAGAGAAGAGGGAAGAGAGCCATAAGCGGGAAGCAAAATCGCGAAATCCAGATTCAAAAGTGAGTGAGTAGTATCAGGGGGAGATCTTGTAAGCGCAAGCGTCTAAAAGTCGGATTGGATTTTCGGTATGCGCAGCCCGCCGTCTTTACTTACGGCAATGCCGGGCGCAAGATTATTATCACGCCCTGCGTAGTGAATCTTGATCTGCTCGTAGGACGCAACTTCGTTTTCACCGAACGCACGCGGCTGGAATTTCGCGGCGGGTTTTACAACGCCACGAACACCGCGCATTTCGGCAGGCCGAACGCCGTCATCGGTTCGCCGCAAGCAGGAACCATCACCAATACCGCAACGCCGAACCGTCAGATTCAACTTGGACTGCGATTCGCGTTTTGATTGTCGCATCAATGGCGCGAGCGTTGATGACCAAAGCATGGCCGTAGCGCTCGCGCCTTCGTCCGGAATTCACCATTATGCTGATACGCTTTCTCCTTGCACTATCGCTGTGTTGCGCGCTGCCCACGTTCCCGCAAACCGGCTCAGCGCAATCCAAGTCCGCGCAAAGGTTGAACGTGTTGTTCATTGCGTCGGATGATTTGAATAACGATCTCGGCGGCTACGGCCACCCACTCGTCAAATCGCCCAACCTGGATCGGCTCGCCGCGCGCGGGATGCGCTTTGACCGCGCCTATACGCAGTTCCCGCTGTGCAGCCCAAGCCGCAGCAGTTTGATGACCGGGCGACGGCCTGATGCGACGGGCGTTTACGACCTGGTTACGCACTTCCGCGCCAACTTGCCCAATGTCGTCACACTGACTCAGATGTTTCGCAATAACGGGTATTTCGCCGGGCGCGTCGGCAAGATTTATCATTACGGCGTGCCCACCCAAATCGGCGCGAGCGGCCTCGACGATCCGCCTTCGTGGGACAAATTCGTCAACCCGCGCGGGCGCGACAAGGACGACGAAGGCCTGGTTCGTAACTTAACCCCGAAGCGCCCATTGGGCAGCGCGCTCAGTCTTCTCGCAGCCGAAGGCGAGGACGAAGAACAGACCGACGGTAAAGTAGCGACCGAAGCGATCAAGCTAATGGAAGAGAACCGCGACAAGCCGTTCTTCATCGCCGCCGGTTTTTATCGTCCGCACTGCCCGTTCATCGCGCCGAAGAAGTACTTCGACATGTATCCGCTCGACAAAATCGTACTACCCAAAGAGCCACCCGATCATTTGAAGAACATTCCCGACGCGGCCTTCTGGACGAAGCCGCCTTACTGGGGCTTGAACGAACAGGAACGCCGCGAAGCGATTCAGGCTTATTACGCCTCGATCACGTTTATGGATGCGCAGGTCGGGCGCTTGCTGGACGCGCTCGAACGGCTGAAGCTCGCCGATAACACCATCGTCGTCTTCTGGAGCGATCACGGTTACCTGCTTACCGAGCATGGGCAGTGGATGAAGCAGAGCTTGTTTGAAGAATCGGCGCGCGTGCCGCTCATCATTGCCGCGCCGAAGGCGAAAGCCAAAGGACGCGCCACGACGAGGACGGTTGAATTGCTTGACCTCTACCCGACGCTCGCCGAACTCTGCGGATTGACTCCGCCCGCTGACCTCGAAGGACGTAGCCTGCGCCCGCTACTGGACAACCCGCGGGCGCAATGGAATAAGCCCGCTTACACACAGGTAGATCGCGGCGGCCAGCAGTTTGGAGGGCCGTTACCTCCCAACCAGACTGCGGCGGCAAACCCGCAAGCCCCGCCTGCTCCGCAAGGGCCACGATTTATGGGGCGTAGCGTGCGTACCGAACGGTGGCGCTATTCGGAATGGGACGAGGGGCGCAAGGGCGTCGAGTTGTACGATCACGACAAGGATCCGCACGAATACCGCAATCTGGCCAATGACCCGGCGTACGCCAAAACCATCGAAGAGCTGAAGCGGCTGTTACGAAGGCCGCCGGCGGAGAAAGCGCAACGATGAAAACCACTCGCACACTACAACATCACTGGCTCCTGCGTGGATGCGCGGCGCTGCTCCTGCTGACAATCGGTCCGAGGCAAGAGTGGCCTTCTTCCGCGAACACCCAAATAAACACCGCCAGGGACAGACCGAACATCGTCTTCATTATGTCAGACGACCACGCCGCGCAGGCCATCAGCGCCTACGGCAGTAAGCTGATCAAAACGCCGAACATTGACCGGCTGGCGAAAGAGGGAATGAAGTTCGAGAACTGCTTCGTGACCAATTCAATCTGCACGCCGAGTCGCGCGGCGATTTTGACGGGCAAATACTCGCACCTCAACGGCGTGCCCGTCTTCAATCATCTGGACACCTCGCAGCCGCTGCTCTCAAAGTACATGCGGCAGGCGGGCTACTACACCGGGATGATCGGCAAATGGCATCTCGGCGGCCAGAATCCGTACACGCCTGAAAACGGCAAACCGGCGGGTTTTGATTACTGGAACATCTTGCCGGGGCAGGGCGCGTATTTTGATCCGATGATGATCGAGATGGGCGAGCGGAAAAAGTATACCGGCTACACTACTGACATCCTCACCGACCTTTCGATTGACTTCATCAAAAATCGCCCGCAAGACAAGCCGTTTTTCCTAATGTATCACCACAAAGCGCCGCATCGGAATTGGGAGCCCGACGAGAAACATCGCAAGCAATATGAAAACTACGAGCCGCCGATTCCCGCCACGTTCGACGATGATTACAAAGGCAAATCAGACGCTTCGCGCAACGCGACCAATCACATTGACACCGACTTGAACGAGCGCGACCTGAAGATGAAACCGCCGGAAGGCTTAAGTGGCGCGGCGCTGAAGGAGTGGAAATTCAAACGTTACATGCAGGATTACCTGGCCTGCGTGCAAGCTATAGACGACAATATAGGGCGCTTTCTGGATTACCTCGACAAGGCAGGGTTGGCCGAAAACACGATTGTCGTCTATACCTCGGATCAAGGCTTTTTCCTCGGCGAGCACAACATGTTCGACAAGCGTTTTATGTACGAAGAATCGTTGCGCATGCCGTTTCTGATTCGCTGGCCGAAGCAAATCAAAGCAGGCGGCGTGAGTCAACAGATAATCCTCAACGTAGATTTCGCGCCGACCTTTTTGGACGCGGCCGGAATGAAAGCGCCTGCGGATATGCAGGGCCGCAGCATCCTGCCGCTGTTGCAAGGCAAAACGCCAAAGGATTGGCGGACGGCGATGTATTACCGCTATTACCATCCCGGCGACCACAACGTTGCGGCGCATTACGGCGTTCGCACCATGCGGTACAAGTTGATTTACTACCACAAGCTCGATCAATGGGAGCTCTACGATCTGCAGAAAGACCGGCTGGAGATGCGCAACGAGTACAGCAATCCCGCCTTCGGCAAAATCGTGTCTAGATTGAAACTGGAAATGTATCGGCTGAAAAAAGAGCTCAAGGACGAAGACCAGTTTCAAGACAATCTGCCCCAAGACGATGTGGACAGTATGCAGCCGCCGAAAGGAATGAAGCCATGAAAGGTCAGTTGTCGCTTGTCCGTTGTTGGTTGTTAGTTGTTACGCGAGGCCTCCTGTTATTGCTCTCGCTGGCTGTAACCGCCGATGCGCAGACAAAGCGCCCGAACATTCTCTGGATTTCGACCGAAGACATCAGCCCCGATCTTGGCTGTTACGGCGACTCGTATGCCGTCACGCCCAACATTGATAGGCTCGCGGCGCAGGGCGTGCGCTACACGAATGCGTTTGCGACCGCGCCGGTCTGCGCGCCTTCGCGTTCGGCGATTATCACCGGGATGTATCCGACGACAATTGGCTCAATGCACATGCGCTCGAAAGCCGCGCCGCCTGCCGGTGTCAAGGCCTTCACCGAATACCTGCGCGCCGCCGGGTATTACTGCGCGAACAACTCCAAGACCGATTACAACTTCGAAGCGCCCCCCGCGCACCGCCCGCCCGACACAGTATGGGACGACTCCAGCAACACGGCGCATTGGCGCAACCGCCCCGATAAATCGCAGCCCTTCTTCGCGGTTTTCAACATTATGGTCACGCACGAGAGCCAGGTGCGTGTGCCCGACGAGCAGTACAAGAAGAATACGGCGCGGCTAAAGCCCGAACAATTCCACGACCCGGCGAAGGCTGTGTTGCCGCCCTATTACCCGGACACGCCGCTCGTGCGCAAAGACTGGGCGCGATACCACGACAACATCACGGCGATGGATTACATCGTCGCCGATCTGCTCAAGCAGCTTGAAGAGGACGGCTTGACCGAGAACACGGTCGTCTTCTTCTGGGGTGATCACGGGCGCGGCCTACCGCGCAGCAAGCGTTTCGTCTACGATTCGGGCCTGCGCGTGCCGCTGATTGCGCGCTGGCCGGGGCAAATTCAGCCCGGCGCGACGAACGATGATCTGGTCTGCCTCTTCGATCTCGGCCCGACGGCGCTCTCGCTCGCGGGCGCGCCGATTCCGACCCACATGCAGGCGCAGGCCATCTTAGGCCCGCAGAAGAAAGCGCCGCGCGAGTACGCCTTCGCGCATCGCGACCGGATGGACGAGACGGAAGATATGGCGCGCTCGGTGATGGGCAAGCGGTATCACTACATCCGCAACTTCCACCCAGACCGCCCGTACTTCCAATACCTCGACTACCTCGAAGAGATGCCGACGATGAAGGAAATGCGGCGGCTCTACAAAGATCACATGAACGCGCTCGATCCGAAATACGGCAAGGCGCTCAACCCGACGCAACTGCTCTTTATGGGTCCGTCAAAGCCGCCCGAAGAGTTGTACGACGTGACAGTTGATCCGCACGAAATCCATAACCTCGCCGCTTCGCCTGAGGCTCAGGCGATCCTGAAGCAGATGCGCGCGGCGTTGGATAAATGGCAAAAGGAAACAAACGATCTCGGCTTCGTGCCGGAGTCTGAACTTCGCGAGCGGATGCGTCCGGGCGGCGTCTGGCGACAGGTCGCCGCGCCTACACTGAGCCAAACGGCGGTTGGCGATGCGGTCAAAGTAAAACTGACGTGTGCGACAGAGGGTTCGTCCATCGCCTACACTACGGACAGCGGCGAGAAACCGCATTGGTTACTTTACACCAGCGAACTCACGCTTAAACGCGGTGTGACGTTGCGCTTCAAGGCGTGTCGGTTGGGATACCTAGACAGCCAGGAGATCATAGAGAAATTCTGACCTCGCGCTGTCTTCCGGTAATAACGCATGAAGTTGACCTTCTCCCACCTTTCCCTGGTAAAAAGTCCATCCATCCGTTCGACTTGTTGAGAATAAGAGTCTTGGCTGGATCGAAGCGAGGCGCAGGGCCGAGACAGTGATCAATAACTGCGATGCGCCTATCAGAAGGCTGCAGCGCCTCTTGCGCCAAAAGCTCGGGTGAACTTTGATCTGGCCCACTTCGGCGCCTTGATTTGGCCCACCTCAACGTTTGACATCTGTTTCAACTCTAAACTCTAAATTTGATCTGACAGCTAGAGCTTCGTGTCGCAGGACAGATAAATTGTCGTGTAAGTAATCGCCATTGGCGATTACTTGGACAAATCATTGAAAGAACGCGCCTGTTCTACGCAATACCATTGCATATCAATTTACTGAGTCAGCATCATCGCCGCAGGCGCTACATCATCGCCGCAGGCGCTTTCCGCCAGGCCCAAGATTGATCAGGGCAGCCACAGACTCCCAGCCAGCATCATCGCCGAAGGCGCTTCATCATTGCCAAAGGCGCTTCCAGAAATTTCCTAGATTTGATAGGGTGCGGCCTGTCGTGAACTGAATGGAAAACTCCGGTTGAGGCAACAACCGGGGTTTTCCATTGGTCGCCCTGTCGTAGAGGCAACCAAATCTACAAGTACATTAGGTTGATATCGCCATCGGCAGGGACCAGTGTCCATTGATTTGTAGTCGTCCGCTATGGTGTTACTCCTATCGCCTCCGAAAAAAACTTTCCGCCAGAGGTCTTGTAAAGCCGAAAATTGTGGTCGTCTCTTCTTCATCTGCTCTCACTGCTATCGCGGGCAGAACCCTGTCAGCTCAAATCCCGGGTTGAGCAACTGCGGGCCGCCCATCGCCGAAAGCTAGGAAGAGCCCAAATCAGAATGCCAAAACCACGCAAAGACCAGAACGACCGGCAGCGAGCCTACCGGCAGCGTAAAGCCGCTTTGTCCCGCATCTCAATTTCAGAAAGCGTTATAGATCAGACTCCCCAATCTCTAAATGCGCCTGCAGAGCGCCTGCCATCGAATCTGACGTTTTTCATTGGATTTCTCTTGGGTCTAGAGTTCATTCCGCGCTAAGATTATCACTTATTTTTATGCCTCCTTGCGAATGAGGGGCCAATCAAAGTTTCCGATATATGCATCAGCCAAACGAAAGGAAAAAAATGCGGGTTAAAACAATTGTCTGTTTTGCTATTGCATCTGTTTTCCTGCCGATCACGAGCGTATTCACCGCTCAGCCAGCCAATCGCATCACGATCCTTTACGATGCTTTCGGCAAATCTTCCACCATGAAAAAGG
>DASTMP010000070.1:0-24294 GCA_035714085.1 Blastocatellia bacterium
AAAGTCACGCCTATGGGTCGGCGCGTGCTGGCTCAGCAACGCAAGACCTGGGCGGCGTTCGTAGACGCTGTTCAACGCGTCACAGGAGACGAACATGCCTGACTGGACACAACACGTGCGCCCGCGTTTATCGGGCCTGCGCCTCTCGCCCACACGTGAGGCCGAGATCGTCGAAGAACTCTCGCAACATCTCGAAGACCGTTATCGGGAGTTGATTGCAGGTGGTATGTCCCCTGACGAGGCCACACAAGTAGCGCTGGCTGATTTCAGAGATGGGAATCTCCTGGCTCGGTACATGGCGCCGCTGCGGCAGGCGCATTCGCCTTCAACGATCACGCCGGGAGCCCCCGACGGCCGATTACTCAGCGATCTCTGGCAAGACCTGCGGTACGCCGCGCGCACGCTATGGAAGAGGCCCGGCTTCACAGTCGCAGCGGTTCTGACGCTCGCGATCGGCATCGGGTCGAACGCCGCCATTTTTACTGTTATCAACGCGGTGCTGCTTCGGCCGCTGCCGTTCCCGCATGGCGAACAATTGCTGGCCCTGTACACCCGTTCCCTTCCATCAGCGGGCTTCCACGTCGAATACGGGGAGATGTCGGTTCCTGAGTTCGCCGACATCCGCGGCCGCGTGAGCGCCTTCGCCGGCGTCGCCGCCTACAACTTCCAAAACCGCAACCTGACGCGTGGCAATGGAGAGGCCGAACGAGTCCTCACCATGCGGGTGACCTCGGATTTCTTCGACGTGCTCGGCGTCAGGCCGGCGCGCGGTCGAAGCTTCGACAAAGAGGATGCGCGGCCCGGCCGAGGATGCCTCGCTCTTCTCAGTCATGACGCATCGGATAACGCGGCAAACGCGATCGGCTCGACGATCAGACTCGACGATGCGCCATGCGAAGTCATCGGCGTGACGCCGAAAGGCTTCGTGTTTCGCGACGATCGTGTGAAAGTGTGGACGGCGCTGCCCGTGGAAGATACGGTGAACAATCGAGGGGCTCATGTGAATTACGCCATCGCGCGTCTGCGCGATGGGGCCAGCGCCGAGCAAGCCGGCGCCCAGTTGCAATCGGTCCATCAGTACTGGTCAGAGAACTATCCCCCCGTGCACTACGCAAAAGGACATACGGTGATCAGCCGGCCCCTGCACGAAGATATCGTCGGCGACCAGCGCAACGCTCTTCTCCTCCTCGGCGGCGCCGTGATTTTCGTGTTGCTGATTGTCTGCGTCAATCTGGCCGCGCTGCTGATCTCGAATGGAGAAGCTCGGCGCCGCGAGTTTGCCGTGCGGCATGCGCTCGGCGCCAATCGCCAGAGGCTTATTCGACAACTGGCGGCGGAGACCATGCTGCTGGCGGTCGCCGGCGGCCTCATTGGGTTTACGCTTGCGAAGCCGCTCCTCGCCGGTCTTCTTGCGCTCTATCCCGAGCGGCTGCCGGTCTCGCAGGCCATCACGATCGACTACGCCGCGGCGCTGTACACATGCGCCCTGGTCATCGCGGCGGGATTTGCGGTCGGTATTGTACCGGCGCTGCACGCGACCGGAGCGAGGATACAGGAAATCCTGAGAACGGACTCCCGTACCGCGACATCGTCGCGCCGCACGATCGCGGCCCGTTCCGCGCTGGCGATCAGCCAGATTGCATTGAGCGTGATCCTGCTGGCCGGCGCGCTGCTGCTGATTCGCTCCTTTCAGCGGCTTCAGCAAATCGATCTGGGCATGAAACCGGATCACGCGCTGACATTCGCCGTCATCATTCCGCGCGCGCGCCAGGACGACGACGCCGCGAAGCGCACACTGGAGGCGATCGAAGACCGTCTCGCGGCGACCCCTGGCGTCGAGGTCGCGGGGGCGATTTCATACCTTCCGATTGCATCAGTCGAACCGCAGTGGGCGTTCAACATCGAAGGGCGCCCCCAGCCGCCGCCGGGGGCGCGGTTCTGGCAAATGGGCTGTCTCACGGCCACGCCGCAAGTGTTTCCTGCGCTGGGCATTCCGCTAAAACGGGGAAGACTCCTCGCCAAAAGCGACGTCGCCGGGCGGCCCTCGGTTGCGGTCATCAACGAGACTGCCGCGCGCTTCTTCTGGCCCGACGAGGATCCAATCGGAAGGACCATTAGCTACGAGCCGAATAACCCGATTCAGATCGTCGGAATCGTCGGCGACGTTCGATCACAAGGCGCCAGCCGGCCGGCTCCGCCCGCCGTTTACGTCCCGCTTGCCCAGTCGTGGACGCTCACGGAGGTACGGTTCAGCACGTTTGTCATCCGCACGCGCGGGAACCCGGTTGATATCGCTGCATCCGCGCGCGCCGCCGTAGCGTCAATCGATGCCGGGCTGCCGTTGGCGGACCTCCGGCCTCTGTCCGAGGTCGTCTCGGCAGCCATCGGCCAGCCGCGGTTCACCACACTCGTGATGTCGTTCTTTGCGATCATCGCGTTTTTCCTCGCCGCTCTCGGACTCTACGGAATCCTGGCGTACAGTGTCGAGCAACGGGTTCGCGAGATCGGCGTCCGCGTCGCGCTCGGCGCTGATAAACACGAGATCTTCCGTTTGATAGTCGGCGCCGGCATGCGCCTCGCCCTGACGGGGGTTGCCATCGGCGTTCCATCGGCGCTGGCATTGACGCGGCTGATGGGTGGAATGCTGTCCGGCGTAACCAGCGCCGATCCAGTGACGTACGTCGCTGTCGTCGGGATGCTGATGATCTCGGCCCTGCTGGCGAGCTACTTGCCGGCTCGGCGCGCCACACGTGTGGACCCGATCGTCGCGCTGCGTGCGGAGTAGCCGTCATTTCGATAGGCGTACTACACTCTGCAGGTTGGGCCAGAGATCGGCTACACATTTCTCCATTGCGATACTTCACCTATTCACCGGAGGATCGGCACGAAATCTTTCGATTCTGGCGCAATTTTTCGAGACAAGGCAGACTGAGCCTATTCAACTTTTCTCCTTCTTCTGAATTTTGTAAACTTAATTATCCGAACCCCAATAGATTCCGCAGCCGAATAACGACGGTGTTATTTTTGGCGTCGCAAAATCCATTGACCCAGCACCTCGAGTTTATAATCGCTGCCGTCCACTTTGCCCACCACCGTGGTTTCTGCTGTTCCGCGCAGCTCTGCGCCAGACATAACACCACGAAATACAATCCTGTTCTTGTTAACACCGGCCGAGTTCGGATCGCTAAAAGTGAACTCACGAGGCCCGATCTCCAGGTCCGCAAGTTCGAGGGATTCATTAGCGAAGTCCTTCACGGAATAATTGATGTTGAGGTGGCCCTCCCACGCGCTGCCGTTCCACTGCAATTTGAGCAGTATCTCGGTCAGACCGGCGCCAGGATAAAAGCGCGTCTCGCCACGCCACGTGCCCTCCAAATCTAACGGTGTCAACGGCTCGCCAGGCGGCAGCGTAACGTTCGGCAGTGGGGCAGGTCGCACATTCAAATATCCACCATGACGCTTGATCTCCCGCCACGCATCCCACGCGACAGCTTGCAGTTTGGCTGCGACCGGCTGAGGCAAATCCACAAGTACTGTCGTCTTGTTTGGCTCGACCTGCTCGGTATCAAGGTTGACCGCCGCGCCGCTGATACGTGACGGGAGGTTCACTGGCCTCTTCCGGAAAATGGCCGAATAGATCGCGCAAGCAGCCAGATAACTGCCCGCCGGTGAAGGGTGCGACCCGTCGCGATAGTAGAGATCAACGGCTGGCTCTTCTTTGCGTACATGCGCCCATGCCAATCCCGCAGGCGCGACGACAGCTTGGGTCGTCTTCGCGGTGTGGAAATACGCGTAGTTCAAGGCCGCCTGATCATCTGGCGTCGCTTTGCGCGCCCATGTTAAGAAGAAGACTGGCGTTGCGTGGTGTAATCGGATTTCGTTGGCCCATAGTTCAGCGTAAGGCCGGAATATTTCGTCGCCCCCGACCCGCGGGTTACCTTCGAAATAGTAGTTTGTCCCCAGCGTGCTCTGGTCCTGCAAGACCACGAATTCCCAGGCCTGTGAGTTTAGCGCTTCGTGAGACGCAGAATTCTCCCAGTGATCCTTCAGGCGTTTTCCTCCGGGGGCAACCATACGAGTTTCAACTTTGCATGGCTGACCGGCTCTAGCGAGCTCAGAGACCAACGCCGGTAAATTGTTGAAATACGTGTAGCTGTTACCAAGGAAAAGGATGTGAGTTACGCATGACGAGCGATTGCGCTGAACCTGACTAATGCCGTCTGTGGCTGCCAGAATTGTCAGTACGAGCGCTGAAATCAAGAAGAGAAAACCTTTCCGTATCCGCATCCTCATAGTTAGTCGTCCGTGAAAAAGTGTAAAACCCAATCCTAATACTACAGTTTTAGTTGTTCATGTCGCGCTGTGGCGCTCGCACAGGCGCCGAAAAACATTATCTCATTCCTTACTGGCAGAAGGATCATTAGTCATGAAGAATTTGATAAAGCAGACGGCAATAGCGCTCAGCCTGACGCTGGTGGCGCTATCGTTGGTGGTGATCGGCCCGGATCGAGCGCAGGCCATGGGAAGGAAACAGACCGGCGATCCAGCCAAGGTTAAGTCTCACGTCAAGCGGCTCAGCACAAGCAATAAAGTTCCCACTAGCGGCAAGAGCCGCCGTTCCGGCGCGACTAACAGCATCTTCGACGACCCTTTCTTTTTCGACGTGAATGCCACGGCGCGCAGGAAGCCGCGCCAGTAATCGTTGCCAATTCTTTCTCAATTCAAAATAACACAGGCCGTCGACCTGGCCCGGTCCGAGATCGCCAGAAGAACTATTTACGGCCATGACGAGAATCAACCTCCTGGGTTCTGCGCGCATTCCTACCCCCCGCTTGATTCTTTCCCTCGCCGATTCCTGACCGTTTACCTGAATCAGCAGATCGCTACCGCCGACTGGTCGGGCGGCATGAGGCGGCGGCCTTTCATATTCCCCTTGCTTACCGAGAGGGACACGGCTATATTCATCTCGGTAACCGAGGAGGATCATATGAGCAAACCGACAGACCTGGTCCAGGGCGCCCTGAACCTGCTGATCCTGAGGATTCTCTTGTTAGAGCCGCTCCAGGGTTGGGCGATCGGGCAACGCCTGAAACAGGTCTCAGGCGAGGTCCTGCAGGTCAGCGACGGATCGCTCTGCTCTGCCCCGCGCAAGTTGGAGCAGGAGGGTTGGGTTACTGCGGGATGGAAACCCAATGAGAACAATCATCGCGCCAAGTTCTACTCACTGACGCGGCTCGGCCGCAAGGAGTTGGAAAAAGAAGCCGTGATCTGGAATCGCCTCTCCGCCGCCATCTCACGTGTATCGCCACTCAAGGAGGCTTGAGATATGCGTCTCAAACACTGGTTCTTTACCTTGCCGCTGCGCTTGCGATCGATCTTTCGCCGCAGCCAAGTTGAGCAAGAGTTGGATGAGGAGATCCGCTATCACATCGAGCGGCAGACCGAGGAACACATCTCCAAAGGCATGACGGAGGAGGAGGCGCGCTCCGCCGCTCTGCGGGCCATGGGCGGCGTTGAGCGGCGAAAGGAGGAGTGCCGCGATATGCGACGCGTGAGATGGATCGAAGACCTGATGCAGGATGCTCGCTTCGGGTTGCGGACATTGGTCAGGAGTCCAGGTTTCACGGCGGTGGCGACGCTCTCACTAGCGCTGGGGATTGGGGCGAACACAGCGATATTCAGTCTGGTTGACGCTGTCCTTCTGAAGTCGCTGCCGGTGAAAAATCCGGAGCAACTTGTCGCCCTCGATGCTATTTATCAGCGCGGTGAGCGCCGCAACTTCTCATACCTTTTGTTCGAGCGGCTCCGTGATCTTCCCCAAGTCTTCACTGGCGTCCTCGCCGCCTCTGATGGCTCGAACCGAATGGAGATGACTGACCCAGAAACCGCGGGTCAGGCGGAGCAAGCCGAAGTGCAGCTTGTTTCCGGGGAGTATTTTCAGGTTTTGGGCGTAAACGCCGTCATCGGCCGTACGCTCACCGCCGCGGATAACCGGACGCCGGGCGCGCATCCGGTGGCTGTCCTGAGCTACGGCTTCTGGCAGCGCAGATTCGCCGGAGATTCTGCGGTCATCGGCAAGGGCATCACGCTAAAGGCGCAGCCGTTCACGATCATCGGCGTGACCCCGCCTGCGTTCTTCGGCGAAGCGGTGGGGCGGGCGCCCGACATCTGGGCGCCGCTGATGATGCAGCCTCCTCTTGATCGAGGCCAATCCTACCTCGGTGAAGCGGGTTTAGGCTGGCTTCGAATCATTGCCCGGCGCCAACCCGGCGTGAGTGAGACGCAAGCTCAATCGTCACTGGCCATGCGGCTTGAGCAAATCAAGGCCGAGCCAGACGACCTGGGCAGGTCGGCGCGTAACATCGCAAAGGTTGACCTGTTCTCCGGCGGCCAGGGGCTCGCTGATTTTCGCAATCAGTTTTCTAAACCGCTCCGCGTTCTGATGTCGGTCGTGGGACTTGTGCTACTCATTGCCTGCGCTAACGTCGCCAACCTGTTGCTGGCGCGCGCAACGACTCGGCAAAGAGAAGTGGCCATCCGGCTGGCGATTGGCGCCGGGCGCTTCAGGTTGATTCGCCAGTTCCTGACCGAGAGCGCCTTGCTCGCCGCGGCCGGCGGCGCGCTCGGTCTGCTGTTCGCCTGGTGGGGCAGTCGTTTACTGCTGGTTCTGGTTTCGAGCGACTCTACTCCGATCCCGATCGATGTCGCGCCAAACGCCCGGATCCTCGGCTTTACGATTGGGATATCGCTGTCGACGGCGCTCATCTTCGGACTTGCCCCCGCAATGGCCGCCACGCGGCAGGATGTCAACGCGGCGCTCAAAATGACCGTCCTTGCGCGTCCACGCCTTTCCCTTTCCCGTTTCCTGGTGGTTGCGCAAGTCGCGCTGTCACTGCTGCTGCTAACCGGCGCCGGTCTATTCGTGCGGACTCTGCGCAACCTGCGCACGCTGGACCTCGGTTTCGCCGCTGAGAATGTCTTTCAAGTCCGCATCAATCCGCGGGCGAGCGGATACAAGCAAGAACAACTCCCCGACCTCTACCAGCGATTGCTCGATAGGCTGAACTCCGCGCCTGGCATTCAGTCCGCCAGTATGGCCGGCAGTGGGTTTCGGAATGGCGGTTCAAGCACCTGTTGCATCTCGGTCGAAGGCTACACACATCGCCCCGATGAAGATCGTGAAGTTCAGACCAACAGAGTGACGCCCGGTTATTTCCGGACGATGGGGCTGCCGCTACTGCTCGGTCGCGACTTCACCACGCAGGAGGCTGGCGGCAGGCAGGGTGGGTTTCCGAATATCGCCATCATCAACGAGACCATGGCGCGCTACTACTTCGGGAAGGCGAATCCACTGGGGAAGCGCTTTGGTTGGGGCGACCCGCCGCGGTTGACATACGACACCGAGATCATCGGCGTCGTCAAAGACGCCAATTACGGCAGCCTGCGCGACAAGACACGGCGCCTGATCTATTTCCCCCATCAAGGCGGAAACTTGTTGGTGGCGCGCGCGTCGGGGCCGGTAGCGACGATGGCTGCAACCATCCGCCGGGAGATTCAAGCGGTTGACAAGAGTCTTGATATTTCGGACGTCAGCGCGATTCCCCAACTCAGGGATCAAGCATTGGTTCAGGAGCAGTTGCTGGCGGAGCTTTCAGGGTTCTTCGGCCTGCTGGCGTTGTTATTGGCCTGCATCGGGTTGTACGGCGTGATGTCCTATGACGTGGCGCGCCGCACACACGAGATCGGCGTTCGGATGGCGCTCGGGGCGCAGCGCATAGACATCGTCCGGTTGGTGATGCGGGCGACGATGTCGATGGTCGTCGTTGGGTTGATCGGCGGCCTGGGAGCGGCGCTGGCGACCACACGCTTGATTGCAAGCTTGCTTTACGACCTAACGCCAAATGACCCGCTGACAATCGGACTGGCTGGATTGCTCCTGGTCACAGTAGCCGCGCTGGCGGGCTATTTGCCGTCGCGCAGAGCGGCGCGCGTTGATCCGATGGAGGCTTTGAGACACGAATAATGATGAGGCTTGAGAGATGCGATTCACACGCTGGTTCTACACAGTACCGCTAAGGTTGCGCTCGCTATTCCGACAACGGCAAGTCGAGCATGAGTTGAATGAGGAGATCGGCTATCACATTGAGCGGCAAATCGAAGAAAACATCGCCAAAGGCATGACGGACGAGGAAGCGCGCTACGCCGCGCTGCGCGCCCTGGGCGGCGTCGAGCGGCGTAAGGAAGAATGCCGCGATATGCGGCGCGTGAGGCTGATTGAAAACCTGATACAGGATCTCCGCTACGGGCTGCGGACATTGCGCAGGAGTCCAGGCTTCACCGCCGTGGCCATGCTGACGCTGGCGCTGGGCATCGGCGCGAACACGGCTATCTTCAGCATGTTTGAGAGCGTTGTGCTGGAGCCGCTGCCCTACAGGGATGCTGAACGTCTGGTCGCAGTGCTGCAGAGCCGTCCAGGCGTTCCTCGCGGAACTCCTTCCGGGCCGGACTTCCAGGAGTGGCGCCGCAATGCGCGCTCATTCGAGCAAATATCTGGAATCAGCTGGGGGGGCCGTGACCTGTCCAATCCCGGGACTCCAGAGCATCTTGACGGAAGAGAGATCTCTTCCGGCTTTTTTAGTACGCTCGGTGTAAATCTGAGCCTCGGCCGCGAATTTTCGCCCCAGGAAGACCGGCGTGGCGAAAATCCGGTAGTCATCATCAGCAACCGCCTCTGGCAAGATCGGTTCGGCGCCAGCCGGGAAGCGCTGGGCCGAACTGTTACCTTGGACGGAGTTGATCACACTATAGTCGGAGTTCTCCCATCCGGCTTTAAATTCGGATGGGGGGGGTGGGAAGCAGCGGATGTTTATACGCCCATTGGGCAGAATAATCTTCCGCCGCTGAATGATCGCGCCGTCCATCCGGGAATCATTTGTGTTGCGCGCCTGAAGCCCGGTGTGACTATCGATCAGGCAGAGTCCGAGATGGCCACGATCCAGGATTCGCTGAATCAGCTATATCCCGCAACAAATCAAGGACTGGGCGTCGATGTCGCGCCGCTCAAGGAGGTGATCGTGTGGGACGCCGATGAAACACTCCTTCTACTGATGGGAGCGGCGGGATTGGTTTTGTTAATCGCCTGTGCAAACATTGCGAATCTTCTGCTTGCACGCTCAGAAGCACGCTCGCCGGAGTTTGCCATTCGCATGGCTATAGGGGCGAGCCGAATGCAGCTCGCGTCTCAATTGATTACTGAAAGCCTGCTCCTCTCGGTTGGCGGCGGAGTTCTGGGGTTGGCGCTGGCAAAATGGGCGGTAATTCCCTCCCTGGGTATTGCGCCGGCAAGCCTGCCACGGAGTGCAAACATCGGCGTGAACACATCTGTACTCCTTTTCACCTTCGGACTGTCAATCGTAGTCGGTATCCTGTTCGGTCTGGCGCCGGTAATGAAAAGCTCGAACCCGGACCTGCAAGGATCATTGAAGGAAGGAGGCCGCGGTGTTTCGAAAGGCCGGCATAATGTTCAACGCAGCCTGGTGATCGTCCAGATGGCGATGACTTTGGTTTTACTGACCGGGGCTATGCTTTTGTTTCGGACGATCCGCCATTTATGGGCGGTCGACCCCGGATTTAATAGCCAGCGCATTATCACTTTCAAGGTGGGAATTTCTCCTACGGCGACAAAGAACGCTTCGACCTGGCGAACCGCCTATCAGCAGTTAGTCGAGCGTATTGGGCGGATTCCAGATGTGCAGGCTGCAGCCTTTAGCCTATTGGTCCCCATGAGTCAGGATGGCAACACTGCGCCTTTCTGGGTTGGCTCGAAAGAAACTACCTCCACGTCAGTGGCGCCGCTGTTACAGTTGTATTGGACAGGGCCTGAATATCTCAAGACGATGGAAATACCGCTGCTTCGCGGTCGCTTTTTGACGCCGGAAGATAACTTACGGTCCCAAAAAGTTATTGTAATCGATAGCATTTTGGCGCGCGCATATTTCCCAGATAAAGACCCAGTGGGCCAGACCATAACGATCGCAATTTGGGGTACCGCTCAGATTGTGGGAGTAGTAGGACACGTTAGACAGGCTGACGACGAAAATCGCGTCCGGAATCAGGTATACGGTTCCGTTTACCAGCTTCCCGATGAAGGGGTACCGGTAATGTACCCGGAGTTGAAAATGGTAGTGCGAGCGAAAAACGATGGCGCAACCCTACTGCCTGCGATTAAAGACGTAGTTTATGGCGCGGGGAACGACCAGCCTGTTTATGATGTTCATACTATGCAGGACATCATGACAGAATCGATTTCCTGGCAGCGTTTTCATCTGTTTTTACTGGGAGCGTTCGCTCTGCTGGCCCTGTTACTGGCGGCTGTGGGAATCTACGGCGTGATTACCTATATGACAATCGAGCGCACACATGAAATCGGGGTTCGCATGGCGCTTGGAGCTGACCGCTGGAGCATTTTGCGAATGGTGGTCGGAGGAGGAGTCCGGTTGGCGCTGATCGGCGTTGCAATCGGTGTGGCAGCCGCAATAATTCTCGGCCGCATTCTATCGAGTTTCTCGAATTTACTATACGGGGTTCGGCCCTGGGATCCATTGACGCTGATTGCCATCTCGCTAGTATTGATATGCGCAACCCTTTTGGCCTGTTACCTGCCGGCGCGTCGCGCCGCAGGCGTCAATCCGATGGAAGCTTTGCGCCATGAATAATGAGGCTTGAGAGATGTGGTTCACACGCTGGTTCTTCACGACGCCGCTAAGGTTGCGCTCGATCTTCCGCCGCCAGCAAGTCGAGCAAGAGTTGGACGAGGAGCTCCGCTATCATCTCGATCGGCAAATTGAAGAACTCCTCGCCAAAGGCATGACGCCAGAGGAAGCGCGCTACGCCGCGCTGCGCGCGATGGGCGGAGCCGAGCAGCGTAAGGAGGAGTGCCGCGATATGCGGCGCGTAAATCTGATCGAAAACACGCTGCAGGATCTGCGCTTCGCCTGCCGAACGCTTCGCCGGAGTCCAGGCTTCACGGCGGTCGCAATCCTTTCCCTTGCGCTCGGGATCGGCGCAAACGCCGCAATCTTTCAGTTACTCAACGCAGTCCGTTTGCGGAGCTTGCCGGTGGCCAACCCACAGGAGTTGGCTGAAGTGCGAGTCGCCGGAGGCAACGGCGGGTATGGCGTCCAAACCGGAGTTAACTCTGAGCTCACTTACGCGTTGTGGGAAAGAATCCGCCAGAGTCAGGAAGCGTTCTCCGGAATCTTCGCCTGGGGGAACGCTAACTTCATCGTCGGTGAGGGAGCAGAGGCGCAAAGAGTCAGGGGCCTCTGGGTCAGCGGCGATCTTTTTCCCACGCTAGGCGTCCGGCCGGCGCGTGGCCATTTGTTCACATCGGCCGATGACCGGCGCGGGTGTGGATCCGCAGCGGGAGCGGTGATCAGCCATGAGTTTTGGCAGAGCCATTTTGGCGGCGAGGATTCGGCGATCGGCAAGACCTTGTTTGTCCTGGGCCAGCCGCTCACAGTGATCGGCGTGACGCCGCCGGAGTTTTTCGGCCTCGAAGTCGGAAAGGGCTTTGACGTCGCTTTGCCCACCTGCACACGCGCGGGCGCGATGGACAGGCTCGACTTCTTTTGGCTTGTTGTCATGGGCCGTTTAAAGCCGGGGTGGACTCTGACTCAGGCCTCCGCCCACTTGAACACCATCAGCCCCGGCATCTTCGAGGAAACCGCGCCGCCCGGATACAGCTCATCCAATAATGAGCTATACCGCAACTTTCGATTGACTGCATTGCCTGCAGGACAAGGTGTGAGCCGGTTACGAACGAGCTACGGGACGTCGCTCTGGCTGCTGCTGGGGATTACTGGATTGGTATTGCTGATCGCCTGCGCGAACCTCGCCAACCTTATGCTCGCGCGTGCGAATTCGCGGGAGCGCGAGATTGCCGTGCGGGTGGCGCTAGGCGCGTCGCGCGGGCGATTGATCCGGCAAACTCTTTCCGAAAGCCTGCTGCTCGCGGGTTCCGGCGCCGCGCTCGGCGCCGGTTTGGCGCAACTGATGAGCCGTAGCCTTATCTCGTTTCTGAACACAGAAGGCAATATTCTGCGGCTCGATCTGAGTTCGGACTGGCGGGTCCTAGCTTTTACGGCGTCGGTTGCGGTCCTTACCTGCATTGTATTCGGGACAGCGCCTGCGCTCCGCGCCTCGCAGATCGAACCCGTCGCGGCGATGAGGTCGGGTGGGCGCGGACTGACGAACCGGGAGCGATTTTCATTCCAGCGCTACTTCGTGATCGGGCAGATTGCGATCTCGCTGGCGTTGCTGGTCGGAGCGCTGCTCTTCGTGAGGAGCTTTCGGAATTTGATGACACTGGATGCGGGCTTTCGCCAGAACGGAATTCTCTTCGTTGACAACGATTTCGAGCGTCTTCGCCTCCCTCGCGAAAGGATAGTTTCATTCCAGACGAACTTGTTGGAACAGATACGGTCGCTTCCACAGGTGGAATCCGCCGCTACTTCCACATGCAAACCTTTAGCCGGCCCCGGTTGGTCTCAAGGAGTCCGCGCGCATGGCGCACAGGAAGAACAAGAAGGCGGTTCGAATTTCACCTATGTCAGCCCGGGATATTTCAATACAATGGAGATCCCTGTTCTTGCCGGCCGAGACTTCAACGACTTCGATACGGCGACTTCCCGGAAGGTTGCGCTCGTGAATGAGACGTTTGCACGGCAGTATTTCGCGAATAGGAACCCGGTTGGGGCGTTGGTGCGCAGTGTGGCGGAACCGGACTATCCTGAGACGCTTTACGAGGTGATCGGAGTGGTCAAGGATACGAAATACTCCAATCTGCGGGAGTCTTTCCCTCCGATCACTTATGTGCCCGCAGCGCAGCACCCGAGCCCTGGACCGTGGGCGAACGTCGTGATTCGTTCTTCAGCGCCGCTTACCGAGGTGATTAACGGGGTCAGGCGCAAAGTCGGCGCCTTGAGTCCCGACATAACGGTTCAGTTCAAGGTCTTCGAGACGCAGATTCGCGAGGGCCTCATACGAGAGCGACTGATGGCCTGGCTGGCGGGTTTCTTTGGAATCCTCGCAGCCGCCCTGGCGATGATCGGCTTGTATGGCGTCATTTCCTATATGGTTCTCAGGCGCAGGAACGAGATCGGGATTCGGCTGGCTCTCGGCGCTAGCCGCGCCGATATCGTGTTACTGATCCTTCGGGAAATGGCAGCGCTGCTTTTGGTTGGATTGGGAATCGGAACGTTTGTATCGCTCGCGGCGGCTCAGGGCGCTGACGCCCTGCTCTTCGGCCTGGCGCCGCACGATGCCCCGACCCTCCTTGCGTCAGCCTGCCTGCTGGCTGCGGTCGCCGGTCTCGCGAGTTTCATGCCTGCTTTGCGCGCTTCGCGAGTCGACCCAATGGTTGCTCTGCGCCACGACTAAGTTTCGGGGATCTGGCGCCACTACCGATTCCTGGGCGCCACTCAAGCCAATATCCCTTTTTGATATCCCTGGCCCTCGCGCCGCATCTTTGCGCTTTCCCTATGGACACTCCAAGGGAAGAAGTGTATGTTCTTTGGCATGTCCAAAGAACAGAACACAGAGGCGCAGAAATCGGAGGTCCTCCAGGGGACGCTCGACCTGATGGTATTGAAAGTTCTCGAGGCTCTTGGCCCGCAGCACGGGTATGGGATCGCCCGCCGGATTGAGCAAGTGAGCGATCAGGTTCTTCAATTGAATGAGGGAACGGTTTATACCTCGCTCCTGAGGCTACAGCAGCGGAAATGGATCGCTTCAGAGTGGGGGACATCGGAAAACAATCGCAAAGCTAAATACTATTCGATCACGAAAAGCGGCCGAAAACAGCTCGCGCGCGAGACAGAGAATTGGGAGCGAATCGCCGGGGTGATCGGGCGCCTGTTGAAGCTCGAAGGCCAGGAGTAGAGATGATCCATTATTTGCGCGCCCTGGCGGCGAAACTGCGGGGGCTGTTCATAGATCGCAGAGCGGAACAAGAGCTCGACGACGAGATCGAAACGCACTTGCGCCTGCTGGCCGAGCGATATGTCCGCCAGGGCATGCCCGAGGCCGAGGCCGCCCGGGCCGCGCGCCGCCAGTTCGGAAACATCACATTACTGAAGGAGGCTCAACACGATATGCGTGGGATCAGACTCATTGACACACTCTTTCAAGACTTGCGTTATGCCTCACGTGTGCTGAGGAAGAATCCCGGATTCACTTTCGTCGCCGCGCTAACGTTGGCGCTGAGCATCGGCGCGAATAGCGCGATCTTCAGTGTCATCAATGCGGTATTGCTGCGGTCGCTCCCTTACCGTGAGCCTGATCGTCTTGTGCTGGTCAGCTATTACCAGCCGAATGGAGAGCGTGATGAGGCCTCGGGCGCAGATTTTCTGGACTGGCGCGATCAGGCGAAATCGTTTGAACAAATCGCCGCGTATACCTTCGATACCGCCGACCTCACTGGAAACGGTGATGCCGAGCGGCTTAATGCCGGGATGGTTTCCGCAGGTCTATTTGCGGCGCTCGGTGTCGCGCCTGCGCTCGGTCGCGACTTCATAAAAGAGGAAGACACATACGGCGGCCCACATGTTGTGATCCTGAGCGACGGCTTGTGGCGGCGCCGTTTCGGCGGCGATCCGCAAGTGATTGGCCGGGCGATCACTCTGGGCGGCCAAAGCCGGACGGTGGTCGGAATTATGTCCGGCGGATTTCGGTTTCCGGGAGAACCCGATTTGTGGCTGCCGCTAGCCCTCAATGCCGCGCAGGAGCTGAGCCGTCAGGGCAATGTCCTCCTGAGCGTGCTCGCGCGCCTCAAGCCGGGCGTTGCGCCGGAAGCCGCCAGGGCGGATTTGTCCGTCATTCTCGAGCGGCAGCGGCAGGCTTTTCCCAACAAGTATTCTGGCGTACAGGTCAGGTTGATTGGCCTGAGCGAGAGTCTCGTGGGCGATGTGCGACTATCCTTGCTAGTCATATTCGGCGCCGTCGCTTTCGTCCTGCTCATCGCGTGCGCCAATGTAGCGAATCTGCTTTTGGCGCGCTCGGTGGCCAGGCAAAGGGAGATGGCGATCCGCGCGGCGGTCGGCGCCGGACGGCTGCGGCTCGTACGACAGTTGCTGACGGAGAGTTTGCTACTCTCGCTCTTGGGCGGCGGCGCCGGGCTGCTCGCGGCGAAGTGGCTCATCAAGCTGCTCGTGGCTGCGAGTCCCGACGGAATCGCTCGCATCGAGGAGACAAGTGTGGATGGCCGCGTGCTCGGCTTCACCAGCCTGGTTGTGTTATTGGCGAGCCTGATCGCCGGCGCCCTGCCCGCTCTGCACGCATCGAAGACTGATGTCAATGAAACGCTCAAGTTGCAGTCAGGGGCGGGATCGGGGCGCGGCCAGGCGCGGCGGGCGCTACCTGCCTTGATGATTGCCGAACTAGCGCTCGCTCTGGTCTTGCTCATCGGCGCGGGGTTGATGGTCAAGAGCTTCTTGCGGCTGATGGCCGTCCCTAAAGGCTTCGATCCCGATGCCGTATTGACGCTCTCGCTCCGGCCCAGCGTTTCCAACTATCCGCCCGGCTCGCCGCAACGCGTCGCTTATTTCCAGGAATCGCTCGATCGCGTCCGGTACTTGCCAGGAATCCAGTCGGCCAGTCTGGCCAGCGCTCTCCCCCTCGCAGGCCCGACCCTTATGATGCGAATCCAGATCGAGGGGCGTCCGCCGTATGAGCCGGGGAAAGCCCCCCTCATTTACCTCAACGCCATCAGCCCCGAATACTTTCAAACGATAAGCCTGGAGATGCGTGACGGGCGATCGTTCACCTCGCAAGATGGCGCAGAGGCGCCGAAGGTAGTCATCATCAACGAAACGCTGGCCCGGAACCTCTTCCCCAACGAGAATCCGATCGGTCATCGGTTGTTGATGGGGAGAGCCCCAAGAACCATCGTGGGAGTGGTTGGCGACACATGCAATCGAGGCTTGGATCTCGCGGTCAATCCGGAGATTTATATGCCACTTATGCAGAATCCGGGGTATGTATCGAACCTGGTTGTGCGAGCATCCCACAATCAAAATAATCCGACCAGCCTCTCAAGCCTAGCCGCCGCTATCCGCAATCAGGTTCGCGCAATCAACCAAAATGAACCAGTCAATCAAATCGTCACGATGGATGAAAGATTGTCGAATTCGGTAGCGTGGCGTCGCTTCCAGATGCTCCTGCTCGGGATATTCGCGGGATTGGCGCTTGTCATCGCCGCGGTCGGTATTTACGGTGTCATCTCGTACGCCGTCAGCCAGCGCACGCAGGAAATCGGCGTTCGGATGGCCTTGGGCGCGCAGGCGAGCGACGTGTTGCGGATGGTAGTTTGGCGGGGAATGAGCCTCGCGCTCGTCGGCGTGGCGCTGGGGTTGGCGGCTGCGTTCGCCATGACGCGCGTGATGAAGAATCTGCTCTTCAACGTGAGCGCGACCGATCCTTTGACTTTCGCGTTCGTCGCATCGCTGCTGGTGTGTGTCGCCCTGATTGCGAGCTTCATTCCGGCGCGTCGCGCGACGAAGGTCGATCCACTACAGGCTCTTCGCCACGAATAGGGGCAACGTCTCAGGAATAAAGATGGTCAACTATTTACGCGCCCTGGCGGCGAAACTGCGGTGGCTGTTCATAGATCGCAGAGCAAATCAAGAGCTCGAAGACGAGATCGAGACGCACCTGCGCCTGCTGGCCGAGCGATATGTCCGCCAGGGCATGACCGAGACCGAGGCCGCCCGGGCCGCGCGCCGCCAGTTCGGAAACCTAACATTGCTAATGGAGGCGAATCACGAAATGCGTGGAACAATATTTATCGAGACATTCATTCAAGATTTGCGTTACGGCGCGCGAACGCTGCTGAGAGCGCCCGGCTTTACGCTGATTATCGTCATTACCCTGGCGCTCGGCATTGGCGTGAACACGGTGATTTTGAGCACGATGAATGGCTTCCTGTTGCGTGGGCTGGCCGTTGAAAAGCCCGCGGAACTCTTCTCGGCGTTCTGGGGCAAAAAGTCTGACCCGCAGGTGTGGGAGGGGTTTTCCTATCCCAATTACATTGACGTGCGCAACCGCGCCCAAAGTTTTTCCGGCCTGGCCGCGTGGAACAATATGTATTCGGCGAGCCTGAGTACGACGGACAGCGGCGCCGCCGGCGGCCAGGAACGCGCGGAGCTGATCTGGGGCGAGCGCGTCAGCGGAAATTATTTTGAGGCGATGGGCGTCAAACCGATTTTGGGACGCGGCTTTTTGCCGGAAGAGGATCGAACGCAAAATACCCATCCGGTGGTAGTGATCAGTCATGCGTTATGGCAAAGCCGCTTCAATGCGGACGCCGCGATTGTAGGCAAGACGATTTACTTGAATGGCGCCGCGTTCACCGTAGTCGGCGTTGCGCCGGAAACCTTTTACGGTTCGCAATTCGTAGTACGGCAGGCGTTCTGGACGCCTTTGATGATGAGCTCAAAATTCGGCCTGGGCGCGGAATGGGAGACCAACCGCGATTGGAAGAATTTATTTGTGTACGGACGCCTCAAACCGGGCGTCACGCCGGCGCAGGCCGAAGCGGAGTTGAACTTGATCGCGGACGGATTGGCGAAACAGTACCCCAACAATGCCGAAACGAAAATCCAGGTAAGGGCTGAAACAGACGGGCGTTATCAGTCTGCCACGAAGACTTTCAAGCTCGGCGGTTGGCTGGCGATGTGTGTGGCGGGGCTGGTGTTGCTGGTGGCGTGCGCCAACGTAGCGAATCTGATGCTGGCGCGAGCCGCCGCGCGAGCCAAAGAGATCGGCATTCGTCTGGCGATTGGCGCGGGACGCCGGCGCATCGTGCGGCAATTGTTGACCGAAAGCGTGTCGCTGTCTCTGCTTGGAGGCGCGCTGGGCTGGCTCTTGGCGTATTGGGGAACGTGGCTGGTGGCGGCTTCTGTTCCGCCGCTTCCGTGGCCTGTGAACTTGCGGGTCGCGCCGGATGGATACGTATTGAAATGGATGCTGGGTTTGTCGCTGTTGACGGGCGTGATCTTCGGCCTGGCTCCGGCGTTGCTGGCTTCGCGGCCTGACCTGGTCGCGGTTATCAAAGGCGATGCGACCGGGCAAAGCGGCGGGCGACGGCGTTGGAGTTTGCGCGGAGCGCTCGTAGTCGCGCAGGTTGCGATTTCAATCTTTGTGTTGATTTGCGCGGGGCTGTTCATGCGCAGCCTGAATAAAGCGCTCAAGGTCGATCCCGGTTTTAGCGTCGAGAATCTGGCGACGATGTGGCTCGATCCCAGCCTGCCGGGGTATGACAAAGCGGCGGGCTTGCGGTTTTACCAGGAACTCAGGCGCCGCATCGAAGCGCAGCCCGGCGTGCGCGCGGTTTCGGTGGCGATGTTTTTACCGCTCAGCGGCAGCGGCGATGGTCGCGGCCCCATCGTCAAAGAAGGCGAAGCCGATCCGCCGCCGAACCAGGGCGTCGGTTCCAGTTGCAACTTTGTGGCGCCGAAGTATTTCGCCACGATGCGCGCTCCGTTGGCGCTGGGGCGTGAATTCACCGAGCATGACACCGCCGATGCGCCTCCCGTCGTGATCGTCAATCAGGAATTCGCTCGCAAGTTTTATGGCGGCGAACAAAACGCGCTGGGCAAACGCTTTCGCTTCTGGCAAGGCACGCCGTTGATGGAAATCGTCGGCGTCGCCAAAGACGGGTATTACGAGTCCCTGTACGAAGATCGGCAGCCCTACATGTTCCTGCCCGAATACCAAAACTATCAGGCGCAGATGATGCTGCTCATCAGCGCAAATTCCGCTGACAATCTGAAGGCGGTCGTCGAAAACGCGCGCCGCGAAATCGGACGGATGGACGCGCGCATTCCGGTTTTCGGCGTGACGATGGCGGAAGCCAATCTGTCTTATGCTTATTGGGGGCCACGCCTGGCGGCCGGGATGGCGGCGGCTTTCGGCATGTTAGCGCTGCTGCTCGCTACGATGGGCTTGTACAGCGTGATGACCTATGCCGTAAGCCAGCGTACGCGCGAGATCGGCATTCGAATGGCCCTGGGCGCGCAAGGCGCCGACGTGTCGCGGATGGTGGTCTGGGGGGGATTGCGACTGGCGCTCGCCGGCGCGGCGCTGGGGCTGGCGGCGGCGTTCGGCATGACACGCGTCATGAAAAATCTGCTCTTCAACGTGAGCCCGACCGATCCTGCGACCTTCGCGCTCATTGCGTTGTTGTTGGTCGCCGTCGCCTTCATCGCAAGCTACATTCCAGCGCGGCGCGCGTCGAAGGTTGATCCCCTACTGGCTATTCGCAACGAATGAATAGGACCAGGCGGAGAATTCAGAGATGTATAAGTTGCGCACTAAAGGCGGGAAGCGGAACCCGATAATAAACTGGGCCTTACCCGACCGGGTCTTTTTTGCATGCGGCGCCTGCCACATTTTGGCATATGCGTTCATCAACGCTTATCCCGATAGCGGATTCACTCCTGTTTGGATTCGTCCCGCGAAAGGTTATACCGGGAATCACATTATTGTCGTTCGTGACCAGCTAGCGTTCGACTACCATGGCTATTCGCGCTTGCCCACGCTGCTCGCCCATATGAAGCGAAAAGCCGATCGGTGGTGGCCCGGATGGGGCGCCGATTTGATCCGGCTTTCTGAGGAGGCATTAGTATCCGAACCGATGTCGAAAACATATGAAGGTCTGTGGTTGAGAGAGCCGAGGCAATTCTTGTTTGATGCGATGCCACGCGCGCAAAGGTATTTACAGAGATTTCCGGCGCCACACCAATGCGCTAATGAGATTGGGCATTTTTAGATAAGGAATGCCGGAGAACCTTCTCTTCAAAGCGTTCAATCAACTGAACGAGTAGTTCCGGCAACGTGGCCTCTTCCTGCCTCAGGTTATCTTCTCCTTTCGACATCAGCCGGCCGCCACTTGACAGGCGCGTCAACCCCGAGTACCTTCCCCCATACTTTATCTATGGGAAGATAATCTATGGGGAATAAAGAAAAGAAAACTGAGTTGGTGCCGGGAACGCTGGAGATGCTCATCCTCAAGACCATTGAGCGCAACGCGGGGCCGATGCACGGCTACGGGATCGCCCGCTACATCAAGCAGATCTCGGGCGACGTGCTGCAGGTCGAGGAAGGATCGCTCTATCCGGCGCTGCAACGCCTGGCGATCAAAGGCTGGGTCAAAGCGGAGTGGGGACAATCCGAGAACAACCGTCGCGCCCGCCTCTACAAGTTGACGCCCGCCGGGCGGAAGCGACTCAAGCAAGAGGTCGCCGACTTCGAGCGGGTGCTGGAAGCGATCCTGCGCGTGGTGCAGCCGGCGTGAGTTGATGCCACCTGATGAAAATGATGGACAAGCTATCACAACTTTGGCGCAGACTGCTCTTCTACGCGCGGCGAGATCGATTCGACGGCGAGCTGGAAGAGGAGATGCGGTTCCACCTGGAGCTGAAGGCGCAAGAGAACGCCGAAGCCGGGATGGGGCCACTGGAAGCGCGTTACGCCGCACGGCGGCAATTCGGCAATCAAACATTACTTCAGGAGGTGAGTCGCGATATGTGGGGAGTCAGATCAATCGAGACGCTCTTTCAGGATTTGCGATACGGCGCGCGGATGCTGCTGAAAAATCCCGGGTTCGCGTTGATCGCCGTGCTCACACTGGCGCTCGGCATCGGGGCGAACACGGCCATCTTCAGCGTCATCAACGGCGTGCTGCTCAAACCGCTGCCTTACCGTGAACCGGATCGCATTTTTCAAGTGCTAAGGCGTTATCCGCAGGGCATGGGAGACGCCAGTTCGGCTACGAAGTTCTCGTTCTATCGCCAGCATAACCAAACCTTCGAGGGGTTGGCGGCGTGCGACATTCTCGGGGCGGGTGTCAACCTTCTCACGGGCGATGAAGCGCACTTTGTCAGCAGTCTCCAGGTCTCGGCCGATCTCTTTCCGGTTCTGGGCATCAATCCCCTGCTTGGCAGGACTTTCACAGCGGCCGAAGACCAGCCTGGCGCCGCGCGCGTGATCGTCATCAGTCATTCGCTCTGGAAGCGGGTATTCAATGGCGACCGGCAAATCGTCGGCAAGACGGTCTCCCTGGGCAGCGAGGGTCACACGGTTGTGGGCGTTATGCCGCCCGGATTCCAAACCAGGCCCTCCGCGGAGATCTGGATACCGCTTCGCGCGGTTTTCGACGCGACGGATAAGGGTAACAACTATCTGATGCTTGGGCGGATCAAACCCGGCGTCACCCAGGAGCAGGCGCAGGCCGATTTGGAACGGGTGCGGACGTTGCTACGTAAGGATTACCCAGACCATGTGGGCGACGACGAAACGGCGGCGGTCGTCAGGTATCAGGACCGACTCGTCGGCGACACGAAGCGGCCGCTGCTCCTGCTCTTAGGCGCTGTTGGGTTCGTGTTGCTGATCGCCTGCGCGAACGTCACCAATCTTCTCCTCTCGCGCGCGGCCGCGCGGAGCAAGGAGATGTCTGTTCGCGCAGCTTTGGGAGCAGGCCGTTTCCGAGTGGCCCGCCAACTGCTGACCGAAAGCCTGTTGCTGGCAGGAGCTGGCGCGGCCCTTGGGCTGTTGCTTGCCCAGTTCGGCCTGAAGTCTCTCATCGATCTGGCGCCCGATAGCCTGCCGCGAGAGAGCGATATCGGGATCGACCCGCGAGTGCTCATGTTCACGCTCGGCATATCGGCGGCGGCTGGAATCTTGCTCGGACTCGCTCCAGCGCTGGACGCCGGCAGGTTGAATCTGACGAATGCGCTACGCGAAGGCAGCGGGCGGACTACAGGCGCCGCGTCACGCGCGCGATTACGTAACTTGCTCGTCGGCGCCGAAATCGCGCTCTCGGTGGTGCTCTTGATAGGAGCCGCGCTCCTGATGCGCACGTTCGCGAACCTTCGTAATGAGAACCTCGGTTTTGATCCGAAGAATGTCCTTACATTGAAATTATCAATGACCGATCCGCGCTATCAGAGCACGGCGGGAAGCGAGAGATTCTTTCGCCAAGTCTTTGAACGACTCAGGCAGATACAGGGCGTCGAATCGGTCGCCTATATCACCACCCTGCCGACGGAACTTTGCCCAGGGCTGCCGTTTCGCATTGAGGGGCGGCGAGAGAACGCCTTGGGAGAATCGAACTATAAGCACATCACGCCGGATTACTTTCGCACGATGGCCATTCCGTTGCGGCAAGGCCGCCTGTTTGAAGAGCGCGACGGCGAAAACGCCGCCGGCGTGGTGATCATCAATGAAACGTTCGCGCGGCAATTCTTCCCAAATGAGAATCCGATCGGTCAGCATCTCATGATCGGCGGTAACATCGGGCTGGACTACTCGGATCGGCCCCGTGAAATCGTCGGCGTCGCCGGTGACTTGAGAGAGGAAGGCGTAGATGTTCCCCTGGCGCCGATGATGTTCATTCCGCTGGCGCAAAGGTCGGATCGATTGACCCTGCTCACCAACAAACTTGCCCCCGCATCTTTAGTCGTGAAAACGAGACAGGATCTCTCGAGCAAGGAACCCGCCGTGCGCGCCGCGGTGCGCGCGGCTGACCCCACGCAGGCGGTTTCCAACTTGCGGACGATGGAAGATGTCCTGTCTCAGTCGCTGGCGCAACAGCAATTCGACATGCTCTTGTTGGCCGTGTTCGCGGGCCTCGCGCTGCTGCTATCGGCGATAGGAATCTATGGGGTTATGTCGTATTCCGTGTCGCAGCGAACACACGAGATCGGCATCCGTCTGGCTCTGGGGGCGCAAACCGCTGACGTGCTGGGGATGATCATTCGTCAGGGTATGGGACTGGTGTTGGCGGGCGTCGGAATTGGCGTGGCCGGCGCGCTGGCGCTGACGCGCTTAATGAAGACACTGCTGTTCGGCGTGAGCGCGACTGACCCGCTGACATTTACCGTGATCGCGTTACTCCTGGCGTTCGTCGCCCTGCTGGCGTGCTGGATACCGGCCCGGCGGGCTACGAAAGTCGA
Source organism: Blastocatellia bacterium (assembly GCA_035714085.1). Lineage (GTDB taxonomy): Bacteria > Acidobacteriota > Blastocatellia > RBC074 > RBC074 > JAJVID01. The sequence continues at coordinate 23,013 of DASTMP010000070.1, forward strand.
TCCGATAACGGCGCTCCGATTTGAGTGAGGCTGCCCATGTTCGAGAAGCTCTCACAACTCTGGCGCAGGCTGCTCTTCTACATGCGGCGAGATCAATTCGACCGTGAGTTGGAAGAGGAGATGCGATTCCACCTGGAGATGAAGGCGGAGGAAAACCTCGCGGCGGGAAGATCGCCGGAAGAAGCGCGGTATGCGGCGCGGCGGCAATTCGGCAATCAAACATTACTTCAGGAGGTGAGTCGCGATATGTGGAGTTTTAGATCTCTGGAAACGCTCGCGCAGGATTTACGCTACGGCTTGCGAATGTCGCTTAAGGACAAAGGTTTCACGATTGTGGCGGTCTTCACGCTGGCGCTCGGCATCGGCGCGAACACAGCGATTTTCAGCGTCGTCAATGCGTTGTTATTGAGACCGCTGCCATATCGTAACCCGGATCAACTGGTCTGGATAACGGAGTTTTATAAGCAGCCGGTAGTTGAGTTTGTGCTCGCCTCACATTTTTCCGCATGGAGCGCACAGAGCCAGACGCTCGCCCAGGCCGCGGCCTACGCTCCCGATAACCTTACGCTGACCGGCGCCGGCGAGACTGAAAGGCTGGATGCGAATCACGTCTCCTCACAATTCTTCACGCTGCTTGGCGCGCAATTGCTGTTGGGACGCAATTTTCTTCCGGCTGAAGACCGGCCTGGCGGGGAGCGAGCGGCGATCATCAGCCACAGTTTATGGCAGCGCCGCTTCAGCGCCGACCGGCAGATCATCGGGCGCTCAATCACGCTCAATAATCAAGGCTACACGGTGGTAGGTGTGCTGCCGCCGGATTTTCGCTTCATTCATCCATTCGATGTGTGGGTTCCGCTGGCCCTCGATCCAAGGCCGGGACATGGCATGGTTGTGAATGCGATTGCGCGCCTCAAGCCAGGCGTCCAGCGCGAGCAGACGCAAGCGGAGTTGGAGACGATCAGCCGCCGCATTGGAAGCGGCGTCTCAGCCGAGGAGCCGCTGTTTGATAGGACGAGTGTGATTTCATTGCGTGAGAGACTTGTCGGCGATACACGGCCACTCCTGCTCATTCTATTCGGCGCAGTCAGTTTGATCCTGTTGATCGCCTGCGCGAACGTCGCCAACTTACAACTCTCTCGCGCCGCCGTGCGACAGAGAGAATTTGCCGTGCGCGCGGCGCTCGGCGCCCGCTCGTGGCGATTGATGAGGCAGATGCTGACGGAGAGCTGGTTGCTGGCTCTGGGCGGCGGCGCGCTTGGATTATTGCTCGCTTTCCTGCTGA
>DASTMP010000071.1:0-2443 GCA_035714085.1 Blastocatellia bacterium
CCGAAATGAGGCTGGCGATGAGCAGGATGATGACCAGCGGGTTGGCGAATAACAGCAGCAACTGTTTGACGACTGTCGCCCGCTGAACCGGCGCCGGCTCATTCGGTCCGAATTCGGCCAATCGACGGCGAGCCTCATCGCCGCTCAAACCCTTCCCGAAAGGCTGTGGCTGAGAGATATCGGAAGTTGAGAGATTCGAGGTCATTGTTCACTCCCGATATTTTCGGCCTTCTCCCGGTGTTCCTCACCCGCCGGTTTGTTACCGGCCAATTCTCTCCTCGCTATCCACAACCCCGGTAGCATGGGCAGCCAGAGCGTAAAGCCGCGCAATAGCAGAGTGGCGGTGAGCGCTGCCTCAAGGGGAACTCCGAGCGCGCCGAGCATGGCGACGCAAGTCGCTTCGAATGTACCCAGCCCCAGCGGAATCAGGCCGAGTGTGGAGACCATCGAGGCGATGACGAAACTGGGGAAGGCTGCCAGAAACGAAACGTGGCGCCCGACGGCTCGCAACATCGCCCACAATGTGGCCGCGTCGAGTAGAAAAATAGAGGCCTGAAAAAACGTCGTCTTGGAGAATAGGCTGACGTCGCGCAGTAGGTAGCCGGGGGCGTCGCCGATCGCATCCAGCAGCCTGTTCAGGCCGGGGACCTGCATCAACCACGGCGGTAGCGCTCGCTGACTCCAGCGGTGAAGCCACAACGTCCCGGCGGGAATTATCACCGCCACCATGCAGAACAGAATGGTCAAAGCCACTACCCATGCGTTAGCTGAGTGATGGAACCATAAGAGCGCCAAGCTCAGGACGGCGGCGAGCAGATAGGCCGTGTAGTAAGACACCAGGCTGATCAACAGCGCGGCCATGCAGAGTTCGGTCGGAACCCCGCGGCGGCTCAAGACCGCGACAAAAAAGGCCGTTCCGCTCACACCTCCGCTCGGCAGAGCCTGTTCTGAAAAGAGCTTGGCCACTCCCAGAGGGACAAGCGCCCTCATCGAATAGCGCGCGCCTGCTTTTCGCAGCGTCAGGAACCAGACGGCGGCAGTGCTGAAGTAGGTGGCGATTTGTAGAACCGCTCCGGCGATCAACCACGCCGGCGCGGCCTGATATAACAGTTGCGTAAAGCCTTCGATCTCCCTGAAGTAGGCGATAAATATAATCACCCCCGACAGGATCAACAGACCCAACAGCCAGGGGCCGAACCTGAGCGCCCGGGAGAGTGTGGCTACCGGCTGTCGCGGCGAAGCGACGGCGGCGCCTTGCCTGTTAATTGCTCGCTGCATAAATCAAACCCTACCACTCCAGATCAGCAGGTTTCGCCTTCGTTTCGTTGCGGCGGATTTCGACGATCTCTCCGCTGCCCAGGCGAATCACGCGATCGGCCATCGCGGCGATCGCGGCGTTGTGCGTGATCACCGCCGTAGTCGTTCCGAGTTCCTGATTGACTCGTTCGAGAACTTCGAGCACCAGCTTGCCGGTCGCAAAATCGAGAGCGCCAGTCGGCTCGTCGCACAGCAGCACGTCAGGACGTTTGGCGATCGCGCGCGCAATCGCCACGCGCTGCTGCTCGCCGCCAGAGAGTTGCGCCGGGAAGTGATGAAGCCTTTCGCCGAGTCCGACCAGCCGCAACGCCTCATCGGCGGGCATCGGACGCTCAGCGATGTCAGTCACTAGCTCAACGTTCTCCAGCGCGGTCAAACTCGGAATCAGGTTGTAGAACTGAAAAACGAACCCGACGTGTTCGCGCCGGAACCGCGTCAACTCTCTCGCATCCGCCTTGACCAGATTGTGGTCGCGAAAAGTCACTTCGCCGCTCGTGGGTACATCCAGCCCGCCAAGAATGTTCAACAGCGTTGATTTTCCACTGCCTGATGGCCCTAGCAGGACAGCAAATTCGCCCTCATATAGTTCAAGGTCAACCGAACGCAGCGCGTGAACCTCGACTTCGCCCATTCGATAAATCTTCGACAATCCATGCGCGTAGAAGACGGCCTCACGCGCCGCCGCAGACGCTGCGGATGACAATGTTGTTCTTAATTCCATACCAGCTTTAAAGAGAAGCAAGGCAGGCGCCAGCAGAGAATCGGCTGGATTACTACCCAGGCAAAGGACTTGCATTGCCCGATGGTGGGAAAAATCTCTCACTCGCCTGGGTAAAAACGCGCACCGAATGGGCGCTACGATCTATTTGTTGTTTGATTGAGCCGCCTCCCGCAACCGTCGATAGTAATCGAAGACGTAAGCCTTCAGCGGGCCGTGCCCCCAGCATTTGTAAAAGCCGTACTGCCGCATCTCGGCGTAGGCGCGCTGAACGTCCCAGCCCTCGATCGCCATGCGGTAAATTGCCGTCACTACACCGGTCCGATGGCGACCGCCGTGGCAGTAAACATAGACCGGCCAGTTCTCCGGATCGTTGACCACCGCGAGAAAGCGCGGCGCCAGATCTGC
>DASTMP010000072.1:0-99204 GCA_035714085.1 Blastocatellia bacterium
GGTCAATTGCGCTGACAGACAGATGGCGCGACAGAGCGCCAAATATAACGATCAGCAAAATTCGCTTTAAGTTCCCGATCCCCTTATTTCTCATTGTCACACCCATTTTCATTTTTCTTTCAGTCAAAGTGTGCGACGAACGGTCAGTTCGCCGCCGCTCTTGTTTGGGGGAGCTAAGCGTATCCTGACAAATTGAAGCTTTAGTCTGCCAGAACCGCCTCTGCTGGTTTTTCAGTGGGGTCAACGCTGTCAGCCGGCGCCTCATCGGGGTCTCGGAAGCGACCTTCGTCATGAGGCTCCTCGCGCCGCTTGTTCATCAGATAGTAGAGGCTCGGCAGCGCGAGCAGTGTGAGGAACAGCGTAGATAATAGCCCGCCGACCACCACCGTGGCGAGCGGCCTCTGTACGTCTGAGCCGATGCCCGTCGCCCTGGCCGCCGGGATCATGCCAAGCATCGCCACGACGATCATCATCAACACCGGGCGCATCTGCTTGAGCGCTCCCTGAATGACCGCCTCCTTGACTTTGTTACCGTTCGCCTCGCGCTGTCGATTGATCTCCGCGACCACCAGCACGCCGCTCATCACCGCCACTCCGAAGAGCGAGATGAACCCGACCGCCGCCGACACGCTCAGGTTGACGCCGCGAATCCATAAAGCCACAATCCCTCCGACGAGCGAGAACGGCACGCTCATCAGCACCAAACCCGCATGGCTAGATTTGCCGAAGGCAGAAAAGAGCAACGCAAAGATCAGCGCAATCGTGATCGGCATAATCAGAATCAGCCGCCTGCGCGCTCGCTCCAGATTCTCGAACATCCCGCCCCACGTCACCTGGTAGCCTTCGGGCAGTTTGATCCGCTCGTCGAACTTCCTCTGGGCCTCTTTGACAAAGCCGCCCTGGTCGCGGCCGCGGATGTTGGTGCGGACGGTGATCTGCCGCTGGTTCTCGCGCCGCGCGATGATCGTCGCCCCGTTGGCCACGGTGATTTCCGCAAGTTGCGCGAGCGGCACGCGCCCGCCGTCGCGCGTGGGGATCAGGATGCGCCCAATTGCTTCGGCGTCGGCCCTGGCTTCGGGCGCGTAACGGACGGTGACGTCGAACTTCCTTTCGCCTTCAAAGACGCTGCTCACCGCCCGCCCGCCGACGGCCAACTCGATCACGTCCTGCACTTCGCTGACGTTAATGCCGTATCGCGCCACCTCGTCGCGTTTGACGCCGATGCGGAGTTGCGCCTGTTCGTCCTCTTGCTCGATTGACGTGTCCGCCGCGCCTTTTACTCGCTGCAACATCGCGAGTGTCTGCCGGGCAAGTTCATGTAGCTTCTTCAGGTCGGCGCCGTTGATGATCACGGCGAGATCGGCGGATGAACCCGTTGCCATTTCGGTCGAGGTGTCAATGATCGGCTGCGTGAAATTGAGCGACGCGCCGGGGATCGCGGACCGCAACCTCTGGCCGAGTTCTTCGACCAGGTCGCGCTTGGTCCTGCCTGACGGCCAGGCGTCGTAAGGGCGCAAGCCGACGAGCAGTTCGTTGCGGTTCGGGCCGAACGGGTCGGTGCCTGAATCGTTGCGACCGCTCTGCGACATCACGTTTCTGACCTCCGGCGATTGTTTGATGATCGCGCGCATCTGACGGGCGATCTCGGACGATTTTTGTAGCGAGATGCCGGGCGGCAGGTTGGCGCGAATCCAGATCACGCCTTCATCAAGTTGCGGCAGGAACTCTGTGCCGAGCGCGCGTGACAGCAATAACGAGGCGGCCACCAGTCCCAGCGCGACAGAAACGGTCAACACCGCGCGGCGCAGCGTTACCCGCAGCAGGCGCTCATAGCGCCCAGCGGCCCAGCGCAGCAGCGGGTTCTCCCAACCCTTCGCGCCGCGCCGGAAGAGCCATGTAGCCAACACCGGGATCAGCGTCAGCGACAGGATCAGCGAGCCGAGCAGCGCGCTCGCCACCGTGAAGGCCATCGGCCTGAAGAGCCGCCGCTCGACGCGCTCCATCGTGAAGAGCGGGATGTATGCGGTGATGATGATGGCCATCGAGAAGAAAATCGGCTGTGCGATCTCCAGCGCGGCGGCTTGAACGGCCAGCCGCGTATCTTCAGACCTAGCCGGCGCCCCACTTTCGCGCTCGCGCTCTTCAAGGCGCCCCAGGCTATAGACGATGTGTTCCACCATCACAAGCGTCCCGTCCACGATGATCCCGAAATCAATCGCGCCGAGCGAGAGCAGGTTGGCTGGAATCCCCGCCAGGTACATGCATATGAACGCGAAGAGCAGCGAGAGCGGTATTGTCAACGCCGTCAGCAGCGCCGCGCGCGCGCTTCCGAGGAAGAGCAGCAGCACTCCGATCACGATAACCAACCCTTCAACGAGGGTGCGCGAAACCGTCTTAAGCGTGTTGCTGACGAGGTCGGCGCGATCATAGAATGGGACTATCTTCACGCCGGCGGGCAGACGCCCGTTGTTCAACTCGTCCAACGCCGCCTTGACCTTCTTCAGCACTTCGCTGGGGTTCTCCCAACGGCGCATGAGCACAATGCCCTCGACTCCGTTCTGATATTCGCCTGATTGGTCGTTGATGCCGAAAACGCCGGTCTGCGGCGCGGCGCCGAGAGTCACCCGCCCGACGTCGCGCACGAAGACCGGCACGCCGTTCGCCGCGTCGAGCACGATGTTTTCCACGTCGCCGACGGATTGGATCAGGCCGACGCCGCGAACCACCAGGCTCTGCTGCCGATTGTCTAGCTGCGCGCCGCCGGCGTTCTGATTGTTGGCGTTGATAGCGTCGGAGATTTGTTTGACCGAGAGGCGGTACTTTTCGAGAGCGAGCGGATCGACCTCGATCTGGAACTGTTTGACGAGCCCGCCGAACGGCGCGACGTCCGCGACGCCGGGCGCCTGCAACAGGCGCGGGATCACGACCCAGTCCTGCAATTCACGCAGCTTCATCGTGTCGGCGCCGCCTTTGGGGTCTGCGCCTTCGAGCCGATAGCGGTACATCTCGCCGATGCCCGACGTGAGCGGGCCGAGCGACGGCGTCACGCCGTCTGGCAATACGGCGTCGCGCAGTTTTTCCATGACGAGTTGCCGAGCAAAGTAGTCGTCGGTCGGGTCGGCGAAGGTCAGTTCTACGACCGAGAGGCCGAAGATCGTACGCGATCGGCGCGCGATCACGCGCGGCACGTTGTTGAGCGCGCGTTCAATCGGCACGGTCACCTGCTGCTCGACCTCTTCAGCCGCGTGTCCGGGGTAGAGCGAGATCACCACGGCCTGAGTGTCGGAGATGTCGGGGTATGCCTCGATCCGAAGGTTTATGAAGACGTATATCCCAACCCCGACAAGCGCGAGACCGAGCGCGACGAAGAGCAGCCTTTGTTGCAACGCGAACCGCAGCAAATACCTGATCATTACAGCTAACTCCTCAGCAGCATGGCGCCGTCCACGACGACGCGCTCGCCGGGGCGCGCTCCGCTGACGATTGGCGTCAGATCGCCGTAGCGTCGCCCGGTGATCACTTCGCGCGCCTCAAACCTTCCCCTGCTCTGCTCGACGTAGATGATGTTCTTCCCGCCGTCTTGAATGATCGCGCCGACGGGCAGCGCCGGGGTTTCCCTCATGGCTTCCAGGTGGCGGATTCGCCCGAACATCTCAGGCTTGAAGCGCCCGCTCGCGTTGTCGAGTTCGATCATCACCTTGATCGTGCGCGTCTTCGGATCGAGAGTGTCGGCGACGCGCTCCACGCGCCCGCTGAAAGTTTGATCGGGATAGGCGTCGAGCGTGATGTCTACGGACTCGCCGACCGAGATCAGACGAATCGAATTTTCGGGCACGTCGGAAGTCATCCACACCCTGCGCAGGTCGGCAATGGTCAGCACCGGGGCCGTCGTATCGTTGCGGTATTCGCCGGCGACGATGCCGATCTCCAGCACCTTGCCGGCGAGCGGCGCGCGCACGACGACTTGCGGCTTCGGGTCTCCGGGCTTGATCCCGAGCAGCCCGAGCGCTTTCAACGCTTGCGCTCTGGCGGCTTTGGCCTGCTCGACCCCGGCACCCGCCAACTCAACGGCGGCCTTCGATTGTTTGAGAGCGCTGTCGGCGTTGATGACCTCTTTCTTTGCGACGGAGTTGTGCTCGAAGAGGTCCGACGAGCGGTCGTAATCGGCCTGCGCCTTGACTAGCGCGGCATTGGCCTGCGACAGCGTGGCGTTTGCCTGAGTAACCGCCGATTCGGATTGTCGGTAAGTCGTGGCCGCAGCGTTCGCCTCCGGGCTTTCGAGCGTGAGCAACGGCTGGCCGGCGGCCACGCTGTCGCCGAGCTTGACCAGCGCCTGCGTAACACGACCGGCGACGGGCAGCGGCACGCGCGAGACGCGGTTCAGGTTGACTTCAACCTTTCCCGGCGCCGTCACTTCACCCGCAGGCATTGCTTCGAGCTTTATCGGCTCGACGCGGATTTGCGCGAGTTTCGGCGAGTCAGGCGGGATGATGACTACGCCAGGCGGGTCCGGAGGCGTTGAAGGCGCAGGCGCTTCGGCGTTCTGTTCGGCTTTTCCTTCGCAACCGGCGCACGCGAATGCGCAGGCGAACACGAATAACAGGCCCCATCTACAATCCATCCTCACAGCAATGTTCCTCTTAGAACGATCGCGGCCACGCTGAAGTAAATTACCAACCCGGTCACGTCAACCAGCGTGGCCACAAACGGCGCCGAAGATGACGCGGGATCGAAGCCGAGCTTGCGCAGGATCAGCGGCAGCATCGAACCGGACAGCGTCCCCCACATCACAATGCCGATCAAAGCCACGCCCACCGTCAAAGCGACCAGAAACCAGTGCGGCCCGTACATGTTTGAAAAAGCCGACCAGACCGTGATGCGCAGGAACCCGATGCAGCCGAGAATCGAGCCGAGCGCCAGGCCAGAGAAGACCTCGCGGCGCATAATCCGCCACCAGTCTCGCAGCGTGACTTCGCCGAGCGCCAGCGCGCGAATGACCAGCGTCGCGGCCTGCGAGCCGGAGTTGCCGCCGCTGGAAATGATCAGCGGCACGAACAGCGCCAGCACGACGGCGCGCTCGATCTCTTTCTCGAAAAAGCCCATGGCGGTCGCCGTCAGCATTTCGCCCAGGAAGAGAATGACCAGCCAGCCCGCGCGTTTTCTGACCATCTGCGCGAATGCGATCTTCATATACGGTTCTTCGAGCGCCTCCGAACCGCCGATCCGCTGGATGTCCTCCGTCGCCAGTTTTTCAGCCACGTCCAGGATGTCGTCGTTGGTGACGATGCCGATCAGGACCCCGTCTGAATCGGTGACAGGCAACGCGGCGAGGTCCGCCTTGCGGAAAACGTTCACCGCCGTCTGCCGGTCGTCGGTGGCTTTAAGCGCCGTAAATCGGTCGTCCATCAAGTCGCTGACGCGCCACTCCGGGTCGGCCAGCAGAAATCGTCGCATCCTGATGTCATCAATCAAGACCCCGTCTTCATCTACGACGTAGACCAGGTTGAGCGTCTCACTGTCCTGCCCATGCTTGCGCACGTAGTCCAACACTTCCTGCGCCCTCCAGTTCGGGCGCACGGCGATGTAATGCGGCGTCATCAAACGCCCGACGCTGCCTTCGGGGTAACCGAGCAGATTGACCGCTTTGACGCGCTCTTCGTCATTGAGCAGTTCGAGCATTTGTCTGGTCGCGGCCGCGGGCAGCTCTTCGAGCAGCATCGTGCGGTCGTCGGGCGACATCTTGTTGAGAATCGCCGCGACTTCTTCCTGCGCCAGCGACCTCAACATTTCTTCCTGCTCTTTCAGCGGCAGGTATTCAAACGTCGCCGTGGCCAGCCTGCGCGGCAGGATGCGAAAGATCGTTGTCTGTTGCTCAATCGGCAAATCCTGAATGAGAGGCGCCAGCTCGGAAGGCGGGAGATCGTCGAACGCGTCGCGCAGTCCTGCGAAGTCGCACTCGCGGATCGCCTTATCAAGGTTGATCGGTATTTTCCACATGGTGATTTGCAAGTAAGGTTCATATTAAATCCGGCCCGTTACCACGCTTCCTTGCCGGTGACCGAATCGATCAGATAAAGGCCGCGCGCGTACTCCGCGCGCGCTTCGTTATATCCCTGCATCGTCTCGTTGAAGGCGCGCTGCGCGTCGAGAAATTCGACCAGACTCGCCTCGCCGGCCCGGTATGAGTATTCCATCGAGGCCAGCACCCCCCGCGCCTTATCGAGCATGGCGCCTTCAATGCGCGTCAGCAACGAGCGTGCCGTCTCATATTGGCGCCAGGCCGCATCCAGTTCGTTGCGTATCCCGGCTTCGAGCGCGCGTGTGCGGGCCTCGACCTGGCCCCGCTCTTCCCGCGCGCGCGAAATCTCTCCCTGATTGCGATTAAAGAGTGGAAGCGGCGCGCTGAAGAAAAAGCCCAGCGAGTTACCGGTTCCGGCGATTCCCTGCTGCCGGCGGAATTCCGTTCCGATCGTATAATCGACTTTGCCCTGCGCGATCTGCGAACGCAGTTCGGCGACCGAGCGCGCCTGATCGCGCAACATCGCCTGATAGTCGGGCCGCCGCGCGAGCGCTTGCCGCCACAACTCATCGAATGTGAAAGGGAGAGGCTCGCGGCGCATATCGCCGGCCACGTCGAATAATTCGGACGGCGTGGCGCGCCCCATCAGCAATTGCAGCCGCTGCTTGGCGATCCGCAGGCGCGATTGCGCCTGAATCACGGCGTTGTTGAATTGCAACTCGGCCAGTTGTGTCCGCACAAGTTCGACCTGCGCCAGATCGCCGACGCGCACTCGTTCTTTACTGACTTCCACGATCTTGTGGAACGATTCAAGATTCTGCTCCGCCAGCGCCAGCGTCTCTTTAGTCAGCAACACTTCGACGAAAGCGTTTTGCACGTCGAGGGCTAGAGAGCGCGTGGCATTAAGCAATAGCCATCGCGCGACGGCCTTCTCGTGCTCGGCGACTTCGATGCGATATCGCCGCTTCTGCCCGCGTTCCCAGATGAAATCGGTGCGAATCCCGTATTCGGGCGGGCCCGCCATGTTCTGCTCGTTAAATCCTGTGCCAGCCAAATCCAGTAGATCGCCGTAGAGGCTCAATACTGGATTGGGCCGCAAACGCGCCGAGATGATGCGGGCGTCGGCGACGCTCAAATTGTAGCGTTCGGCCAGTAGGCTGAGGTTCTTCTCAACCGCTTCTCGAACTGCTTGGCTAATCGTGACAGGCGGCGTTTGCTGAGATTGCGCGGCGACCGGACTTATGATGATTGTAAGAAGAAGGGCGCGAGCAAAACCCGAAGACGCGAAGCTTTTGCAGTCTTCGATTCGCTTCCTGATGTTCCGATTCGATTGGGTCTTACCAAAGCAAAGCCAGCCCGACGCGGACGGAATCAGATTCATCCTCTTTCTCCCGAATCGGCGAATTGGCGGCGCCTATCGCTTGCGCTCGGAGCCTCTGTCATTTCAAGTTCAGCGCCGCCTGGATCGCATGAAGTAACGATTCCTCGCGGAACGGCTTGAGCAAATAATCCACCGCGCCGTTTTTAAGAGCCTGCGAACGCGCCGCCTCATCCCCGTGCGCCGTAATGAAAATCACCGGGACTTCACGATGACTGGACGCCACCCGGCGCTGAAGTTCTAGCCCATTCATCCCCGGCATGCGCACATCGAGTATCATGCAGCGCGTATTGGGGAGATGACCCGAATTCAAAAACTCTTCAGCCGAAGCGAAGGTCTCCACCGCGAACCCGAAGGACCTGATCAAACATTGGAGGGATTCGCGGACCGAAGCGTCATCGTCGACAACTGAAATAAGGGAGAGATTAGACATCCTGACCTTTCAACTCTTATGCCGAGGATCTAAATAGCAGCGATTCGCACATAAAATCTATTGCACTTTGGTATAGGCTCCGGAGTGGCCTAATTGTGACTATCGCGCCTATGGCTTATTTGCGTAAGGTATTCCAATTTTTTCAGACATCCTGACCAGATCCGCCAAAGAAGCCGCCCGCATTTTTTGCATCACCTGACCACGATGGACTTTAACCGTGCCCTCGTTTATGCCAAGCTCGGCGGCGACCTGCTTGTTGAGCAGTCCAGAGACTACCAGTTCCATCACCTCTCGTTCGCGAGGCGTCAGTGAGTCATACAGGCTGCGCAACTCCGCAATCTCAGCTTGCCGCAGGCGCGCGATCCGGTCATGTTCTATCGCTTGCCCGATCGCATCCAAAAGCTCATCGTCGCGGAATGGCTTAGTAAGAAACTCGACGGCCCCCGCTTTCATCGCCCGCACCGAGGTCGGTATATCGCCGCGGCCGGTAATAAAAATAATAGGAATCTCGATGTTGACTTCGGCCATCCGCTTCTGCAGATCAAGTCCGCTTTGCCCCGGAAGATGCACATCCAGCACCAGACAACTCGGCGCGCCGACGCTATTTGATTGCGGACTGGCTAAAAACTGCTGCGCGGAAGCGAACGTCTCGACCCTCAGCCCCGCCGACCGAATCAGACCACCCAAAGACTCACGGACGGATTCATCGTCGTCCACGACAAAGACGATTGCATCTGGCTCGGGCATAAGCGCTCCTATCGGTATTTCAAAAGCGTAAACTGAAAAGTCGCGCCGGGACCGTCATTCGGCGCTGCCCATAGCCGCCCGCCGTGATCCTCCACGATGGAGCGGCTGATCGCCAACCCCATTCCCATTCCCTGCGGCTTGGTCGAGTAGAAGGCGTCGAAGAGCTTTTCGAGATTCTGCCCGTCAAGCCCGACGCCGGAGTCTTGCACGGCGATGAGAGCTTTGTCCGATTCATGTCGACGAGAACGGATGTGCAGCTCTCGCGGCCTGCTGGACGCCGACGCCATCGCTTCGACGCCGTTCATCACGAGATTGAGAATGACCTGCTGCAACTGCACCCGATCTCCCAGTACGGGCGGCAGATCGGCGGCCAAATCCAGGCGCAGCGTCACACCTTTTCTCGCCGCTTCATTCCGCGTCAGCATAACGACCTCTCGAATGGTTTGGTTGATGTCCAGCCGCGCTTTCTCAGTATCGGTTTTCCGCAAGAGCGCGCGAATCCGGGTGATGACCTCGCCCGCCCGATTCCCATCGCGGATGATGCGTCGGGCGGCCTCGCGAGCCTCGTCGAGGTTCGGCGCGACGCCGTCCAACCATCGCATGCAGGCGCTGCCGTTATTCACGATGGCCGAGAGCGGCTGGTTGACTTCGTGGGCGATGGAGGCCGCCAATTCCCCCATAGTCGTTACCCGCGTGACGTGAGCCAACTCCGCCTGCGACTTGCTCAACGCTTCTTCCGCCCGCTTCAGGTCCTCGACATCGGCGCTCGTCCCATACCATTTAACGATCTTTCCCGTCTCGTCGCGCAGTGGCACGACGCGGATCAGCAGCCACCGATATTCTCCGTCGGCGCGCCGCAAGCGCGCTTCGGTCTCCAGCGGTTTCCCCTCAGCCAGGGCCGCTCTCCATTCGTCCATGAACCTTGCAAGATCTTCCGGATGAACCGCGACCTTCCCGCCCCAGTCCAGTCCCTCCTTCAAAGAGAGACCCGTATATTCCAGCCACCGTTGATTGAGGAACTCCGCGGAGCCGTCCGGCAGCGCGCTCCATACCAGTCCGGGGATTGTGTCTATCACGAGTCGAAGTTGGTCTTTTAAAGCCTGGATTTCCTTGAATGATTTTTGCGCTTTGGACATCAGGCGGGTGATGACTAAAGCGGTCGTCAAGAAAGCGGCCGGCGCCACAACGTCCAGCGGTTCGCTCATCGACAAATGGAAAAGCGGCGCGGTAAAGAAACTGTCCAGGCATACATAGGCGACGACGGAGACAAAGGCCGCCGGAATGAAATCACTGGTGAGGGATACCAGCACGATGACAATCAGATAAAGAAGGGCGACCGTAGTGGGATTGACCTGTAGTCGAAAGCAGACGTAGGTCAATAACGCCTGAACAACGGCGCCGAATAAACATTGCGCTGCGGAACGCCAGAACCTGTAGGCTCGGTTATGATTCGCCTGCGCAAAAAAGCTCATTTGATCGCGCTTGAACATCGCTAAAACTTGCCGATCAGTATCAGGACGCCGATGATGATGAATGCCACGGCGGCGGCGCGCTTAATCCAGATCAGCGGCAAATATTCTCCGAGCAGGCCTCCGACCGCGATCCCTATGGCCGATACGCAAGCCAGGGCGATAGACGCGCCGATGAAAACAGCTAATGGTCTTCGGGTCTGCGCCGCCAGAGTCATAGCCGCCAGTTGGGTTTTGTCTCCTAACTCAGCCAAAAAGATCACGCCGAATGTCGTCAATATCACACGCCAATCCACTAGCTTTCTCCCGCATTGAAGGCGGCATAAATGCCATGCCAGCGGCGCGCCGGCCACTCAACCGGCATGCCACATGACAGCAAATCGCATGAAATCGGGAACCGTGTCAACGCGCCCAACGCTGCTTTTTCTTCGACCGAAGCTCCTTGGCCCACTATACCAAAGTGCAATAGATTTTTTGTCTGAGACGCTGCTATGGTTCCGCGCCGGAGGTGTGGCTGGAATGAAAATCTGTCCAAATTGTCAACAACAATTCCCTGACGGTTTTCAGTATTGCCCTAACGATACTGGGCATTTGATTACCGACGAAGAATTTGTGCGGCGCGCGACGCTTACTGGGCAGACCGAAACGGTTCGCAACATTCCGTCAAACCCGACCAGCCCGATTGCTCAGACTTCGAATTTCGGCTTCTCAATTCCTGAACAGCCGAGTTTGATCTCAAGACTCTTTGCGGGTTTGAGAAGCATCGGTGATAGTTTCAAGAAATCGCCTGCCGCGCCTGGAGGCGCGGCAGGCGATTTCCAGTTCCTGTTGAGAGAAGAATCTCTCGTCGGCCGCGTCTCGCGTGAACTGCAGGGCGCATGGAATGAGTTCAGGCGTAATCCGCGGGTCTTCGTCTCCGAATTTGCGCGCGGCGAAGGAAGCAATCGCTTCCGCCGCAACGCGTTGTTGGCCGGATCTGAGCTGGCCTTGACCGGCTTCTTCACCCTTTATTTCTTTTCGCAGGCGCTCGGCGGGCTGGGCAAGGCGAATCCCATGCTCATCAATCTGCTTTACGCCGGGTTCGGGATCTTTCTCCTGATATGCTTCCTGACGCGAATCTTTCTGCTCTATCGATTGATCTATAGAGCCAGTGGCGCATTTGCGGCGCCGAAAGTCGCGCTGGAGTTCATTAACTGGACGCCGCTTGTTGCGCTGCTACTGCTCTCGATTCTTCTCAACAACTACGGTTTCTACTGCCGCATCTTCCCCGGCCGCTGTATAGCGCCGATGGAGAAGCTCAATGTTATAACGATGCTCCCTCCAACCGTCGAAGACGCGACGAAATTAGTCAAGGCTGAAAAGAAGCCGGTCAAGGAAAAGACCCTCGGCGGAAGCAAACCGAAGCCGCAGAAAGCATCCGGGGGCGGCGGCGGCGGACGCCAGCAGCCCACGCCTCCGAGCAAGGGCGTACCGCCTCAAATGGCTTTAACACCGCAAATCGTCCTGCCTAACCCTGAACCGCCGAAGATCAAAAACCCTACTCTGCCCGTCGCTATGACGACCTATGGCGATCCGTCACTACGAATGCCGAAAGGCCCGATCGGCGATCCGACCGGCGTGCCGGCTCCGCCATCGAGCGGTCCCGGAACCGGCGGCGGCATCGGACGCAGTAGCGGCTCTGGCGTTGGCGCGGGCGTTGGCGGTGGCGCAGGCCCCGGACGCGGCGGCAACATCGGTGGCGGCGACATGGGCTTGGGTGGCGGCGGCAGTGTAGAACCGATGTCTGCCTCACTCAGGCCGACAATCCTCTACCGCGAGAAGGCCAAGTACACCGAAGAAGCTCGTCAGAATAAAATTCAAGGAGTTGTCACGCTGCAAGTCGTCTTCCACATCAACGGATCAATCACCGATATCAAAGTCATTCGCGGCCTGCCTGACGGTCTGACTGAAAAAGCCATCGAGGCCGCAAAGAAGATTCGCTTCAACCCGGCTGTCAAGAACGGCGCGCCTGTCAGCGTGCGCGGAACGCTCGAATTCACGTTTAACCTGTACTGAACAAACCGGAGTTCGGCTAATTAGCGCTCAGTCAGATCATCCGTAAAATAGACGCCGCCATAGGCGTAGCGTATAGCGTTCGGGTGTATAATTG
Organism: Blastocatellia bacterium; assembly: GCA_035714085.1. Lineage (GTDB taxonomy): Bacteria > Acidobacteriota > Blastocatellia > RBC074 > RBC074 > JAJVID01. Next base: position 12,196 of record DASTMP010000072.1, read on the forward strand.
CGCGTCTCCCCTTCTCAATGAATTAATGCTCTCAGCTCAAGCTAAATCAGGAAAGGGGCTATTTTTCATGCGCCATCGAAAGCAGGTCCGTGTAATTATCGCTATCGCGATAGGGTGCGCGTATCTTGCGCTCACCTTCGGCCTAGCGACAGCGCAGAACCCGCCACAACCTACACCCAACAGGCCGGTCAATAAGCAAAGGCGCGACCAGCAGAAAACTTCTCCGCAGCGTCAGGAAGCGCAAGAGGAACGGCAGTCGCAGGATACTCTCGGCGTATCAATCAAGATACCGACCGAGATGGTCCAGCTCGACGTGAAGGTGACAGATCATGACAACCGCCCGATATCCGGCTTGACTAAAAGCGATTTTGTAGTTTACGAGGACAAGGTTTGTCAGAACATCGAGTCGGTCAGCAGCGATGAGGCGCCTGTGAGCATAGGACTGGCGATAGACACCTCCGGCAGTATGACACCAAAACTCTATACGGTATCGAATGCGGCGAGCGGCCTGATCAGGCAGATGCGGCCCGACGACGAGGCGTTCCTCGCCCAATTCAAGACCGACGCCGAGCTTGTTAAAGAGTTCACCTCCGACCGGCGCGAACTGGAAGACGCCCTCAAACAAATATACGCCAGCGGTGGGACGGCGCTGCTCGATGCGATTATCGCCGTCGCCGACCACGCGCACGAGAAGGGCAAGCGGCGGCGCAAGGCGCTCGTCGTGATAACTGACGGGCTGGAGAAGAACAGTTCGGTGAAGGAGAAAAAGGTTATGGAGGTGATCAAGGAAGACGAGGTCCAGCTTTACCTGGTCGGCTTTGTAGACGAGGGAGAGTCGGGCGGTCTGTTCGGCAGGTCGCCGGCCAAGAGGGCGAAAGACCTCCTGAGCCGATTGGCTGAAGATTCCGGCGGGCGCGCCTTCTTCCCCAGCGACGTGCGCGAAACGCCAGCCATCGCCGCGCAGATCGCCAAAGACCTGCGCGCGCAATACGTGATCAGCTATTACCCTAACAATGACAGGCGCGACGGGTCCTATCATTCGGTGCATGTGGTGGTCAACAATCGCAAGCTGATCGCGCGAACGCGGCAGGGCTACTACGCGCACAATTAGATCGGTTTTCAAATGCGTATACGTATCAGTACCGCGAGCGATAGCGAGCGCGTTTCACCTTAAGCCCCGCAGCCGGAAATCAGAACGTCAATTTAAGCCCGAATTGAAGCTGTCGCGACGACGTTTTCGTTGTGGTGATCAGCCCCGCGCTACCGACCGCGCCTGTGCCTGAAAACACTGTGCGCTGGCTCGGAATCGAGAAGTTAGGGTGATTGAGCGAATTGAACACTTCGGTACGGAATTGCAGGTTGAAACCTTCGCGCAGCCGGAACGTTTTGTTCGCCGCAAAGTCCAACGCAACCAGTCCCGGCCCGATCAGCGTGTTCCGCCCCAGGTTGCCATAATACCCGGGCGCCGGCAGCGCGAACGCAGCCGGGTCGAAATATTTATTCGGCGCCCCAAGGATCGGATTGTCGCTGCGGCCTGCCACAAGGTCGGGGCGCTGTGGCGAAGTCCCCGCCTGAAAGCGCGCCCGCGCCTGATCGAAGCCTACCACGACGGAGAATGGATTGCCCGACGCCAGCGTGGAAATCGCGTTGAACTGCCATCCGGCGGTCAGCCATTCCGGGCCGCCGAAGCGGGGTAATTCCGTCGTCAGGTAACTGACGAAGTAATGGCGAAGGTCGTAATTGGATAGGCCGCGTTCCGCTTGGCGACTGTCAGGGTCTTGCGGCAGGTCGTTGTCACCGCCCTGCGTGGTGACAATCGAACCGTCGTCGATCGCCTTCGACCAGGTGTAGCTGGTGTGTAACGAAAGGTATTTGTTGCGGCGGTACTCGAAGGTCGTCTGCAGGCCATTGTAGGAAGATTGCCCGTCCGTCGTTTTATGACGGATGCCGCTGAAATTGGGATTCCTGACGACTGAATTCGCCGGAAAGAATTTGCGACCGTCCGCCTGGATGGTCGGGATCGCTTGATTCTGGTCTATCAAACGAACTTCATGCAGCCCGCGCTGACGGACAAAAGCAATGGTCAACGTTCCGCCCCTCACAACTTCGCGTTGAACGCTGAGGTTCGTGTGCATCGAATAAGGACTCGCCGGGTCGTAAACCAGCGTGTCCTGTCTCCCCAACACAAAGTTCGGACTCGAAGTCACAGCCGACGCGTCCGGGAATACCGGATTGCGAACGCTGCCCAGCGTGTAAAACGGAGGAGTGCGATTCGCTGCGTTCGCATAAAAGTCCGTCCACAACGGGTCGAAAAAAACTCCGAAGCTGGCGCGCACGCTGGTCTTGCCGGAGCCGTTCGGGTCCCAGGCTAATCCGAGGCGCGGGGCGAAGTTCAGATTTGAAGGATTCTTGTAAAGCTGGCCGATAGTCGTCGTTTTGTCGGTCAGCGGATTGCGAACGTTCGCTTCCAGGCCATCGACTTCGCGCGGGACGCTGGTGCGCTCATAACGCAGCCCGGCGTTCACCGTCAGACGGCGCGAGAGCCGGAAGTCGTCCTGAACGTAGGCCGCCGTCATCGATTGCCGCCAGCGTCGCACGGCCTCGGAGCCGGGCAGCGCAAGTTCGACTGAAGCCGGCGTTGCGCGCAGAAAATTGGCCAACGAATTGAATTGGTAAAAGCCGTAGGGCGATTGCGGACGGCTGGTCGGCAGATAAATCTCCCGATGGTCAAAACCGATTTTGAGCGAATGGCGCCCGACGACCCATGAGAGGTCGTCGCCGAGTTGAAACAGATTTAACTCGTTAAAGTTCGGCCCGAAGCGACTCGGCCCCATTGAAAACAATCCAGTGACGCTGATCTGCCCCAGCGGCTGGCCGGGAAAGAAGGAAAGCGCCGGGTCTATGTCGCGCAGGGCTTCAGGCATCGTTCGACTGGTGGAGCGGTTATAGCTGAAACGCGCGTTATTTAGCAGTCGATCGTTGAAGATTCGCGTCAGTTGCGCCGTCGCATACTGATTGCGCGAAGCCGTGCCGGAAGTAAACAGTTGCAGGTTGTCAGGGATTTGAACCCTGGCGTCGTCGAACGTGTAGCGCCCGAAGATCGAGGTCCTCTCAGAAAAACGATGGTCTACGCGGGCGGCGCCAAAGTCCTCATCATCCAGATTTGAAGCCGAGGACATGTATTGCGCGGTCCCGTCGCCGAAGTCGCGCCCGTTCGGCAAGGGAACCAGATTCAAATACCCCGGAACCGCCGGGTTTACCGTGATTTTCGCCTGCCCCGGAATGTCGCCGTTGCGGGCGGCGGCGTTGGGCACGACGGCTTGATTGGTTACACCCAGCCGTTGCCGAAGCCCTTCGTAACTTGCCAGGAAAAACGTCTTGTTCTTCACGATCGGCCCACTTAGAACTCCTCCGAACTGGTTGCGGACGAAATGCGGGATCTTTTGATCGGCCGGGTCGAAGAAGTTTTTCGCGTCGAAGGCGCTGTTTCGCGCAAACTCGAACGTCGAACCATGCCATTGATTATCTCCGGAGCGTGTGACGGCGCTGATCACGCCGCCCGCGCTGCGCCCATATTCGGAGCTGTAGCCGTTGGTCAACACGCGGAACTCCTGCAAAGTGTCCACGCCGAGCAACACGCCCGACACACTGCCCGGCGTGTTGTTGTTGCCGTCGTTGATGTCCGTCTGGTCCAACACGAAGCTGATCTGGTCGGGACGCCTGCCACCGACTGAAAGCTGGACGCCGCCGCCCGCCGAATCCGACGTGCGGCGCGAAGGAGCCACTCCCGGCTTGAGCAACGCCAACTGGACGATGTCGCGTCCGTTAAGCGGCAGTTCGCGGATGGAATCTTTGTCCATCACGCTGGAAAGCGCCGAGCTTTGTGTTTCCACCTGACTGACGCCCGACGTGACCACTGTCTCTGAACTGACCGGCCCCACTCGCAGGTTGAAATCCAGCCGCGCCTTCTGCCCTACGGTAAGTTCGACGCCTTCGCGGATTTCAGTCCGGAAACCGGTTTGAGAAACCGTCACGGCATAAACGCCCAGCGAAAGCTGTGTGAATGTGTACAGGCCGGCGCTGTTGGTATGAGTTTCACGCGTCAAGCCGGTCAAAGGCTGCCTGACCGTGATTCGAGCGCCGACCAGAATGGCCCCGGCGGAATCGATCACAGTCCCGGATAGTTCCGCAGTGTTTTGCTGCGCCTTTACGGCGCCGCAAAACAAAATCAGACAGGCTATGGAGAATGTTTGTTTAATGTTTGTCATTGTTTCTCCTGATGGTAGCGGGTTGAGCGCCGCCGCCTGTTGAAATCGGTTGTGAACTCGCCGGCTTGGGCGCAGTCAGACGTCCTCTAGCCATGACCACTTTTTGTCCGTCTTCAGTCCCTTCGGTCCAGGCGATAAAAAGATGATCGGGTCGCTCGAAAAGGAGTGTTGGATAGGTGGCGCTGCCTGCGGCATGTCCCAACCTTTGCGTCGGCGCCAACGAGCCGTCCTTATCAACCTGGCGGAAGTAGGCGTCGAATTTGCCCCAGCCATTTTGATCGGAGACCTCGCGCGCCTGAAACACCAGACCGACGGAGCCTTCCAGCGCGAGCAACTGCGGGTGGTTCGCATCGAGAAGGCTCGCGTCCGCTTCAACTTTTGCGTAGAAATGCGCGCCGTTATCGCCGGACGACGCGATGTATACGCGTCCTCGGTCGCCGGTAACGGTCCTCCATGCGGCAAACAACTTCCCGCCCATCGTCGCCAGCGACGGCCCTGAATGCGGGCAGCCGTCGATCCGCCAGTTATCCTCGGCGACGCGAGTAGGCGCGCCGAACGTGGCTCCACCGTCTGCAGATGTGCCAATGAAGATGTCGCGAATATCGTCGTTGATCACGCCGCGCCAGCCGATGTGCATGGTCTTGGCGTCGGTGAAGGCGATCGAGGGGCGGCAGCAGGGACACACATTCAGCGCGACGCGAACGCTTTTTTCGAATGACTGGCCGCGATCGACCGACCTGGCGACGTAGAGCGCGGAAGAACCGGACTTGCCCTGTCCGCGGTCACGCCCGTCCAACCACGCCGCGTAAACCGCGCCGTCCGGTCCCACGGCCAGCGTATAAAACGACTGCGAGGCCGTGCCCGAAGGATCGACGGGAATCGATTTACCGAAAGATCGCCCCCAATTCGTCGAGATGGCCAGCCGCAGCGAGGAGTGATCGTGGCTGTCTTCCGCAGTCCAGAGCGCGTAAAATTCGCGCATGGAGCGCACAATCATCTGCGGCGTGTTCTCCGCGTGAGAGGCTACTTCCCCGCTGTCGTTGATGCGCAGTCCTTCGTCAAAGCTGTCGCCGCCGTCTGAAGAGGTCTGTAACCATAAATTGCGGTCCTTGAGGCGCAACAGAAACAGATCGCCCGAGGCGCGCACGCCGAGTTGCGGGTAACTCCCCTTTACCAGAACGCGCCCTGTCGGTTCGAAGGTAAATTGATAGTTTCCCTCACGGCCCGCCGCCCCCGTCGCTATGGACAAAATTACAGTAGCAACAAGAATGATGACGATCGACGGCAGCGCATTCCTCAGCGATCTGGCGACTGTCGCCGGGTTGTGAACAAACTCCTGTATTTTGGATGCCTGTTTTTTCATATTGTTTTTTCCTTCGGCGATCGAAAAATACTTCCGCGATCGTCTTCCTGAAGATAGAAGACAATACGCGGCGCAATCGAATCCAACCTCCTATCACTTTGGGCGGGGTGAGCGCCGAAAGAACTGGCGCCGGCTTTCGACAAACGTCGAGTGAAATAGCGATAAATCGACCAACACCGAAAAGCGCCGGTCTCCGACAAGTCGGCAGGCGCGCCTCGACATCAGTCAACAGATGGTTGAATCGATGATGGTATTTTCAGGAGATAAGTCCCTAACAGGTGGGAGGGGCGCGGGGAGAGGAAGGCTGCGCCGCAGATTGGCGGTCAACCAGAAATCGATCCCGGTAGAGTTGTAGCGGGATGGATGCGAGCGTTACAAGCGGCGCTCGCGCAGGCGCCGCATGAAGTAAATTGTCTTTGGATGAAATCTCGGAAGAGGCGCAGTCGGCTGGACAAGGGACGGTCAACGCTGCTTCATCGCTGACCGAGACGTCTCCAGGCTTAGGCTCGTGGCCTTTGACATAAGCATGACGCCTCGCGCAGCAACAATGGCCCGCCGCAATGCAGCACTCCATCTCGCAAACGTCCGGCTCCTGGAAGGCCAGTGAAAGCGGCATAGAAAGCCAGCCTATCGCCAGCGCCAACGCCGCGACCGCCGCGCGTACCCTGAGCCGGGTTTTCAGCTTGATGGTCATTGGAAGTTGTCTATCGTAGCAACTTACTTGAGACGCGGTCAATCTCGATAGCGTACTTACTTACTATTGAAGGAATTTTTCGACCTCTTGAAGGTCAGTTACGCCATCGATACGACCTTCAAGCCTTCCTTGACGTCCTACTATGATCGTTACCGGCAGGACATCCGTTACTCCGTAGAGCTTGGCAATACGTCGGTTTCCGAATAGTAATGGATAGTTTATTCGGGACTTTACGGCCAGCCGCCTCACCCGGCCCGGGTTTATCGGCGGGTATGCAACGCCGACAACCTGCAACCCTAGATTTCGATAGCTTCGCTGCAGGCGGACGAACTCCCGGACTTCGGCGAGGCAGGGCGCACACCAGGTGGCCCAGAAGTTGATGACGACAATTTTGCCTTTGTAGTCCTTGAGCCGCACGATTCGCCCACTAGCGTCCTTTAGCGCAAATTGATGGGCGAGCGGCGGCTGTTCCGAGGGGACTTTCCCATCGGTCTGATTGCCAGCGACGATCGGCTGCGTCGCCAATATTAACAGTAGAAAAGTCGCCCGCAGCATTCCGAGGACCTAGTACATAAATCTGACTCCAAACATCACGCTTCTATCTGTCCGCAAGAGCCGCGGTCCCGTGTTGAGCGCAACCGGCAGTTGATAGCTTCCTTCGATCACCCACCTCGGATTGAACGCGAACTGTATCGCCGGGGCGACGTAGTACTCCGACGCGCTACTGCCTGGGACCACATTGCCGCGAATCCTGCCCCTTGCTTTGTGAAGGTAGTTCGTTTCCAGAATCAGCCTCAGCTCGTTGGTCGGCCCACGGTACTCGACGGGAAGCAGTATGTATTCGAGGTCGGTATTCAGCCGAACTTCATTGCCCATTCGAACTCCCACGAACTCACTGCGCATCACGCCCTCGACGTTCGCTCCGTAGACGAACCGCCGCTTCGCCCGAGAGTAGGCCGCATCCACGTGAGTGGAAAGTCCGCCGTCTATCCGGAGTAATTGCCGGCGAAGGAACTCATCTCCATTTGTAGCGGGATCGCTGACCACATCCTTGCTGGCGGTCGGCAACTCTAAGCCGACGCGAATTGCGGCCTGCCGGTCCCCTCCAGTCTCAAGGGAATTGTAGAAACGATACTTGACCCATGCGATAACGTTGCCGGAGTTATGCGCCGAGGAACTTCCCTGATCATAGATGTGGTATGGGACTTCCCCTTCAAACTGGAGCCTGGGCGTAGGAGTGTAGCTGAAGCCTAAACGCGCCTCGTGGTGATCCACTCTCAGGGCGCCCAGGTGTTGTTGCGTGAAGTGATATCGCAGCGTGACCTCGCCGCCCTTGTAGACCGCCAGACTGGGGGTGGTCGTCCAGATAGGGGCAGGGGGCGCGCCGGCGGCGGCGTCCACTTCGACAAACGGACCTCGGATAGGGTTCGCATCGGGGAACGGAACATAACCGGTCTCTGAACGGCTAACTTCCCTCTTGCCGCTGCGCAGGCGTATCACTTCACACTGTTCGCATCTCTTACCGCCGGTTTGCCAGTCGCCGATCGCCTCAAAGTCGCCGGCAGTGGCCCCAGTTTGGCCCCCAGGATTTAGTTCATCTCCGTCCAACTCGAAGCGCTGTCCCGACACTCCGGCCTCGATCCACCAACCTGAATCGTCACGCGTTAGCTTACCCGATACGGCGATCTCGGCCGAGATGAGTTTGAATCCCGCTCTTTTGAGCGTCGCTTTCAGATCCGCAAAGCGGACCGGCTTTTCCGACTTTGGCTTGAACTCAGAGAGTCCTTGATTAAAGTCGGTTATCTTCACCTCCTCAGGCTTCGGGCCGAAATCGAGAAGACTTACGGCCTTCCTGATGCTGAAGGAGCACATGCTGCATAGGTGACCTCCCAACTTCATTCCGATGGATTTGACTTGAGCCTGAGCGCCGGCGGGAATGAACAACAAAACGGCAAACGTCCCTGCGAGAAACTTCGTCCTTTTCATTGTATCCTCCTTGGTGAGTGATTTTTCTGTGACCTGACGCTTTTCTACGCCCGTAAACTTGCCGGGCAAGTGGCGATAGAGGGGAGCTCTTGCGTTAGGAAATGTCGTATACGCTTATCAAAGTGATCAAAACATTCCTCCTATATATAAAGACGCAAAACAAGGGGAATTTTGCCCGGGAATTATTTCGTTTTTGCCTCCTCTTGTAGTCAACCTCGCGCGTTGCGGCATTGATCCACGCCACTACCCTCTCATCGCTAGTCGTTATGTTTACGCCGCCGCCTGGCACGATGATGATCTCGGGGCGCGGGCAGTTCTCGATCGTGTATCGTGGCGCGACTTTGACGAAGCTGTGGCTGACGATCGGGTCGATCGCACGCGCAATTGACAAGGGCCGGGTGCGTCAAATACAAGCGTGTTTGGCGCACCCCGGCGGGCCGCATAGCCGGACGCATCCGGCTGGGAGAGAAAGACCAGAAATAGAAAACTCCCAGCCCGGATGCGGCTTTTCGGCCACAGCGTTAAAAGTGGTAGGTCAGCGAAGCCGAAATGAAGCGTGGCGGCGAGTACTGCACGGGCGTGAATTCGCTCTCTTTGGCGATGCGAAAGACACGGTCCGTCGCATTCTCAAGATTGAACCTCAAAGTGACGCCTCGCCGCTCCCTGCGCAGCAGGTCGATTCCGAAGTAGAAGTTGGCGACGAAGTGTTCGGGTAAGCGAACGAGGACTTCTTCGCCATCGGCGTTCGGCAAAGCCGCGGGCGTGCCGCTGCCGTATTCGAACTGCGCCGTCGCGAAGAAGCCGCTGCGCCGCTCACGGTAATTTACCCCCGCGACGGCGGTATGAATCTGGTCGAAGGCGGCCGGCCCGCGTTCGCCCGGTTCGACGTTCTCGACCGTGAAGCCGCCGGAGATCGGCCCCGTCTGAAAGGCTCGCTGCGCTGTGTAGCTGAAATACCCCGACAGTCCCAGCCGCTTGATCTCCGCCAACTGCAATGACGCCTCAACGCCATAAGCCTTGCCGCGCGCAAACGTCGTCGGCGCGAAGATCCGCACGTTGGCGAGTTCGGTCGTCTCGAAAGAGTGTTCATCCGACCGCAAAAAACTTGTGACGCGCGCGACCACGCGGTCGCCGAACGCGTGGCTGACGCCCGTCTCATAAAAGTTACTGCGCGAAATCTGAGGCGGCGCTCCGTTAAAGCCGAGTTGCGCTGAAAGCAGCAGGTTTTCAATCGGCGGCGGAGCGAAGAAGCGGTTGTAGGCGAAATGCAATACAGTGCGCCCCTCCTGCAGCGCATAAGCCAGATTGATTCGCGGACTTAACGCCTGTCCGCTGGTTACCAAGCTGTAGTAGTCGTAACGCAATCCAGGATTGATGGTGAACTCGCGCGTTACCTGAATCTTGTCCTGTAAGTAAAGGCTGACCTCCCCGCCGGATTGGAGACGACGAAAATCGAAGGCTTCGATCTCTATATCGTTGTCGCGCGGATCGAAGGAGAAATCTTCGTCCAACCGCAGACGCATTAAATCAATCCCGGCTTTGACGGCGTGGCGCGGGCCGATGAAGAGCGAATAGTCGCTCTTGGCGCCAAACGTGATGTCGTTGCGCTCGCCGCTCGCTTGAATAGATTCAGGATCCGAAGTCGGTAACAATCGCGCCTTCGCGTAACGCTCGTAGCCCGATGTCGAAAGGATCGCCGACGGAGAAAAGGTGTGGGTCCAAGAAAACACCGCCGTCTGCTCACGGTTGCGTTGGAAGAAGTCACGCTCGCGCTCTTGGTCTTCGGTCGTGTTCGGCAATTGAAAATTGGCGCCGTCGCCCGAAAGCGACAGCCGGACAGAATCATGGTCATTCGCCCGATAATCGAACTGCGCGAAGCTGCGCGCCCCTTTGCCAAAATCGTGGAAGCGCACAGGCTCCGGGGTGTTCAGGTAGCGCAAGCTCTGGAAGCCTTGCCCGTAAAAAAAGTAGCCGAACTTCTCCGTATGGCCGCCGTAATCGAACGCGAAGTTGTCACGCAGATAATTGCCTGCGCCGACGGTCACGCTGCCGTGATTGTTTGCGTCGAAGCCGTTGCGCGTAACGACATCGAGAATGCCGCCGAAGCGGTTGCCAAACTCCGCCGGAAAGCCGCCTGTGATCACATTGACCGACTGGATTACGTCTGGCGCGAGGCCCGGCGTAAACAACTGGTGCGGGTTATCGAAGAACGAGACGCCGTTGATAAATGTGTTGAGCGAGAGCTCGTTGCCGCGCAGGTGAACGAGATTGTCATGGCTGCCGACGGCGCTCGACACGAAGGGCGTGATGATCTCCGTCAGTTGCGCGCGGCGGGCGTAGGGCAGCGCATCGATCTGTTCGCGCGTGAGCGTGGTCGCGGTAGCCGCTTCAGTTTCATCCATAAGTTTCGCCCGCGCGTTGACTGTGATCTGCTCTTTGATGGTTGCGACCGGAATCAACTCAAAATCGATTTGCCGCGTCCCTCTCGGCGCGAGCGTGATGGTCGCTCGCTGCTGTTGGAATGTCTCAGCAGTCACGCTTATGTCGTAACGGCCCGGACTTAAATTGACGAACGAAAAACGACCTTCCACATCGCTCTTTGTGATCAGGGCGGTTGCTAACATGTCGCTTTCAAGTTTGACGGTCGCCCCGGAAACAGGCGCGACCATCGTTTTATTGGTGATGGCGCCGCTGATTCTCTGCTGCGCGAGTGCGGTTGTCTCAACGAACAAGATACAGAGAAACAGCGCAAATTTTATCGATGCGGACGGATTCATGTGTCACTCCTTTCTGCTCTTGACCGAACTGTTGGCTTCTGTTGCGGCGCCTTTCCGTTCGCGCGGTTGAGTTTATTCGGAGCCAACATCCAAGTGTGTCGAACATTGGCGGGTTCGAGTCCGGCCATATGAAACCTGCCTTGAGCGCCAGAGACGAGCGAGCGCGACTGCCCGCGCTCGGGATCGGCGCCAGCGATTGCAGCATTGGCGCCTGCGTTATTTTGCGAATCCTTTGCACGCCCATTGAGCGCAGCCTTGATGTTCTGCGCGATAGTATGGCTCGCCGCTGACAACAGCAGCGCGAGCAAACAGGTAACGCTTGTACGCATTGAAACCTCCTCTTGATAAAGACGAACAATGGCAGCGTGGTCACAATGCGGTATTGGACCGGCTTGCAGTGGCGCCCATGTATAGATCGGCGCGTCTCAACCTGATGCGCCTACACGCAACCAACAGGGCGAACACACAAGTTTGCGCCTACACCAACTCGCAAATCGCCATAGGAACAGCCAGCGCGCATGTGCGCGTCACGCCCGGAACACACTCATGGGCGCAATTGCGCGCGTCGTTACGCGCCGCAGCCGGCGAACCGCTGATTTGTGATCACAGTAATCGGACGGATTGTTCAGAGAAGGGAGAGAGGCGGAGCGCGGGGGGCGGCATGGTCATCGGCCAGAGCGTCACGCGCGAAGCGCGGCGTCCGCGCATAGATCGATTGCGCGACATCGACCTCGCCCGCATATTTCACAATGGGAGCTTTAGGAAACTGAAGATGATGGAAGCCGGAAGCGGGCTGAGCGCACCGCAGCGGGCAAGACGCCTTCAGTTCATTTTCTGAGATAGCAGGCCGCCCATCCGCGCCGGGAACATGGCCTTTGACAAAATGCTTGCGCTTGGCGCAGCAACAATGCCCTTCGGCCACGCAGCATGCCATCCCGCAGACATCCGGCTCGTTCGCCATCAAGCGCAGCGCAGGCGACAGCCAGCTGAGCAGCAGCGCAAACACTGCCGCCGCGGCGTGTAATCGAGCGAAGACTCTTTTTCTTCCGTCCTGGTTCATTGCGGGTGTTATTTGTCAGCAGTGACGGATGTTCGATTCTCGTTTGGAGGCGCCCTCTATAAGAATCGCAATCTATGCCTCGCATCGCGAAATGTCAACGCCATAGGTACCGCCACACGCCTGCTGACATTCACTTGCAAGAAGAGACAAACCTTGCGCGTTAACTCCGGATTAGCAACAATGAAATCGAGCGCAAGCTGGTCGAGTCGATCTAGGTAATGAAGCGTGCGCGTGCTCAACGCAAAAGGTTAACTCTATGGAACAATCGAAGATTCGGTCTTGGTGGGCCCACTGCCAGGGACTCGACGGCGCCTCCGCCGGCAAGTCAGCATCGGAAGTTTTGCAACAAGCCGGCTGGGCCAGGTCAGTCGGCGGTTCTAACCCATATTTCACTCTATTTTCGCGGGCAGGGCTGGATCGTGAAAATGTTGACGCCGCCGTCGCGAAGCTGGAAATCCATGAACTTCCGAGCGCTCGCGGTTGCACATACGTGCTGCCTGCTTCTGATTTCGCATTGGGGCTTATTGTTGGACAAGGATTCGGCGGCGAGATGAAAACGGCTGAAAAACTCGGCGTGACTCAGAAAGAGATTGAGAGGCTTTGCGACTCGATCATCACGGCGTTAGAGAATGGTCCGCTCGAGCCTGACGGATTGCGAGAGGCCACGGGTAAAGCTGTACGGAATCTCGGTCCAGAAGGACAAAAGAAAGGCCTGACCACGACGCTCCCAGTAGCCTTGGGAAAGTTGCAGTCTTCGGGCGAGATCAGACGAATTCCTACCAACGGCCGCCTGGATCAGCAACGTTACAAATACTCGCTTTGGCGGCCAAATCCATTGCATGATTTCAAGCTGTCTAGGGAGGAGGCATACACGGAACTGGCCCGCCGCTTCTTTGCATGGATCGGTCCGGCGACGCTCGCCGAGTTTCAACAGTTTGCCGGCCTGGGCGTGAAAGCTTCAAAAGTAGCTGTCGAGCCTCTGAAACTTGAGCCTCTCGCGCCCGGAGATGATCGCCTGCTCCTGCCAGGCGCCCGCGCAAAACTGGAAGCGTTCAAACCGCCGAAGGATCCACATTACGCGCTGGTTGCAGGGATCGATTCGGTGATCCTTCTCCGTAAGAACCTGGAATGGTTACTAGACCCGAAGGATCTGGGCCGACAGGTCTTCGTGGAAAAAGGATTCAAGCTGATAGGTGAACTTACTGACCTGCCCAACCATGTCATCCTCGACCGGGGACGCATCGTCGGACTTTGGGAATACGACACAGCCACAGGCTCGATCTCCTGGGTGTCATTTGTGAAAAAGGATAAGCCGCTTCAGGACGCGGTAGCCCGCACAGAACAGTACGTGCGGGAACAACTCGGAGATGCGCGTTCGTTCAGTTTAGATAGCCCGAAGAGCCGCGCCCCAAGAATAGAAGCGTTGCGCAAAGCCGGCTACAAGTAGAGTCTGCGCTATTGATTACGATTACCAGCTCTACCTCAACGCGCACCAGGCGTAAATCCTCCTGCCGTTTGACTCCACGTACTATGTTCTGCGGCGCAAAATCGCTGAACGAGCGTCTATGGCGGTTAGCGATTGCGTGCACGGCGTGGGGCGATTTGTTTAATCATCCTGTTTGCTGCTTTGTCCAATAAGCGCGAGTAAACAAGTCGCGCCCGGAGCCCTGTATATACAATCGCTAACCGCTCTAGATTCCGTACCGATCGGCCATGCGGTAAAGCGTTCGCCGGTTAATCGCCATTACTGAAGCGGCGTTCGATCTGTTGCCGCCGACCACCGCCAGGACGTGCAACAAGTAACGGCGTTCGAGTTCATCGAGCGTCGGCAGATCGTCGAACAGGGCCGCGAGCGGCGATCGCCGCGCCGACTCACGCACTTCGTGGGATTGCAGTTTCGGCGGCAAATCTTCCGGCTCGATCTCCGCTCCGCGCGCCTGCAGGGAGGCGTATTCGACGGACGATTCCAGTTCGCGCACGTTGCCGGGCCAGTCATAGGCGACAAGCGTCTTGATCGTCTCTTCGGAAAATTTCAGCGGTCCGCGCCCCGCGTTCTCCGCCGCTCCGCGCAAAAACCTCTCGGCCAGCAGCGGGATGTCGCTGCGACGCTCGCGCAAGGCGGGCGCGCGCAGGGTGACGACGCTCAGGCGATAGAACAAATCTTCGCGGAAGCGTTTCGCCTCGACTTCTTTGTCGAGATCGCGATTGGTGGCCGCGACCACACGGGCGTTGACTTTGATGTTTTTGGTCGAGCCGACGCGGCGAATCTCTTTCTCCTGCAAGGCGCGCAATAGTTTGACCTGCATCGCCGGGGAGGTCTCCCCGATCTCGTCCAGGAAGAGGGTTCCGTTTTCGGCCTCTTCCCACAACCCCTTGCGGTCCGCGACAGCCCCAGTAAACGAGCCTTTTATGTAGCCGAACAGTTCGGCCTCGAGCAAGGTTTCGGTCAACGCGCCGCAGTTGACGGGAACGAACGGGCCTTTGGGGCGGGCGCTGTGCTGGTGAATCGAACGCGCGACGAGTTCTTTGCCAGTGCCCGATTCCCCGACGATCAGCACAGTCGAACGCGACGGCGCGACGCGCGCGATCTGCTTATAGAGTTCGAGCATCGCAGGCGAGCGCCCGACCATTCCCTCGCCATCGTCGGGCGATTTTGGGATTTCCTCGGCCTGCGGCGATTTGCTCTCGAGCGCGCGCCGCACGAGCGCGATCAGCTCCTGCGGCTTGAACGGTTTGGAAATGATGTCCCAGGCGCCTTCGCGCGCGGCGGCGACCGCAGTGTCGAGCGCTCCGTATCCCGTGATCAAAATCACCGGGCAGGCGTCCCGCAACCGCCGCAACAGATCGATCCCCGACATTTCCGCTTCCAAATTGACGTCGCTCAGCAGCAGGTCGAACTTTTCGCGCGACGCCAGTTCCAGCGCCCGTTCGGGCGTCTGCGCCGTTTCGGCCTGCCAGCCCTGTGATTTGAACAACTCTCGCAACAGGCCGAGCGACGCCCGGTCGTCGTCAATTACCAAAATACGTTTCATCTATACTCCTTCGTGATCAATGTCGGTTCGGCCGTCTCGCAGCGACTCGCGCAGCGCCCACAGCAAACTCGCCGACGTGTACGGCTTCGACAAATATTTCTGCGCGCCCAGACTCCGCGCCTGATCTTCCTTTCCGGCTTCCGTCAGCCCGCTGCTGGCGATGATCGGCAGTAGCGGGCTAAGTCGGCGCAGTTCGGCGATCAGCGCGGCGCCGTCCATCACCGGCATCATCATGTCGGTCAGCACGGCGCTGATCTCATCGCGCTTCTGGCGATAAAGGGCGCAGGCTTCGCCGCCGTCAGAAGCCGTGACCACACGGTAACCGAACGCTTCGAGCATGCCGCGCGTGACGCGGCGGATCGGCTCTTCGTCGTCCACCACCATTATCAATTCACCGGCGCCGGCTGGCGGTTCGGGCTGCTCTTCCCGCTCAGTCGCCTCGGCTCCGGCCTCGAGCGCGGGCAGGTAGACCTTAAAGAGCGCCCCGGCGCCGGGCTCGCTGTAAACGCTGATGAACCCGCCGTGACTGCGCACAATACCCAGGCTCGTAGACAACCCCAGCCCCGTGCCTTTGCCTTGTTCTTTCGTCGTGAAGAATGGATCGAAGATTTTATCAATAATTTGGGTCGGAATGCCCACTCCGGTATCCCTGACCGAGATCATCACGTACCGCCCTGGTTTGGCCTCGGCGGCGAGTTGCGCGTAATGTTCGTCGAGTCGCGCGATTTCGACAGTGATCTTCAGCTCGCCCCCATGCGGCATGGCGTCGCGCGCGTTGACACAGAGGTTCATCAACACCTGGCTTAATTGCGTCGGGTTGACGAGCGCCGCGCCGACCGGATCGGCCACGGCGTACTTGATCTCGATCGATTTCGGAAGCGTCTCCTTCAAGATGCTAATCACATCGCGCAACACATGTTTGAGATCTACACGGACGCGTTCGCCCTCCATGCCTCTGGCGAATGAGAGCACCTGTTTGACCAGCTGGCCGCCACGCTCAATGACCTCTTCCATCGTGTCGAGCGTCTCCTGCGAGTTCCGGTCGGAGACTTTCGAGCGCAGCAAAAAGGTCGAAATCGAGAGCGGTGAGAGGATGTTGTTGAGATCGTGCGCGATGCCCCCTGCCAGCGCGCCCAGAGATTCGAGCCGTTGGGACCGTAGCTCGCGCTCCCTGGTCAGTTCGCGGATGCGTTCGATCATCCGGTTGAAGCCCGTCGCCAGACGACCGAACTCGTCCTGCGCCGGCGCCGGAACAGCGACGTCGAGCGAACCGGTCTCGGCGCGCGCCATCGCCTCCAGCAGTGCGCTCATCGGGCGGTAAGCCAGCCGCCGAAAGAGCGCGTAGACTGCGACCGTGGTCAAAACGATCGCGACGAGCGCCAGAGATAACGCCGTTTGCGCATAACGCTTGACAATGGACGGGACGTTGTCAAGACGTTCGATTACCTCCGCCACGCCGCAGGGCCGTCCCTGCTCCGTGATCGGCGCGAAGACGTGGTAATGAATCCCTGTTTGTTTCTGATGAGTGTAGTCGCGAAACGCGCTGACCCTTCCGGAACCGGCGGCGCCGCGCAACATGGCCCTCACTTCTTCCGGAATCCCTTCCGCCGGGGAGCCGTCGGTGGAAGCGGCGCGTTCAATCAACCCATCACCGACCTGTTCCCACACTCGTATGGCGATCACATTGGGACGCGCGCCTCGGGCCTGCGAAACCGCGCGGTCGATGTCGTCCTGATCGCGCGGGGTGGGCATCAGGCTGATCTGCTCGGCCAAGCTGAGCGCCTGCAGCCGCGCCAGCTCCTTTTCGTCCTCGCGCACCAGGTTGACCATTCGCACGCTCACGACCAACAGCACCGCCAGCAGCATCGCCAGCGTAATCGCCAGGACAAGCAACGTCGTCTTTGTGTGTAACCTGAGAGGATTCATTGGGGTCTATAGTAATCCATATCTTGTGTTTCTATCTCCCCGTTCCGCCGCTAAACGAATCGGAAACATCAGCCAGCCGAGCGGCGCCATTACGCGAATGCGGTTCGACGGAAACATTCGCAGATAAGCGCCGAGCATACCCGCTATGGCGCCTGAAGCGCCGAGCGACGGAATCGCCGAATGCGGGTCCATCCAGATTTGGCCAGATTTGGCCAGATTTGGCCAGATTTGGGCGAACGACGGCGCCAAGCCGCACACCAGGTAAAAGATCAGAAACTTCAGATGGCCGAAAGCCTCCTCGATCTCGCCGCCGAAAATCCATAACTAAAGCATATCTGTAAGAGCATCAGATCCCTTTTACAAAGCCCGTCTGTGGCCGGATTGCCACCAATTCGCCGCAAGGGCACAAATTGCCTCAAGCCTTCTCTCTCATACACGGTCAAAACTCACATTTTTCGACCTCCTCTTGTCCGCAGTCAGTGGCACGCAAATTACTAACCGCAATCCTGAGGAGTCGCGAATGTCGCGTCGCGACACCCGGAAATGATGGGAGCACATCACGTAATAACGAATATGTTCGTTAAGTGACTTAACGAACATATTCGTTATTACGCTGGTTTTCTGAGGAGTCACACTCGCGGAATAGATGAGCGCAACGCGCCGGCGGTGAGACTAGAAATCGACCATGCGATTGAATGAAAACGCCAAATTCATATTCCTGACGCTGGGCGTCTTTTGCCTGACACTGGGCGTGGCAGTGCTGCTACTTTCGCTGGTCGAACGGGCCTTCTTCGCCATGAGCTTTGCCGGATTGTGTGTAGGGCTGTCGTCAATCGCGATTGCGCTCGGCGCGATTTTGCTGCTGTTCGGTCGCTGGAGATCGAGATGAGGAGTAAGCAACAAGGGCAAAAGGGGCAAAAAGAGCGAATTCGCCGAGCTTTTTCGCTTCCTCTCCGCATTCCTTCGACAGAGGCTCACTTTAATAAATGCGCCTGACATCAGATAGGAAAGTCAAAATCATGGATAGGGATTGGCAAAGAGCTTTCACGCGTACTCTGGCGCGGTTGATTCTCGCGTGCGGATTGACAACGCTCGCCTCCGCGCAAACGCCCGCGCCGAAGCAAGAGTCGGCCCCACAACCGGGCCGGCCGATAAACGCGCAACCCGTCACGCTCCCGCAGGAGACGCCGGCTCAGTTGGCCGGAGTCGAGGCGGATAAAATTGTGCGCTGGACGCTCAAGGACGCGATCCTGGCAGCGCTGGAAAAGAACCCCGATATCGAGATCGCCCGGCAGAATGTGAGGCTATCGCAATTCGACATTTTGGCGGCGCAGGGCGTGTACGACCCGCTGACGACTTCGACGCTCAATTACAATTCGCAAAAGACGCCGAACGTGTCGAGGTTTAGCGGCAGTTCCCAAAATTTCCTGCAAAACGACGCCTTCGGCTACAACCTCGGGTACTCGAAACTGGTCGAGAGGACCGGCGGTAGTTATCAAATCAATTTCAACAATTCACGCGTCACATCAAACGCCGCCAGCCTGGCCACTTCATACAACCCGGCGCTGACCGCGACGCTGACGCAGCCGCTGATGAGGAATTTCAGCGACGACTCCAACCGTCATCTGGTTCAGATCGCCAAGAAGAAGCTGGACCTCTCTGACGCGCAGTTCCGCCAGCAAGTGATCCAGATCATCACCAACGTACAGGAAGCGTACTGGAATCTGGCCTTTGCCATCCGCAGTGAAGAGATTCAACGCGACGCTCTGAAATTGGCGGAGAAGCAACTAGAGAACAACCGGGAGCAGGCCAAGGTGGGCACACTCGCCGATCTTGACGTGATTAACGCCGCGGCTCAGGTGGAGAGCGTTCGCCAGCAGGTTTTTCAAGCGATGCAAACGGTGGCGCAGGCCGCAGACGCGCTCAAGTCGTTGACGGTCGAAGGCCCGGCGGATGATTTATGGTCGGCCAATATTGTTCCGGTTGAATCTTTTGAATTGAAGCCGCTCATGCTGCCTTTGCCAGACGCGCTGAAACTTGCGCTGGCCAACCGGCCAGAAGTCCGGCAGTTCGGGCTGCAGAAAGAGATAAATGAGCTTGACGTGAAATTCTTCCGCAACCAGACGAAGCCGCAAGTTGACCTGATCGCTTCTTACGGCCTGACCGGCGTTGGCGGGTCGGTCGCTTCTTTTCCCGATCAGAACGGCGTCCTTCAACCGGCCAATGTGCCTTCCGGATTCATCGGCGGATACGGTACGGCGCTCGGCAATCTGTTCGACAACTCGTTCCCGACGTGGCGTTTGGGAGTGAACATCTCGCTGCCCCTGCGCAATCGTACCGCGCAGGCAAATCTGGGCAGCGCCCTCGAAACAGGCCGCCAGCTAGACACCCAGTTGCGCAAACAACTTCAAACCATCGAAACCGACGTGCGAACCGCCTATCACGCAGTCGAGGCCGCCAAGCTACGTTACGGCGCGGCGCGCGCCGCGCGCGAATATGCTGAACAGCAATTGTCAGGAGAGCAGGAGAAGTTTGCCGTCGGCCTTTCGACCACTTTCCTGGTTCTGACTCGCCAGAACGATCTTTCGCAGGCGCGCGGGGCTGAGGTACAGGCGCAGACGGATTACAACAAAGCGATCGCCACGCTGCAAAGCGCCATATCGACGACACTGACCGACAACAGCATCGAGATCCGGTCCGGCAAAGACGAGCCGGTCAACAACGGAATGCGGCGCTGAAGTTTGTCGGATATTTTCCGAGGAGCTTTCATGTCGCGTGGCGACGCCCTGAAATGATGAAAGCACACCACGTAGTAACGGCTTTATTCGTTACTACGGAGGTTATCAAGGAGGGAGATGAGCGCAGACATACAAAATATTATCGAGACGGACGCGCCGCCGCCGCAGGAGCGGCAGCCTTCACGAACCGCGCGCAGAGGACGAACGCGGCTGTGGCTGTTGTTGCTGGCGGCGCTTATCGGCGGAGGGTTTTGGTTTTACGAGCAGGGTCGGGCCAGGCAAGCCGCAGACGCAAAACAGCAGCAGGGTAGAAACGCCGCGCCGAACATCCTGGTCGCCGTGGCGTCCGCGCGCGTGGGGAACATCCCGGTCTACCTGAACGGTCTTGGCTCTGTCACGCCGCTCAATACGATTACTGTGAAAACCCGTTTGGACGGCCAATTGACGCGCGTCGCGTTCAAGGAGGGGCAGTTCGTCCGCCAGGGCGACCTGCTGGCGGAGATTGATCCGCGCCCTTTCGAAGTACAACTCGCCCAGGCTCAAGCCCAACTGACCCGCGATCAAGCGCAGCTCAATAACTCGAAGGCCGACTTGGCGCGCTATCAGTATCTGGCCGACAAAGGCGTCATTCCGAAACAACAGCTCGACACTCAGGCTTCGGTCGTCAACCAGAACGAGGCCGTGATCAAAGTGGACGAAGCGCAAATCGACAACGCCAAATTGCAATTGACTTACTGCCACATCACAGCGCCGATCAGCGGACGCGTCGGGTTACGGCTGGTCGATCCGGGCAATATGGCGCATGCGTCGGACCCGGGCGGATTGGTCATCATCACGCAGGTCCAGCCGATCGCCGTGCTTTTCACGATTCCTGAAGACAGCCTCAATTCCGTCTTGCAAAGACTGCGATCGGGCAAGTCGCTGCCGACGGAAGCATACGACCGCAGCGGCCAGACGGAGCTCGTTACCGGCCGGTTACTGACGATGGATAACCAGATTGATCCGAACACCGGGACAAATCGTCTCAAAGCGGTCTTCGAGAACAAAGGGAACGCTCTCTTCCCTAATCAGTTCGTCAACATTCGACTGCTGGTCGAGACCCGAAAGGACAAAGTCCTGATCCCAGCCGTGGCGATCCAGCGCGGGCCACGAGGAACCTTCGTTTATGCGGTGAAGCCGGACCAGACCGTCGAGGCGCGTCCGGTCACCGTCGGGGCAATGGAAGGCGCCGACGCTTCGATTGAATCCGGCCTCACCGCCAATGATCAGGTTGTGGTTGATGGCGTGGACAAACTGCAAGCGGGCAGCAAAGTTCAGATCGCCGGAAAACCGAGGAGCGAAGATAGAGGATCGAAGAAAGAGGATCGAAGATAGAAGATCGCGTCCTCCGTTCGATCCTCGATCCTCGATCCTCGATCCTCGGTTTTAAGATATGAGTCCTTCACGAATCTTCATCGAGCGCCCTGTGGCGACTTCCCTGCTGATGGCGGCGATCTTGTTGTCGGGGGTCGCCGCTTATTTTCAGTTGCCGGTTTCGGCGCTGCCGCAGGTGGACTATCCGACGATTCAGGTACTCACCTTCTATCCCGGGGCCAGCCCGGACGTGATGGCTTCGTCGGTCACGGCCCCGCTAGAACGGCAGTTCGGGCAGATGCCCGGATTGAACCAGATGACTTCGACCAGTTCGTTCGGTTGCTCGCTCATCACGCTGCAATTCAATCTCGAACTCAGCCTCGATGTGGCCGAACAGGAAGTCCAGGCATCGATCAACGCCGGAACCACATTTCTTCCGCGCGATCTGCCGAACCCGCCGATCTACAGCAAGACCAACCCGGCGGATGCGCCCGTCCTGACGCTGGCTCTTACGTCGGACACGCTGCCGCTCTCGAAAGTCGAAGACCTGGCCGATACGCGGCTGGCGCAGAAGATTTCGCAGCTGCCCGGCGTCGGGCTGGTGAGCGTCAGCGGAGGGCAGAAACCCGCTGTGCGGATTCAGGCCAATCCGGCGGCGCTGGCGGCGTACGGAATGAGTCTGGAAGACCTGCGCAACGCCGTCGCGCTGTCGAACGTGAATCAGGCGAAAGGAAATTTCGACGGCCCCAAACAGGCTTACACGATCAACGCCAACGACCAGCAGACTTCGAGCGAGAGCTACCGCTCGACGATCATCGCTTACCGCAACGGCGCGCCAGTGCGGCTCTCCGATGTCGCCAACGTGATTGACGACGCAGAGAACGTCAAGCAGGCCGCGTGGGTGAACACAACGCCCGCGGTGATCTTGAACATTCAGCGGCAGCCCGGCGCGAACATCATCGGCGTGGTGGATCGCGTCAAGGCGCTCTTGCCGCTGCTCAAAGCCTCGTTGCCTTCGTCGGTCAATGTCACGTCGCTGACCGACCGCACGACAACCATCCGGGCTTCTGTCAAAGACGTGCAGTTTACGTTGATTTTGACGGTCGCGCTGGTGGTGATGGTCATCTTCCTCTTCCTGCGCACGCTGTCCGCGACGGTCATTCCGAGCGTCGCGGTCCCGCTTTCGCTCGTCGGCACTTTCGGCGTGATGTACCTGCTCGGCTACAGCCTGGACAACCTTTCATTGATGGCGCTGACGATCTCGACCGGCTTCGTCGTGGACGACGCCATCGTCATGATCGAGAACATCTCGCGCTACATCGAAGAGGGCGATTCGCCGCTCCAGGCCGCGCTGAAAGGCTCCGAACAGATCGGCTTTACCATCATCTCGCTGACTGTCTCGCTGATCGCGGTGCTCATTCCGTTGCTGTTTATGGGAGACGTCGTCGGGCGGCTCTTCCGCGAATTTGCGATTACGTTGAGCGTCACGATCCTCGTTTCCGCCGTCGTCTCACTGACGCTGACGCCGATGATGTGCTCGAAGATTCTGCGCCATACGCCTGCGGCCGAGCAGGGCAAATTATATCGCTGGTCGGAAAAGGTTTTTGACTGGGTGATCGGCCGTTACGACGTGACGCTGGTCTGGGTGCTGCGCCATCAGAGTCTGACGCTGCTGGTAGCGATTTTGACGCTGGCGGCGACGATCCTGCTTTACGTCGTCGCGCCGAAAGGATTCTTCCCCTCGCAGGACACCGGTCTGATCCTGGGAATTTCCGAAGCGCCGCAGACGGCTTCGTTCAAAAGCGTCGCGGATCGACAGCTGTCGCTGGTGGATGTGATCCTGAAAGACCCGGCGGTCCAAAGCCTCTCTTCATTCACCGGCGTGGACGGCGTGAACATGACCGCAAACAGCGGGCGCATTCAGATCAATCTGAAGCCTCTCGAAGAGCGCAAGGCGTCCGCAACCGATGTCATACGCCGATTGCAACCGGAACTGGCGAAGGTCGAGGGCATCACACTCTATATGCAACCCGTCCAGGACCTGACAGTGGAAGACCGCGTCAGCCGGACCCAGTATCAATACAGTCTGGAAGACGCAAACCCCGATGAATTACAGATGTGGACGACACGGTTTGCTCAGAAGCTGCAGACGCTGCCGCAATTGCGCGACGTGGCCAGCGACCAGCAGAACCACGGCCTGCAGGTATCGGTCGCTATCGACCGCGACACGGCTTCGCGGCTCGGCGTCACGCCGCAGATGATTGATGACACGCTGTATGACGCTTTCGGCCAGCGGCAGATCTCCACCATCTTCACGCAGTCGAACCAGTACCACGTGGTGTTGGAGGCGCCGCCGGAGTTTCAGCGGAATCCTGACGCGCTGAAACGCCTTTACATTCGACCGACCGGCGGGCCGTCAAGCGCGACATCAGCGCCGTCCGGGGCCTCACCGCAGGCGAACCTGACGCCCGCGGGCAGTCCCCAGCCGACAGGGGCGCCCCTGGCGTCCGTGGAGCCGGCCCCGCTCAGCTCCTTCGCGCATTTTGAGACGGGCGCCACACCGCTTGCAGTCAATCATCAGGGGCAATTCCCTGCAACCACAATCTCATTCAACCTGGCGCCCGGCGCGGCGCTCGGAGACGCCGTGAGCGCGATCAACGCCGCGCAGCATGCGATCGGAATGCCCGCCTCGATTCAAGCCGAGTTTCAGGGGGCGGCGCGGGCTTTTCAGGCTTCATTGACCAACGAGCCATTGCTGATCCTGGCCGCGCTGCTGACGGTCTACATCGTGCTCGGCGTCCTCTATGAAAGCTACATTCACCCGATCACCATTCTCTCGACGCTCCCCAG
Source organism: Blastocatellia bacterium (assembly GCA_035714085.1). Classification (GTDB taxonomy): domain Bacteria; phylum Acidobacteriota; class Blastocatellia; order RBC074; family RBC074; genus JAJVID01. The sequence goes on from DASTMP010000072.1 coordinate 36,243, forward strand.
CGCAGGCGTCGGCGCGATACTGGCGCTGTTGATCTGCCGCACCGAGCTGGACGTGATCGCGCTGATCGGGATCATTCTGCTGATCGGCATCGTCAAGAAGAACGCGATTATGATGATCGACTTCGCGCTCGAAGCCGAACGCGAACACGGCAAGAGCCCGGAAGAGGCGATCCATGAAGCCTGCCTGCTGCGCTTCCGGCCGATCATGATGACAACGATGGCGGCGCTGCTCGGCGGGTTGCCGCTGGCGCTGGGCGCGGGAACGGGTTCGGAATTGCGGCGGCCCTTGGGAATCACGATCGTCGGCGGATTGTTGCTGAGCCAATTGCTGACGCTCTACACGACTCCTGTGATCTATCTCGCGTTCGACCGGGTCGCGCAAAGGCTGAAGCGAGCGCGCGGGATTGACAACGAGCAGGGTGAGCGGCTGGCGGTGGAGTAATTACCTGGTTTCCGCTTCCCCGTCATCGATGTTTGAAATATCGCATATGCCCTCCTTGAATCCCCCAGCGGCGGTTCTTGTCATCACCCACGTCTTTGCTCGTTGTTTCCCTGGAGGTCGTGCGATGGAAGATGCGCGAGCCTGCTCTTCGTAGCGCAGCGATGGACTGAATTTAGGCAGGCGTTTTAAGGCCGGCAGGGAGGTTGAATGATCACTTCGTCGCATAGTGGCGGTTGAACCCACAGGGGTCGCATTCAATTGTCGCTGCGCGACGGGAGAAATTTCTCTCACGTTACACCGGCGTTAAAACGCCTGCCTAAATTCAGTCCGCCGCTGCGTGACAGAGAAAAGTCTTCCTTACGCAACGAAGAAAAGTCTTCCTTTGCGCGCAAAGGACGCGGGCAATGACAAGAACTACAGCTGGGATGATTTGAGAGAAAGCGATCGGCTATCGCCGACACCAGGCTAAACGGGTACTGAAATGAATATTTCCGCGCCTTTCATCAAACGACCGATCGGCACATCACTGTTGACAATAGCGCTGGCGCTGGCAGGCTGCCTGGGCTACGCATTGCTGCCCGTCTCGCCTCTGCCGCAGGTAGATTTCCCGACGATCCAGGTGTCGGCGAATCTGCCCGGGGCGAGCCCGGAGACGATGGCTTCAGCGGTGGCCACGCCGCTTGAACGCCAGTTCAGCCGCATCGCCGGGGTCACGGAGATGACTTCGACTAACAACCTGGGAGCGACCTCCGTCACGCTGCAATTCGAGCTGAACCGGGACATCAACGGAGCCGCCCGCGATGTTCAAGCGGCGATCAACGCGGCTCGCAGCCAATTGCCAGCGAATCTGCCGAGCAATCCGAACTACCGGAAAGTCAATCCCGCCGACGCGCCGATCATGTTGCTTTCGCTCACGTCCGACACGATCGAAATCCGCAACCTGTACGATCTGGCGTACTCCGTCTTGCAGCAGAAGATTTCTCAGGTTGATGGCGTGGGACAGGTGATCGTCGGAGGAAGTTCGTTGCCGGCGGTGCGCGTGGAACTGAATCCGCAAGCCGTCAGCAAATACGGCGTCGGGCTGGAACAGGTGCGAACAGCGCTAGGAGCGGCGAACGCAAATCACCCGAAAGGGCAATTGAGCGATGATGACGCCACGTGGGAGATTCACGCCAGCGATCAATTGCTCAAAGCGGATCAATACCGCACGTTGATTGTGGCTGCTCATAATGGCGACGTCGTGAGGCTATCGGATTTGGGAGAAGTGACAGATTCGGTGGAGAACTTGCGCGCCGGAGGATTGGCGAACGGAAAGCCGGCCATCTTGATGATCATCTTCCGTCAACCGGGCGCAAACATCATCAAAACGGTGGACAGCGTGCGGGCGCTGGTTCCGCAGTTGCAGGCTTCGATCTCACCCTCCATCAAATTGTCTGTTCTCAATGATCGGACAACGACCATTCGGGCTTCGGTCAGAGACGTCGAGTTGACGCTGCTGATCTCCATCACGCTGGTCATCCTCGTGGTCTTCGTGTTTTTGCGGAGCGTGTGGGCGACCGTCATTCCGAGCGTCGTCGTGCCGCTCTCGCTGCTCGGCACGTTCGGCGTGATGTACATGCTCGGCTACAGCATTGACAACCTCTCGCTGATGGCGTTGACCATCTCGACCGGCTTCGTCGTCGATGACGCCATCGTGGTGATCGAAAACATCACCAGGCGTCTGGAACAAGGGGCGACCCCAATACAGGCCGCATTTCTGGGCGCGCGGCAGATCGGCTTCACCGTGCTTTCGATGAGCGCTTCGCTGGTGGCGGTCTTCATACCGATCCTGCTGATGGGCGGGGTCGTCGGCCGCCTGTTCCGCGAATTTGCGGTGACGCTTTCGGCGGCCATCGCCGTCTCGCTCATCGTATCGCTGACGACGACGCCGATGATGTGCGCGAAGTTTTTGCGGCCCGAAAGCGAAATCACTCACGGCTGGCTCTATCGAGCGGGAGAGAGCGCCTTCACTTGGATTCATAGCCTGTACGACAAGAGTCTGACTTGGACGCTGCGCCACCCGCAGCCGATGCTGCTTGCGACGATCCTGACGATTTGCGCCAGCGTTTACCTTTACATCATCGTCCCCAAGGGCTTCTTCCCCGATCAGGACACCGGGCGTTTGACAGGAAACATTCAGGCCGCGCAGGACATCTCGTTTCAGGAGATGCGGCGGAAATTATCGCAGGTGGTAGAGATCATGCTGACCGATCCGGCCGTGGACACCGTGGGCGCGTTCACGGGCGGCGGCGGCTCGACGACCAACACGGCGCGGATGTTCGTCTCCCTGAAACCGCTGGCCCAGCGCAATGCGAGCGCGAGTCAAGTTATCGCGCGGCTGCGCGGCAAACTGTCTCGTGTGACCGGAGCCAACACTTTCCTGCGCCCGGTGCAGGACATCAACGTCGGCGGCAGGATGAGCAACGCCACTTATCAATACACGCTGCAGGGCGATGACTTCGATGAGCTCTCTCAATGGACGCCGCGGTTGATGGCGCGGATGCGCTCCATACCGCAACTCACCGACCTCAACACTGACCAGCAGAATCGCGGTCTGGAGGCGCGGCTCGTGATTGACCGTGACGCGGCTGCGCGATTGGGCCTCAACGCCCAGTTGATTGACAACACGCTTTACGACGCCTTCGGCCAGCGGCAGGTTTCCACGATGTACATGCAATTGAACCAGTATCACGTGGTGATGGAGGTCGCGCCGCAATTCTGGCAATCCCCCGAAACGCTGAAAAACATTTACATTCAATCGCCGGCCGGCGCGCAAATTCCCTTGAGCGCCATCGCGAGTTTCAAGACCGACACGACGACGCTCGCGGTCAATCACCAGGGACAATTCCCCGCAGCCACGATCTCATTCAACCTCGCCCCCGGCGCGGCGCTCGGAGACGCGGCGCAGGCGATCGAGAAGGCGAAACGCGAGATCGGCTTGCCGGCTTCGATTCAGGCCGGGTTTCAGGGAACGGCCCAAGCGTTTCAGTCTTCTCTGGCTAACGAGCCGTTGCTGATCCTGGCCGCGCTGCTGACTGTCTACATCGTGCTCGGCGCGCTCTATGAAAGCTACATCCACCCGATCACCATTCTCTCGACGCTTCCAAGCGCGGGGGTCGGCGCGCTCCTGGCGCTGCTGCTGTTCAAAACAGACCTGACCGTGATCGCGCTGATCGGGATCATTCTGCTGATCGGCATCGTCAAGAAGAACGCGATTATGATGATCGACTTCGCGCTCGAAGCCGAGCGCGAGCGCGGCAAGGGCTCTGAAGAAGCGATCTACGAGGCCTGCCTGTTGCGCTTCCGTCCGATCATGATGACGACGATGGCGGCATTGCTGGGCGGATTGCCGCTGGCGCTGGGCATGGGAACGGGTTCGGAATTGCGGCGGCCGTTGGGAATCACGATTGTCGGCGGATTGATTGTCAGCCAGATGCTGACGCTATTCACCACGCCGGTCATTTACCTCTACATAGACAGATTCGGCCAGCGCCTGAAACCCATATTAGACAGGGGAAGGTATAGAAACCATGGCGATCAGCATCAACCATCTGCTGCGCCCACACTGGAAAGCCCTGGCCGTGGCTTTCGTGGCCGTAATCATTGACGGGATGGCGGACCTCTTCGGGCCTTGGCCTATCAAGATCGTACTCGATTACGTGGTCGGCTCGCATCATTTGCCGGCCTGGGCGGCAGGGGCCGTCATTGCTACGTTCGGAGAGGGTAAATGGGCGATATTGCGCTTCGCCGCGATAGCGACGCTGGGGATCTCAGCCCTCGGGGCCATCGCTTCCTATGCGGAAAGTTACCTCACTACGCGAGTCGGCCAGTGGATCATGCATGACCTGCGTCAGGATCTTTATCATCACATCCAGGGCTTATCGCTATCCTACTACGACCGCCACAAGACCGGCGATCTGATCGGCCGGATGACGAATGACGTGGACGCGATTCAAAGTTTCGTTTCGTCCTCGCTGCTCGACATGGTGGTGGATGTCTTGACGCTGGGCGGGATGATGGCGGTGATGTTCTACTTCAACTGGCATTTCACCCTGATCGCGCTGGCTGTCGCGCCGCTGCTCTTTCTGGAGGTCTATACGCTGACAGGCCGGATCAAGCGGGCGGCGCGCGCCGTCCGGTTGAAAGAGAGCGAGGTCGTGTCTGTCGTTCAGGAAACCCTCTCGTCCATTCGCGTGGTCAAGGCATTCGCGCGGGAAGATTACGAAGAGAGGAGGCTGGAGAAAGAGACGCTCGAAAGCATCGAGATGACCATGCGCGCCCGCCGCGTTAAGGCCCTGCTTTCTCCGGCGGTGGATTTCATCGTCGCGGCTGGCTCCTGTCTCGTGCTCTGGTACGGCGCGGGACTAGTGCTCAAAGGAGCGCTTACGGCCGGCTCGCTGATTGTCTTTCTGCTCTATCTCGGCAAGATGTACAAGCCGATGCGCGACCTGTCCAAAATGACCGACTCGGTTTCGAAAGCGATCATCGGCGCCGAGCGCATCAATGAGATCATCAACGCGAAAGAACAGACGCGCGATTCGCCGCGCGCCCGCCGCGCCCCACGCTTCAATGGAGAAATCGAATTCGAACAGGTCTTCTTCAGTTACCGTGACGACAGGCCGGTTCTCAGAGGTGTAAGCTTTCGCGTACGCCCCGGCGAGTTCGCCGCATTCGTGGGGCCGACAGGAGCGGGCAAAACCACGATCATCAGCTTGATCCCGCGTTTTTACGGCCAGTCTGCGGGGCGCGTGCTGATAGACGGTCAGGACATACGCGACTTCAAAGTGAAGTCACTGCGCCGGCAACTCAGTTTCGTCTTGCAAGAGACGGTTCTTTTCCGCGCCCCCCTCTGGCAGAACATCGTCTACGGCAAACCCGAAGCCACTCGCGAGGATATCCTCCGCGCCTCTCGGCTGGCCAATGCGCATGAATTCATCGAGCAATTACCGGAAGGCTATGAAACGATGGTTGGCGAGCGCGGCGCGACGCTTTCGGGTGGACAGCGCCAGCGCATCGCGATTGCGCGCGCGATCATCCGCAATTCGCCGATTCTGATTCTGGACGAACCGACCTCGGGACTCGATTCTTCTTCGGAGAAGCTGGTGATCGAGGCGCTCGAACGATTGATGGAAGGCAGAACCACCATCATGATCACTCATCATCTGGAATCGGTCCGGAGGGCGGACTCCATCTTCGTTCTGGAACACGGGAGAATCGTCGAATGCGGCAGACATCAGGAGTTATTCGCGCGCAACGGCCTTTATGCCCAACTGTATTGGAACAATTTCCGGGACGAAGACGCGGCCAGGGCGCCGGCGGTAATAAGATGAGTGCGTTATTGAAACGAATCTGAGTGGTCCTCGAGCCATCCCTACTTCTCTCCGGGGTAACCAGTGGCCATTATGGAAGACGCAGATCTGGGCCAGCTTCATTGCTGCAGATGTAACCGTTGAGAGGGTGTTACAAAAAAGCATGAAATCATAGACAGATTGAGGTCGCTCCGCTAATCTGACGTCGCCATGCTTGGTTATCTAACTTGAAGAGCGTGCAAATAAAACCACTTTGCAATCAACACATTGATTGGCGCAAACCTGGGTACGCGTCGCTTCCAGCGCGCAGTCCTGGCAGGAGGCGCATTGAAAAGCAATTGGGCGAGTGGCCGAGACTGCACGCTGGAAGCGATGCGTACCCAGGCGTCTACCGATTTATGCGCAGGATTCATTGAAGTAGTTGATTGCATTCAGTCTTGAGTTAAGCGCGGAATGAAACCAAACCACGGGAGAAAACCGGGATGAACCTGTTCGGAAGATGCGCCGAACCTTTCTTACGTAAAGCCTCTCCCTTTTTCATCCCAGTGTTCCCCGTGGTTCTTTTACTCAACCCCCAGACAGGGGTTCAGTTAACCTTCAAGAGAAGTCAAGTACGAAAACTGAAACCGCAAGCTCCATCTATAGCGCGTCTTCGCGCTTAGATGGAGTAGCGGCCTCCGTTTCCTTCTCCGCAGATTTCTTTTCGCCGGAATCGGGCTCTTCATGTAAGGCTCGTTTAAAGCCGCGAATCGCTTGCCCCAAACCTTTGCTCAATTCCGGCAGCTTTTTAGGGCCGAATAATAACAACACGATGGCCAATACAATTATCAAGTGCAAGGGCTGAAAGATTCCTTCAAACATATTCGTTACTCCTAACAAGATTCGCTTCGACATTCTCTCTGACCGGCTGCGGTCGCCGCAGGTCGGGCGGCGATTGCCGGCGGTCGTCGCGGTTAAATACGAGATAGAGCGCAGGAAGCACAAATAGCGTCAGCAGCGTGGCCGAGATCAGCCCGCCTATGATCACCACCGCCAGCGGTTTTTGCGTCTCCGAGCCGATGCCGTGCGAGAGCGCCATCGGCAGCAGTCCCAGCATCGCCAGCAAAGCCGTCATCAACACCGTGCGCAACCGCACCAGGGACCCCTTGAGTACGGCCCGGTAACTCGTATTCCCTTCATCGCGCAGTTGATTGAAATAGCTGACCATCACCACGCCGTTCAGCACGGACTGTCCGAAAAGCGCGATGAAGCCGATGGCCGCCGAGACGCTCAGATGGATGCCCGTGAAGAGCAGCGCGAAGATGCCCCCGATCAACGCGAACGGCACGTTGAGCAGGATCAGCATGGCGCTGCGGGCTGATCCGAAGGCGTTGAAAAGCAGCGCAAAGATCAGCAGCACACTGACCGGCACAATCACCGCCAATCGTTTCATCGCGCGCTGCTGATTCTCGAACTCGCCGCCCCAGGTAATGTAATATCCGGGCGGCAGTTTGATTTCGCGGGCGACCTTAGCCTGCATTTCGGCGACGAGGCTTCCCATGTCGCGGTCACGGATGAAGACGCCGATGGCCATCACGCGCGCGCCCAATTCGCGGCTGATGTTCATGCTCCCGGATTTGATCGAGACTGTCGCCAGTTGGTCGAGCGGGATGCGTTGTCCGTCGGGCGTGTCCACCAGAATGTTTTTGATATTGTCCATCTGACGTTGCTCTTCGGGCAGGCGGACGACGACGGCGAACTTCTTCTCGCCCTCCCAGATTTCGGTCGCCTGCTTGCCGCCGAGCGCCGTCTCGATCACATCCTGAATGTCAGCGACCTTCAGCCCATAACGGGCGGACTTCGCCCGATCAATTTCTATCTGTAGTTGGGGGACCTGGCCAAAGCGGTCAATGAACGCTCGCCCCACTCCGCGCACCGACGAGATCGATCGCAGGACGTTCTGCGCCTGCTCCCGCAACACGTCGCCGTCGGTCCCGAAGACCTTGATCACAATCTGGCCGTCGATCTGCGAGATGCTCTCCAGCACGTTGTCGCGGATCGGTTGCGAGAAACTCGGCTCGACTCCTGGCAATTCGTCCAACTCCTTATCCATCTCTTCGACCAATTTTTCGCGCGTCAGGCCTGCGGGCCATTCAGACGGCGGTTTGAGATCCACAAAGAACTCGGCCATATTGATCGGCTTCGGGTCGGTGCCGTCTTCGGGCCTCCCGGCTTTCGAAGTGACGGAGCGGACGACCTGATGGCCGCGCAATATTTGCCGCACGCGCGCCGCCAGCCGCCGCGTCTCACTGACTGAGATGCCGGGCGGAAAGTTGATGTTGACCCACATCGTCCCTTCGTTCAGTTCGGGCAGGAACTCGCTGCCGAGCCGCGGCGCCGTGAGGAGGCTGGCCCCGAGCATCGCGACGGAAGCCGCGATGACCAGCAAGCGGTGTTTGAGCGCCCACATTAGCGACGGGCGATAGACGCGCTTGCAAGCTCGGATCACGAGATTCTCTCTCTCGGAAAGCCGCCTGCGCAGCAGGAAGTAGCAGAGCAAAGGGACGAGGGTGAGCGAAAAGATCAATGAGCCGATCAGCGCAGAGGTCACTGTCCACGCCATCGGCGCGAAGATACGTCCTTCATGCCGCTGCAGAGTGAAGATCGGGATGTGCGCGGTGATGATGATCAGCATCGAGAAGAAGGTCGGTCGCCCCACTTCCATTGTCGCCCAGATTATCCGGTTGCGGAGCGACTCATGCTCGTCTTCCTTATGGCCGGCGCCGAAGTATCTGACCGGGTGTTCCGCCTGATGTTCTGAAAGGCGGCGAAAAATGTTCTCGACCACGATTACCGCGCCGTCAACGATGATGCCGAAATCCATCGCGCCCAGACTGAGCAGGTTGGCCGGAATGCCGCGAATCGTCAGCCCGGTGAAGGTCGCGAGCAGTGACAGTGGGATCATCACCGCCACGATCAGCGCCGCGCGTAGATTGCCCAGAAACAACAGAAGCACCGCCGTCACCAGAACCGCGCCTTCGAGCAGGTTCTTGAAGACAGTCTTGAGCGTGGTGTCAATCAACCAGGTGCGGTCGTAGATCGGCGTAACCTGCGCGCCTTTGGGCAGCACGCTCGTGTTGAGCGCGTCGACCTTCTCCTTGAGAGCCTTGAGAACTTCAGAGGGGTTCTCACCCTTCCGCATCAGCACAATGCCGGTGACGATGTCGTCTTCATCGTCCTGGCCGGTGATCCCCTGGCGCGGGACGGCGCCGACCTCGACGGTCGCGATGTCCTTAACGAGCAACGGCGTGCCGCCGCGTTCGGTGACGACCAGGTTGTTGACGTCGTCCGGAGTTTTAAGCAGGCCGATGCCGCGAATCAGGTACTGTTGTTCGCCCTTCTCCACGTAACTGCCGCCCGCATTGGCGCTTCCGCGCTCCAGCGCGGAGAACAACTGCTGCAAAGTGACGTCATAAGACTTCATCTTCGCCATGTCCGGTTGTACTTGATACTGCTTGACCAGGCCGCCATAGGTCACGACATCGGCCACGCCGGGCACGGTCTTAAACTGGCGCGCGACCACCCAGTCCTGCAGCGTGCGCAGATCGGTCGGGCTGTATTTGTCGCCCTTCATCCGGTAGCGGTAAATTTCTCCGATCGGCGTCGCCAGCGGCCCCAGATCCGACGACACGCCCGGCGGCAGATCCACATCGCGCAGCCGCTCGATCACCTGCTGCCGCGAGAAGTAGGCGTCCACCGCGTCGTCGAAAGTGACGACCACGAAAGAAAGGCCGAACTGCGTGTGAGAAAACAGCCGCACCGAATGCGGGATGCCGCTCAATCCGATCTCGACCGGAATCGTCACCTGCTTCTCAACCTCCTCGGCGGCGCGACCGGGAAAAAGAGTGATGATCTGTACTTGCGTATCTGTCACGTCTGGGAAGGCTTCGACCGGCAGCGCCCGGAACGCCGCCACCCCGCCCGCGATAAAGAGCGCCGTCAACAGAATCAGAAAGAACGGTTGATGCAAAGCGAAGGATGTGATGCGTTGAATCATGCCTCACCCCTTCCCGCCGTCGGATTCGATGATCTGGTTGATGAGCAGCACGCCTCGAGTGGCCACCCGTTCGCCGGGCCTGAGGCCTTCTTCGATAATCGTCGCGTCATCCATTGCGCGCCCCGGTTTGACTTGCCGCCTGCGGAAGCGTTTGGGCGACTCTTCCACGAACACGAACGAGTCCGCTCCTATCGTGAAGATCGCGCCCGTCGGAACGACCGCTACCGGCCGCGGCGAGGCAGCCCCGATGTTGATGCGGGCGAACATATCGGGCTTGAGCAAACCGCCCGGATTGGTAACAGAACAGCGAACGTGGACTGTGCGCGTCGCGGAGTCTACAGTCGGGTTGATGAAAGAGACGCGCGCCGGGAAACGGCGCTCCGGGTAAGCGGGGACGGTGATCTCCACAGATTGCCCGACGCGAATTTTCGCCAGGTAGCTTTCAAATACGTCGGCGATCACCCAGACCGTGGAAAGGTCGCTGATCATAAACAACGGATCGGGGGTATCGGATTTGACGTACTGCCCGTTGCCGACCTTGCGCTCGACGACCGTCCCGCTGATCGGGGCGCGGATCACGACGAGCCGGTCAGGCCCACTCGAATTGCTGGCCTCGACGAGTTGGCCGGCGTTCTTGCCGAAGATCGCCAGCCGGCTTTCGACGAACCTGACCGCCGCTTCGGCCCTGCGCAGTTCGTCATTGGCGCGCGACAGATCGGCTTCCGCCTGTTGCATGTCTTTGGTCGCCAGCGCTTCGCGTTCGTTCAATCTCCGCGCTCGCTCGGCGACCTTCTGGGCCGTATCGAGGGCGATGCGCGCCTTGTTCTCGTCGGAGCGCGCCGCCGCCAGTTCGTTCTCCGCCGCGACCAGATCGGGCGATTCGATGGTGAGCAATGGCTGCCCGGATTGCACGAACGCGCCCTTGCTCGCGCTCACTTCGAGGACGCGGCCCGCGTACGGCGTGAACACGGGCGTCATCCGCTCTTCATTGAATGCGACTTTTCCCGTCGTTGCTGACTCCACGTCGAGCGTACGTTCGGTAACGGGCTCGACGGTGATTTGCTGCATCTGCTCGCCGGTCGCGACGGCTACATCCGGCGGCCCCGAGGGCGTCGCTTCGGACGCGGATGTGGCTTCGGCCTGCGGCGCAACCGCATGCCGTCCGCCCCGCGCCCAGTAAATGACGCTGGAGGCCACCAGTAGCGCCAGTAGCGCCGACGCAATGAACCTGACGCGCTTATCGCCGAGTGGGACTGACTTTAGTTTATCCGTGGCATGAATTGTGGGCGGAGAGACTGTAGTCTGTTCCACTCCTGCTTGTTCCGACTTGTCCTCGTTTTCATGCCCTGTCGCTTTGCTCTCTTCAAGTTTCTCCAGCATAACAAAACAAATCTCCTGTTTTTGTAGTCTCGGACTACGAACCTTTCATGTGACTGCCGCGGCCCTCCTCGTCCCGTATGGACGCCTCGGGTTTAGGCAGGTCATTTACATCTCAGCCGCTAGCGCAGTGAGTGGCCGGTGGCCTGTTCCAATTGCCATAAACTCGATTGATAATCGGCCCGCGCCTGGTTGTAGGCTGTGAGCGTTTGGTTGTAGTAGCGCTGCGCATCCAACAACTCGATCAGGCTCGATGCGCCTTCCCTGTAACTGTATGTGGCGATCTGGCGCAGCTTCTCTACCTGGGACAGGTTTTGTGAGTTGTATAGATCGAGCGTGCGCCGCGCTGTCAGAAGCGACTGATAGGCTTTCTCGACATCCGTTGTCGCTTGCAATTCGGCTTGTTTCACGAGGGCTTCAGCGGCTTTGACGTCAGCCTCCGCCTGCGTGATTCCGGCGCGCTGGTTGTTATATGTGAACAACGGGACCTGCGCGATCACCCCGGCCGCGGAATCGCTGCCCGCGCGCTGATATTCATAAGAGAAGATCACGTCGCGTGTTCGCTGCGCCTTTGCCAGTCGCAGCGCGCTCTCCGCCGCCTTGAGTGTGTAACGCGCCGCCTGCACGTCGGGTCGCTCGTTGATCGCCATGTCCCGCAGTTCCCCTAGCGTTTGCAGGACCGGGCGGTCGTCGAATTTCCAGACCAGCTCAATCGGCGCGGCGCCAGAGCGTTCGGGAAGTTGTTCCTGGTCGCCGTTCCGCGCCGTGTCTTCCATGTGAGTTTCGTCAATAGAGGCTAAAAGATAATCCGCAGGCCCTTGCGCGCCGAGGGAGGTCGAGATTGATTCCGGGGCGCCAGGCGCCACGTCTCCAGGTTGCGCCCCCAGCAAATTGAGCGCGTCGCGCGTCGCCTGCTCATAAGCGGAGCGCGCCTGCAACACCGCCTGTTGAAATTGCAGTCGCCCGGCGCGAACGCGGTAAATTTCCATCCTGGCCTGGTCGCCGAGTTCGACTTTCGCCTCCGTCAGCCGTTCGGTCTGTTCGTATTCCTGCCACGTGGTTTCGGTCAGGCGCAGGTTTTCTTGCGCCAGCGTGGCGGCGGCGAACGCCTGTCGTAATTGGTAAATTTGAGTGCGGACGGCGTCGAGCATCTGCGCTTCAGAGTTCTTCAATACCGCATCGGCTTGCTCGACTCGCAATTCGCGCTTGGGGCCCCGCTCCCACACTTTATCCACTCTGAAGGTGTAGGTCGGTTGCGCCCCGGCGTCGGAATTGGTAGTGAAAAAACGCGGGAAACTCCCCTTGATTGGAGAGTAGAAAGGGAATTGTTCGGCGCCGATCGTCAACATCGGATTCGGTTTGTAGCCGGCGATTAAGCGCGCCGCGCGACTGGAGTCGATCTTGTAGCGCGCGGCCAGTACTACGAGGTTGCGCCGGATCAACAGATCTTCTGCTTGAGCCAGCGTCAGTTTGCGCGGAAGCGGGTCGGAAAGGCTTTGCGCTCCGACCCACGAAATAGAAAAAATTATCAGAACGGACAGAACAGACAGACCTGTAAAAATACGGGAGCATGCTGTTCGCAACATACTTCTCTCTCCTTAAAGAATATGGACAAGTCGCCGACACGCGCGCATGCCTACGGCCAGACCGGCGCAGTAAATGAGGCGTGGCGGGAGACCGGTATTTACTTGATAGTGAGAAAGCGCGCACGACTTGTCGCTACACGTCACTTCTCACGCGTCACTTTCTAGATATTTAGCGCTTAGTTGAAAGTCTCGGAATTATCGGTAACCTCGGCAGATCGCTAGACCGCGTCAGACAGGAAGCAGGCGAACAAATGCGCCGGACTTCTAGTGATGTCTGCAAAGCGGTTTTTGACGATTATGCGAGGAATCGGATCAGGAAAGTTTGGCGGGAGGCCCGCGTTTGGGATAGCGGGTAATGCATGGAGAAAGTTCCGCCGCGCAATTGCGGCCGACCCCGGGAAGCGTAATGGAATGCGGAGTGACTGTAAGACGGCCTTCGTTTCGCTTCAGGAGCGAATATCCGCCCGTCCCGGCCGTCAGCAACTGTTCATCCGCATACCAGGCGAAGATACCGCTCTGGCTTTCATCCGCGGTTAGACGCTTGATCTCGATGACGTAAGCGGACGTGTCGGCGACACGGGCGAAATTTCCGATTCCGCTGTTGAGCCAGAGCGCAGACTGTGTCGGCTGCAGATCTGAGACCCAGATCAGGTCATTGTCACCGTCATGATCGATGTCTTCCGCATAAATGCTCCCTGGCTGTGACGACTCAGTGGAAAAGTGGAGGTTTGTTACCCACGGGGAACTGAGCGCCAAGTGGATGTGCTTATGGAAGCCGTTCGAGGTCAGTTCCGCTCGATCAGGCAATAGGTCGCCGTCGAAATCCATGACGGCTTGCGCGGGAGGCTGGGATAGACCGGGCAATGACGCGGAATTCAACGGGAGGCGATCCTGTCGGGAATCCCGCGCAGGGCCTATCTCCGTGGCCGCCGCCACTACCGCCGCGATAAGCAGAAAAGCTAGCTTCTTCTTGAGATTACTTTTTATTCGCATCAACACCGTTTGATTATTATCGCCTGACCATCGAAGAACAACAAATCAAACCTGGTTGGGAGCCTGTCTAAGATTGGTTTTTTGCTTTCTGATTGGAGGAATGCACCTTAATATCCACACCGTATTTGAGTCAACGGGAAAAAGGATTCATAGAACTATTCTCACTCAATGCTCTGATAATGAAGTTGTTTGGCGTTTTGGGCAAGTAGTTGCGGCGGCGCTCACCTCTGATTATTTCGCGCGGATGGCTGTCATCAGCCAGAGGTCTACAGCGGTCGCCCTCGGGTTCCCAGATCTCCATTTTACAAATGGATCCCCGCATTTCACTACTTGAAAACCGGCGGTTTCGACTTCCTTGCGCGCCAGATCAGGGGCGATTTCGTGAAGTTTGAGCTGGTCTGCCCGAGGTTGGGCGCGATGCTCTGCAAAACTGTAGTCTGCGATGACTAGGCGGCCACCCGGTTTCAAGGAATGAAGAATCTTGTTCAGCATTCCCTCGCAGTTAGAAAAGTGATGGTATGAGTCTACGACCAAGACCGCGTCGAGCCGGTCGACTGGAAGTTTTGGATCATCAGGCGTTCCCTTGACAATTTCAACGTTGGACAGGTTGAACACCTTTACTCTATCGTTCAGCCATCTCATCGCGGTATCCGAGATGTCCTCCGCAAAGACCTTCCCTTCAGGACCGACAATCTCCGCAAGCCGCATGGAGTAGTAGCCACCGCCTGCGCCGACATCAGCCACCCAATCTCCACGCGACACCTTCAAAGCCGCAACGAGACCGGTAGCATTCTGATACGGCTCCCGGGTTGCATCACCGGCTTTGATATCCTCCAACGTGGACGGGTTTCCGGCGTTGATCGGTCGCGCATCTTGGAAGGCTAGCGACGAACCTACCGTGGCGGAAATGATGGCGGCGCAGAACACTGCCGAGATCCAACGCGGCCGCATTGAAGGCGACAAAATTGATTGTGCAATCACTTCACTTCAGTTCCTTTCGTCGAAGACTTCTTCCATTGTAATCAACAAACATTATCTGCATGAGTCCGTAAACTAAGTTTTTTGGTATTCGTGGTTTTCGCATCCTGGCTTTGAGCCTGCGAAGCAGGCGACAGAATAAAGCCTGGGGCGTAAGCCCCAGGAGAGCAATAGTGAAGCTCTCCGCAGCCCACGAAGTGGGCGACAGCCATTGGCTGTCGCCCACTTCGTGGGCTTGATATCGCTCCGGACCCGACCCGGGGTTGCGCCTTCGGCTCCACCCCGGGCTTTATGCTGCCGCCCGCTTCGCGGGCTTAGGAGAATGTCAAACAAATTAGATTACGAAGTACTCAATCATGCGGGGCGGTGGAATCGATCCCAGCAAAAAAGCCCGCGGGGGGCATGAACTCCTCCCGCGGGCCTTGGTTTATCGGTTGTTTGGCGCAGCCCAGCGCAGTTGCTACGCGGCGTTGTACCAGTGTCCCACAGACCCTGAAGTTACGGCTTCTTCTTCGCAGCCGCCTTACCTCTTGAAGGCTCGGATTTTGGCGGTTGCAGGTTGTTGCCGACGACCAGGTCTTTCAACACGGCCTTGACCTCGGGAACGCGCGCGTCGTTTTCAGGGGCTTTGTCGAGGAACTTCTGGAACGTGTTGGCCGACTCCTGGAACTTGGCCACGCTCGCGTAAGCCAGACCGAGCTTGTATATCGCGTCGAGGTTGTCCGGGTTAGCTTCGATGATCGCAGTGTATGCCGTGACCGCCTCTTCGGCCTTGCCTGCGTCGAAGTAAACCTCCGCGGCGCTCAATTGGTATTTGACCTTGTCCGCCGGGGTTTCGGCGGATTCAGCGACTTCGCGGTAATCCTTTACCGCAGGCTCGATCATCTCCGCCACCAACAGTTTCTTGGCTAACAATCCTTCCGCATCCGCTTTGGACTTCAGATACGCCGCTTTGCTCTTTTTCGCCTGCGCGCCCTTCTGAGGGTCATTCAATAGAGGTTCGGCGAGAGCCATCGCTTTGCCGATGGCGTTGATCGAGTCGTTGAAATCCTGTTTGGCGGCGTCTTTCTTCGCCGTGTTCGTGGGGTCTTTTGTGAACTCGTTGAAACTGGTGACGCCACGGTTGTAAAGCGCCAGCGAGAGTCCCTGCCAGACGGCCTGTTGTTCGGCGTCGATCTTGGCGGCTTCGCCGAATTCATTGGCGGCGCCGTTCCAGTCTTTCGCCGCCATGAGCTGCTGGCCGGCTTCGAAGCGCTTCTTCATCGACTCGTACTCTTCCTTCATCTTGCTGTTCTTGGCCTCGACCTCGGCGCGCTTCTTCTCATATTCTTCCATCGCCTTCTTTTGATCGGCGGCGCTCATCTGCTGGCCGCCTTTGGGCGCGCTGGCCTGCATGCCCTTCACTTCGGCGACCGTCAGTTTCTTCCCGTCACCGCTATGAAGCTCGAACTTTAACGGGTCGGTCTGCGAGCCTTTAACGTTCTGTACGTAGTCCGGCATGCAGCCGGGCGCAGAAACCATGACGGTGTAAGTGCCGACATAGGGAACGCCCGCGTGCAGGAAGTGGCCTTTCTTATCGGTCTTGACCGGGTAGCTGCCTTTGATGTCGGTGCGTTCGATCTGAACCTCGGCGCCGACAATCGGTTCTTTCGTGTCGGCTTTGACGACATCGCCTTCGAGCCGGCCCGTCTGAGCCGCGGCGGTCAGCGACGCGAACGCGATCATCGCGCAGCCTGCAAACGCCGACAATAGATGTTTGATCTTCATTTCTATCCTCCGTCTGGTTCTTAGAACTGTTGGAAAGCGCCCACAACCGTTTTTGACTGCGGTCTCAGATGCGGAATCGGCGGGCATTTTGCCGGGAACTTTCGCCGGCGTTCGCGCATCACGCGCATGATCAAAGACAGCGCCCAGACGCCTCTGGTTACGTTTGGTTGTGCTGCGAGAATTGTTATAACGTGAATTCCAGGTCACTCGAATATCAAGCCGGGCGCAATTCTAGCCGTCGCAAAATCAGATTTCAATCATGTAGGGAATGGGATCGCGCAACCCCGCCTCGCGGAATCCGCGCAGCCGCAACGCGCAACTGTCGCACTGGCCGCAGGCCACATCTTCGCGCTGGTAACATGACCAGCTCAATTCGAGCGGCGCGCCGAGTTCGGAGCCTAGCTTCACGATCTCGCTTTTGCGAAGACGGATGACGGGAGTGACGATCTCGATCCTCGTTTCGGGCTTAGTGCCCAGGTCAATCGCTCGCTGAAACGCCTCATAATATTCGGGACGGCAATCGGGATAACCGGAACTGTCTTCGGCGACCGCGCCGATGTAGATTCGGTCGGCGCCGATGACCTCGGCCCAGCTCGTGGCGATCGAGAGCAGGTGCGCGTTGCGGAATGGGACGTATGAGGTCGGAATCTCCTTCGATTCGAGGTCGGCCTGGCTGACTTCGATATTGCGATCGGTCAACGACGAGCCGCCAATCTTGGCCAGGTGAGCGATGTCGGCCGTCATTCGATGTTTGGCCTTGTAGAAATCGGCGATGTCGTTGAAGGCCTTCAACTCGCGCTTTTCGGTGCGTTGGCCGTAACTGATGTGGAGCATCGCCAACTCGCGCTCGCGCGCCGCGACCGCCGTCGTTACGCAACTGTCCATTCCGCCGCTGGCTAAAACCACGGCCAATTGCGGATTGGGATTCCGGGATTGCGGATTAATGCTCATAACTCAAACGCCTTTCACGTCAGGCCCCCAGATGTATTTATGCAGTTGCAGTTGCATCCGAGCCCGCGCGCCAGATTCCAGAATCCAGGCGGCCATGTCTTTCAAATCAACAGCGCCCCAGACCGGCGAAAAAAGCGAATATGGCTCGCGCTCGTCGAGCCTGTATTTTTCGATCACGCCAAGCGCGTAGTCGAAATCGGCGCGGTCTTTGATTACGAATTTGATTTCGTCGCGCGGGTTCAACCGTTCGAGGTTCGCCCAATAGTTTCGATGCGCTTCGCCGCTGCCCGGACACTTCACGTCCAGAATCTTGATCGCGCGCGGGTCGAGGACGCTCGCGTCGAGGCCGCCGCCCGTCTCGACCAGGACCGTGTAGCCTTCATCGCAGAGCCTGCGTGAGAGTTCCGCGCATTCGCGCTTTTGAACCAGCGGCTCACCTCCGGTGATTTCGACCAGTTTGCATCCGTAACCGCGAACCTTCTCCATCACTTCATCGACAGACATCTCGGCGCCGCCGGTGAACGTGTATTCGCTGTCGCACCACGAGCAGCGCAGGTTGCACCACGTCAGCCGTACGAAGACGCAGGGCAGGCCGGCGAACGACGATTCGCCCTGGATCGAATAGAAAATTTCGGTGATTCGCATCTCTCTTCATCTTGAGAGATGCGGGCGGGAGATGCAAGCAGTGGAAAAGAAGCCACAGAGGGCACAGAGAACACAGAGAAATCGGTATCCCTCATTGTTCTCCGTGCCCTCTGTGGCTAACGATCTGGAGTAGGTTTTAGTTTTTACTGCGCGGTAACGATTAAAGCAGTTTCTCCCCTGGGGGCGTGACGCCCTTCAATCGCAGATAAATCGTCGTCTGGCCGCGGTGATGGGTCTGATGCTCGAAGCCTTTATTCAGGGCGACGGCGCGCGTCATCTCCCTGCCGAAGAGTTTGATTGGTTCGTCCATCTTCTTCGCGTCCAGTCCTTTGACCGAGTTGATCACGAAATCATAGCTCTCCATTACAATCTTTGTCAGAGCGGCTTTGGTCTTATACTCATCCATCTTTTCAAGGTTCTTGCCCTGTTGCGGATTGGCCGCTCCGGTGGCGGCCGAGGCGAAGGCGAAATTGGCGTTAGCCAGATGCAGCATCTGTTCGGCGAAGCTGCGGATTTCGGGCGTTGGCTTTAAACCGACTCCGTCTTCCGGCATCGCTTCGAGATATTCTTTGGTGTAATCCCTGGCGCGTGTCCAATCGGCGACTAATGTCGCGATGGGGTCAGCCGGCGCGATCTTGGCGACAGGTCGCACAACGCCGCCTGAAGCCTGTTGCGCAAAGCAAACGAGGCCGAGCGCAGCGCTCACTGCTAATGCGCTGAGCAGATAGCGCAAGGCGATAATTCTTTGTTTCATAGATTCATGTCTCCTTCTTGGTTCCTCTGCATTAAGTGATTGGGTTTAGAGTTATTGAAGACAGTTTTGAGCAGACGTATAAATGCAGCGTTCGACAAAGTCATACTGCGACGACATCGAATTATAGCTGAGCTTGGGCGCAAGCTGCGTGTAAAATCTTGTAAAACGAAAATGCGCCGACAGTGGTGGCGGGTGTCTTTAAGATTAGAAGAAAGCGTCTAGAATCAGCCAGCCCGCCACGAGAAGCAACAGTGCGGCTGCCAGGCCGTAACCCATGATCTTGAACCTGTCCCTAAACCCTCTTCCCCGCACTTCATATTCAAGGAATGCGGGCTGGCGTCGCGCGTTTAGCTGGACTTCCGCAGGTATCCGTTTCTTGGCGGCCTTGCGAGCGCTCTTCTTCTTCTCTTTTTCATTTGCGAATACGAGCATTCCGAATACTAAACGCCTCTCAGCGTCGTCATAGGCCCCTTCGTCCGCACCCATAAAAAGCTTCTCGACTTTATGCACTTTCTCCAGTGCGGCTCGCGCGATAGCCTCGGCTTCGGCCCTTTTCTGATCCGCCTCCTGCGCCCTGGCCGTCGCCTCGAGCGCGATAGTGAAAAGCTCCGCCCGTCGTTTTTCCAATTCTGCGATAACGCGTTTGATCTTTTGGCCGGCAGGCGGGTTGAGTAGGCCGGCTACTGGAGGATTGAGCGCCTCTTGTTCATATTGTTGTGGTAAAACGCCGCTTTGGACTGGCTCTTTCTTTGGAGGGACGACCAGGAGTTCACGCTGAAGCCGCCCCGACCCCAGGGGGATATATGTTCGCTCTAGCATAATGTTGGTTCGCGTACTTATGTCGGTTCGCGTACTTTAGATCATCAAGGGGAACCTTTGAAGATGGCGAATCATAGCACCACAGTCTTCAGTAGACAAATATTCTTCTGCTAATATGTCACGTCATTTCTACAGATAATTCGCCGTGGGCCCATTGTGGCCAAAGAACAAATACGGAGCGATCATGGAAGAAATTTTTGGGCGCAACGGTCTGATTGCGCGAAATCATCCGGATTATGAATACAGGCCCGGCCAACTGGCGATGGCCCAGGCGGTGGCCGAGGCTCTGGATCAGCGCCGTCACCTGCTTGTCGAAGCCGGCACCGGGATCGGGAAAACGCTGGCCTACCTCATTCCCGCAATCGCCACGGGCCGCCGCGTAATAGTCTCGACCGGCACGAAGAATCTGCAGGAGCAGATCTTCTATAAGGATATCCCCTTTCTACAATCGATCCTTCCGAGGAAGTTCAAAGCGACCTATCTGAAAGGTCGCTCGAATTACGTTTGCCTGAACCGGCTGAAGCGGGCCGAGGCCAGCCCGGTGCTCGATGGGCTGGAAGAGATGGGCTATTTCGATCTGGTCAACAAGTGGGCTTATGAGAGCCAGACGGGCGACCGGGCGGAACTCACCGAATTGCCAGAAAAGGTCTCGTTCTGGCGGCACATCGACGCGCGATCGGACATCTGTGTCGGCCAGAAGTGTCCGAACTTCGACCCGTGTTTCATCACGAAGGCCCGCCAGACCGCGCTCGAATCGGACATCGTCATCGTCAATCATGCGCTCTTCTTCGCCGACCTCGCGTTGCGCGACAAGGAGTGGGGGCAGGTCCTGCCGGATTACAGCGCGGTGATTTTTGACGAGGCGCACCAGCTCGAAGACATCGCCGCGCAATATTTCGGCGCGAGCGTCTCGAGTTACCAGATCGACGACCTGCTCGGCGACATCTCGCGGATGGTCTTGACCGACGTCGACGCCTCGCGCGAGATCACGAAGGCCACGGCGCGCGTCTCCACGATGGCCGACAATTTCTGGCTGGGTTTCTCCGGGGTTGATTCGCGCTCTTCGACCGCGACGTTCGCCGGCGAGGGGAGGTTCGTGTTGCGCCCGGACATGTTCGTTCGCAAACAGCGCGACGGCGAATTCGTGGCGACCCCGGCCGGCGAGCGCTTCGTCAACCTGAAAACCGCGCTCCAACGCTTGAAGGGCGCGCTCCAGGTCGTCAAGAGCGCGCCGCCGGAGATGGAGGCGACGCTTCGACGCGTCGAGCAGATTCTCTTCGACCTCGAATTCATCGTGAGCGCCGACGATGAGCTGTTTGTTTACTGGCTCGAACGGCGCGGGCGCGGAGTTTTCCTGCAGGCCACGCCGATCGACGCTTCGGGCATATTGAATGACCGACTCTTCTCTCAGGTCGAGACCGTCGTGCTGACCTCGGCCACGCTGACCAGCGCCGGGTCCTTCGATTTCATCCGCTCTCGATTGGGCGTCGAGCGGGCGGCGGAACTGATCGCCGAATCGAATTACGATTACCAGGAACAGTCGCTGCTCTATCTGCCGCCGAAGATGCCCGACCCTCGCGACGCCGGCTTTCAGCATGCGGCGGCTGACGAAATCGCCAGGATTCTCAACGCCAGCCAGGGGCGCGCCTTCGTGTTATGCACCAGTTATTCGCAGATGAAGGCGCTGCGCGAGATGGTCGAATTCAAGATCGATTTCCCGGTTCTCATGCAGGGCGAAGGCTCGCGTTCGGGCATCCTCGACAAATTCCGTTCGACGCCGAACGCCGTCCTCTTCGCCACTTCGAGCTTCTGGCAGGGCGTAGACGTGCGGGGCGAGGCGCTCTCCTGCGTGATCATTGATAAGCTGCCTTTCGCCGTGCCGTCCGACCCCGTGATCGGCGCGCGGCAGCGCTACATCGACAATCACGGCGGAAACAGCTTCAACGGCTACTCCGTCCCGGCGGCGATCATCACGTTGAAACAGGGGCTGGGGCGATTGATCCGCAGCGCGACCGACCGCGGCGTGCTCTCGATACTCGACCCGCGGATCGTCACCAAGGGCTACGGACAGCAGTTTCTGAAGAGCCTGCCGCAGTCGCGCGTCACTCGGAAGATTGAGGACGTCGAACGGTTTTTCGCCGGATAATGTTCTTCCTGACAAAGCCATCGCGCGAACGCATTCAAGGCGTCATCGATTCCTGGCGAACGGCCCCGTTCAATTACGCCGAAGTCGGCCAGTCGCTCGGTCCGACGCCCGCCGGTTACGCCGCCAATCACGGCCGCGTCAGACTCGGCTATGGCGAAGCGACATTCAACAAGGCAGTTGAAGCTCTGCGAAACTGGAAGATGTTCGACCTCGGTTGGGTGAGCCTTTGCCGGACAGGCGCGGAGATCGAAGTCGGAACAACGGTCGCCGCGCTCGCGCGCCATTTCGGCTTCTGGTCGCTCCACCCTGCGCGAATTGTTTTCCTGATTGACGATGACGACGCGCGAATGCGAAGGAGCGGGTTCGCGTACGGCGCGCTGCGAGGCCACGGCGAACGGGGCGAAGAAACTTTCATTATCGAGTGGCGCCGCGCCGACGACAGCGTCTGGTATGACCTGCGCTCGTTTTCGAGGCCCGGCCAGTTGCTGACCGCGCTCGGCTATCCGATCGCGCGTATGCTGCAGAAACGTTTTGCTCGGGAGTCAACCCAAATCATGCTGAAAGCGGTTGGAGAAGGCCGGAGCGATTAGCTATTATTCGTTTCGCTTTTAACATAACTTTACCGGAGGCGACATGCCATTTAAGCGCAACTTTTTGCTGCGCGTTCTGCTGTGTCTTACTATCATTTCGAATATCGCGCCGGGCGCCACTCGCGCGTCTTATTACAAAATCAATTGGGACGAGGTTCAACGGGAAGCCCTCGACCTCTTCATTCAATACCTCAAGATTGACACGACCAACCCGCCGGGTAATGAGGTTCGCGCGGCGGAATTCTTCGCCGACATTTGCAAGCGCGAAGGGATCGAGCATCAGCTCTTCGAGCCTTTTCCGGGGCGCAGCTCGGTCTGGGCGCGGCTGCGGGGCGACGGAAGCAAGCGCCCGATCATCCTGCTCAACCACACCGACGTAGTTCCGTACGACAAGGAATTCTGGACGGTTGGGGCGTTCAGCGGCGCCATCAAGGACGGGTTCATTTACGGACGCGGCGCGATGGACATGAAATCGCTCGGGATGGCTCAGTTCGTCACGCTGCTGACGCTTAAACGCGCGCAGATTCCGCTCAAACGTGACGTGATCTTTCTGGCCACGGCGGATGAGGAGGCCGGCGGGTTGAACGGCGCGGGGTGGTTTGCGAAGAACCATCGTGAATTGATCGCCGGCGCCGAGTTCCTCTTCAACGAAGGCGGCGCCAACGTCGTGGACCCGAATGGGCGGGTCCTGGCCATCGGCGTCGGGCCTTCTGAGAAAGCGCCCGCGTGGCTGCGATTGACCGCCACCGGTGAATCGGGCCATGGATCGACGCCGCGACCGAACTCGTCAGTCAACCGGCTGCTGCGCGCCCTGAACCGCCTGCTCGATTACACGCCGCCGATCCGATTGGCGCCGGTCGTCGAACAATCTTTCCAATCCATCGCGCCCTTAGCGCCCCCCGCCCAGGCGGCGAAATACGCCGACATCCGCGAGGCGATCAAGGACCCTGAATTTTTGCGACAGCTCGAAAGCGAGCCTTTCGCCCGCGCTATTATCCGCAACACGATCTCGATCACCGTGCTCCAGGGAAGCAACAAGATCAACGTCATCCCGCCCGCCGCTTACGCCGAGATCGACACGCGGCTCGCGCCGGGCGAAAAACTCGACCGCTGGATCGCCGAGTTGCGCGGCGTGATCAAGGACGACTCAATCAAGATCGAGCCGATCCTTTCCTTCGAGGCTAACGCCTCGCCGACCGACTCCGATCTGGTCAAGGCCGTAGCGTCGGTCAGCAAACAGCGTTATCCCGAAGCGATCGTCACCTATCCTGTCCTGGCCGGCTTCACCGACAGCCACTATTTCAGAGACCTGGGCGTGATGAGCTACGGCTTCTCTCCTTTCGTGGCTCCGCCGCGCGAACTCGGCGGTGGGTATCACGGCAATGACGAACATATCGGCAAAGAGGCTTACGTCGAAGGCGTCAGGTTCTTTTACGAAGTGGTCGAACGATTGGCGAGGTGAGTTTAGACAGGATTGACAGGATTGACAGGATTGACGCTTGACGTCAGAAATCAATCCTGAAAAATCCTGTCAATCCTGTCTTCGCCGATTTTGTTGGAGGATGAATGGCTTCGATAGAATTGACGAGAAGGATTCGCTGGGCCGACGCTGACGCCGCAGGGCGGTTGCATTTTCCGCGCATCTTCGAGTATTTCGAAGAAGGCGAGGGCGAGTTGTTGCGCTCGGTCGGCTACACGATTTTCGATGGGGGCGGTTACGACTTCCCGCGCAAGCATGTTGAAGCGGTCTTTCATAAAGCGTTGCCGCTCGACGCGCCGTTCGTGATGCGCGTGACGGTGGGTAAGCTCGGCAATACTTCGATCAGGTACGACTACCATATCTTCGCGGACGAATCATGCGCACAGTTGGCGCTGGAAGGCTCGATGACCGTCGTCGTGGTCAAGGACGGCAAACCCGCGCCGATACCCGACAAGATGCGCGAGGCCTTGTCCTGAGTCGGCGCAGCGCCGATTCATAAAATCTCAAAATTTCAAAACAGGAGGGACGAATGAAAGCAATCATTTTGCGCGAGCTTGGCGCCGCAGAAAATCTGAAACTTGAAGAGGCGCCAGATCCGCAACCCGGCGCGGGCGAGGTCGTGGTCAGACTGAAAGCCGCCGCGCTCAATCACCGCGACGTCTTCATCTGGCAAAAACTTTATCCGGGCATCAAATTACCGGCCATTCTGGGCAGCGACGGCGCTGGCGTGGTCGCCGCCGTCGGCGCTGGCGTTGATCAATCACTGATCGGGCGGGAAGTGGTTATCGAGCCGGGGCTTGATTGGGGGCCGAGCGATGAGGCTCAAGGCAAGAATTACCGCATTCTGGGAATGCCGGAAGACGGGACTTACGCCCAGTTGATCAAAATCCCGGCGGAAAACCTTTATCCGAAGCCGGCGTATCTGACGTTTGAAGAGGCCGCCGCGTTGCCGCTCGCCGGTTTGACGGCGTATCGCGCCGTAGTCACGCGCGCGAAAGTCAAAGCCGGCGAGACCGTGCTAGTGACCGGCATCGGCGGCGGGGTGTCTATGTTCGCTTCCCAGATCGCCAAACAACTCGGCGCGCGCGTCTTCGTTACTTCAGGGAGCGACGATAAGCTGGCTCGCGCTCGTGAACTCGGCGTCGAAGGCGGCGCGAATTACAAGAATGCCGATTGGGGTAAGATGATCACCGAGATGACCGGCGGCGGACCGAACGTGGTGATTGATAGCGCGGGCGGGGAATCGCTCGAAACCGCGGTCAAGATCATCAAGCCGGCGGGCCGCATAGCCTTTTACGGCGCTACCAGCGGGTTGGCGAAGATCGATCTCCATCGCTGCTTCTTCAAGCAATTGTCGCTGCTGGGGTTGCTGATGGGCAGCCCGCGCGAGTTCGCGGCGTTCCTCAAACTCTACGACGAAGCAAAGCTGCATCCGGCCCTTGACCGGGTCTTCCCGCTGGCCGAAGCCGCCGCCGCCCACCGCCGAATGAACGAGAGCGAACAGTTTGGGAAGATCGTCTTGAAGATCGAATAACCCTTCTAGCCAAAGCGGTTTTGGCGTGGTAGACTCAATTCCTTTAACTGGGCGCGATAAAAACCGTCCGCGACACTGTGTGGGGCGCTGTCGCGGGATCGAAGCTTCAAGCAGGCAATCATCATCCCAAATCCGAAGCCTAAATCCCGCTGTCTGTCCTGCGCAATCGCTACACAAGGCGCCAGCAAGAGCGAACCTGCAAGAGCGAACCAGCATAATATAAGGAGAAAAATAAATTTTATGGCTACTACGAACGGCGCCAGCAGCGCGGGCAACGCCGGCAAAGTGGTGCAGATCATCGGGCCGGTTGTGGACGTAGAGTTTTCAGATTCCAACCTGCCTCCGATTTATCAGGCGTTGCGCGTCACCAGCGAAGGTTTCGACGTGCCGCACCCGATCAATGTCATTTGCGAAGTTCAACAGCATCTGGGCGAAGGCCGCGTGCGAACCGTGTCGATGCTTCCGACCGACGGGATGATCCGCGGGATGCGGGTGGTTGATACCGGAGGCCCGATCACCGTGCCCGTGGGCAATAGCACGCTGGGTCGCATTATCAACGTCATCGGCGAGCCGGTAGACGAGCGCGGGCCTGTCAAAGCCGCCGAGCGATATCCGATTCACCGCCACGCGCCCGCCTTCGAAGATCAGTCCACCGAGATGGAGATGCTCGTCACGGGCATCAAGGTCATCGACCTGATCCAGCCGTTTTTGAAAGGTGGAAAGATCGGACTCTTCGGCGGCGCGGGAGTGGGCAAGACGGTCTGCATTATGGAGTTGATCAACAACATCGCCAAAGCGCACGGCGGATTCTCGGTCTTCGCCGGGGTTGGCGAGCGCACCCGCGAAGGCAACGATTTGTGGATGGAGATGCGCGAGTCGGGCGTTATCAACGACGAAGACATGTCGAAATCGAAAGTGGCGCTGGTCTACGGCCAGATGACCGAGCCGCCAGGAGCGCGGCTGCGCGTGGCGTTGTCGGGCCTGACCGTCGCCGAATACTTCCGCGATCAGGGCCAGGACGTGCTGCTTTTCATCGACAACATTTTTCGCTTCACGCAGGCGGGTTCCGAAGTGTCGGCGTTGCTCGGTCGTATGCCTTCGGCGGTGGGCTATCAGCCGAACCTGGCCACCGAGATGGGCGAGTTGCAGGAGCGCATCACTTCGACCAAGCGCGGCTCGATCACATCGGTGCAGGCGATCTACGTTCCGGCGGACGACCTGACCGACCCGGCGCCGGCCACGACCTTCGCGCACCTCGACGCCACGACGGTCTTGTCGCGCCAGATCGCCGAGCTGGGAATCTATCCGGCGGTTGACCCGCTGGATTCGACATCGCGCATCCTCGACCCGCGCATCGTCGGCGACGAACACTACAACACGGCGCAGGATGTGAAACGAGTCCTGCAACGCTACAAAGACTTGCAGGACATCATCGCCATCCTCGGAATTGACGAGCTGTCTGAGGAGGACAAACTGACCGTGGCGCGCGCGCGCAAGATCCAGCGCTTCCTGTCACAGCCGTTCTTCGTGGCGGCGCAATTCACCGGCCTGGAAGGCAAGCTGGTGCCCCTCGAAGAGACGATTCGCGGCTTCCGTGAGATCGTGGACGGCAAGCACGACGACATTCCCGAACAAGCGTTCTTCCTCAAGGGGTCGATTGACGAAGTGGTCGAAGCTGCGAAGAAGATGTAAGAACTGGGAGTGGGGAATAGGGAATGGGGACTAGGGGTTAAGGAACCTACTTCTTCCCACGCCCCATTCCCCACTCCCTATTTCCCTCTGAATTATGGCAGACAAACTCAATCTCGAAGTAATCACACCCGAAAGACTGGTCTTACGCGAACAGGTCGATGAAGTCGTCGCGCCAGGCCTCGGCGGGGAGTTGGGCATTTTGCCCGACCACACTCCGCTGATCTCGCAATTGAAGACCGGCGTACTCTCTTACCGGCAGGGCAATGAGAACAGGCGAATGCACGTCAGCGGCGGTTTCATCGAAGTGGCCTCGGATAGCGTCTCGGTCTTGTCGGACGTGGCTGAAAAGCCGGAAGAGATTGACGTTGATCGCGCGCAACGCGCGAAAGAACGCGCCGAAAGACGCCTGGCAGCCAGAGGCGATGACATCGATTTCAACCGCGCTGAGCTGAAACTGCAGCGCGCGATGGTCCGCATTCAGTTGGGGGAAAGAGGAGAAGGATAGCCAAGGAGATTTGATTTCCCCACACTCATACACATTTGCGATCCGTTTTAGGTAAAAGCGCTGCTAGCCGTTGAGAGGGAGCGAGTTTGGAGAATCTGAAACCCGATCAGATCCAGGCCCGCGGCTTCGACTGGCCAGGTCCGGTCGAAGATTGGGCCGTAAAGATGGCGCCAGACGGCGCCATCGACCTCGACGCTACTCGATCGGCGCTCGAGAGATCACTGGCGTTTTACAAACGGGAACTCGCTGAGATGCGGGAGTTTCGCGCCACAACTGGCGCGCCGTGGAGCGAAATCACCGACAAGCGCGGGGAGTACAACCTCCGGGCGCTCAAACTGGAAGAAGCGATAGGGCATGTCTACACGATCATAGCCATCAAAGAAATCGAGGAGGAAGGTCGAGTCCTAGGCCGATCCGAAGTGGGGATTATGTTAGGAGAGTACTTCGTCGGCCCGATCACTGGAGAGATCGTGTCGACGCTCATCGACTATGTCGCTCGGGTCGTAGCTGACCCGTCGCTTCTTGCCGAAAAGGTCACTAGTTTTCGCCCAAATTATGAAGGTCGAGGATTCGGTCAGGCCTGGCGCGAACAACTCGCATTCGATCGCGCCTACCCTCGCTCTATCGATCTCGCCGCGTGGCTCGCCGCATCGACCAAAGGCTATCCAGCGCCCAAGCCCTACTGTCCGGATATCTACATAGGCAGGTGGACGCAGCAGGAGCCAAGGGCCGCTTCGGCCTACGCCTGGGAATTCGACGCCGGCGGGCGCTTCCACGCCGAAGAGCCACTATGGTCTCACATCGATGGTTCCCGCCTCGATCGTTGGCGCGTTCATCGGCGAGGCCCCGAACAGAAAGGGGACGAGATCTGGCTTGAAGACACGCTCTGCCGTGTCGGCAAAACTGCCAGCGTCGTCGACGTAACGCCGTCGATGCTGACACTAAAAGAGTTCCTCTCCGATAGCGCCTATCATCTCGTTCGCGTATGACGCCATCTTATCTGCTGATGGTAATCCGCGTGCTTGACCCATCCTTGGTCTGATAGATCGAGACCCAGAATTTTTCAGCCTCCAGGGTCTTGCGAGCGGTCTTGGCGCCGTTCGGAAGCTCACTCACTTCAGCGTCCCCGACGACATCTTTCCAGGCAGGAGCATGCTTGGGGTCGAGGAAGGACAGTTGAATCGCCTTCACTTCTCCATTCTCATAATGGACTGTCATTGTGTCGTCTCCGGTGAGGGTGAAATCATCGCTGGTCTCTGAAGTGGTTGACGGGGCGCCCATGGCGGCTTTCACGGCGTCGCGTTTCATGCCGAGTTTGACGCCCTTGTATTCACTCAGCACCTTAGCCTGAGTCGCATAGCCCGCGCCCGCCGAATTGACACTATGGGCATAGAGAGCAAAGCCGATGACAACGCCGAGAGCGGTCGAAATTTTCAACAATCGGTTCATAAGTCAACTCTCCTTTGCAGGAATTGAACAGGTTTATGTCTCATTGGGGCGATTGCCCTAGATAGTTTGCCGAGGAATGCGCTCGAAAACCTACTTTATTCAAAAGGCTTTCTTGAACACGTGTGGAGCGCATGATAGCATAGCCTCGCGCTTAGCAAAGGTTATTTTCCCGTACCCCCGTCATCGAGCGTTTACAAAAGGCGAGATTCGTCGCCGCCAGTCTGAGCGCAAATCGAGGAGGCTTCAGCGTAGACTGGCTCGAACAATCTTTAAGGAGATAGAAGCTGTTGAACGTTTCAGAGTTGTTATGTTCATTTCTGCCCGCCTTCTGGTTTTTGCAGGAGCAACCGGCTCAGACAGTTAATTCAAGCAGCACTCTTCTTGATCTGGTTCTTCATTCCAGTGTCGTTGCGAAGGTGGTGCTGCCTATTCTCCTCATATTCTCCATCGCCTCATGGGCAATCATGTTTAGGAAAGCTCGCGAGACCAGGCGGGCCCAGCGGCAGAGCGCGGATTTCATGCGCGCCTTCGAGAAAAGCTCGCGCTGGGCCGAGTTGTATGCGAACGTCGCCCCGTTCGTCGCGAGTCCGCTGATGGCCATCTTCCAGGCCGCCAACGGCGAACTGCAAAAGCAGTCGAGGCTCAACCTCGACTCGGTTCAGCGGGCGATGCAGAGCGCCGCCATCTACGAGACGACCAGGCTGGAGAAGAGTCTAGGGCTGCTCGCATCGACGGCCAGCGCGTCTCCGTTCATCGGCTTGTTCGGCACGGTCGTGGGTATCATCATTGCATTCAACGGACTGACTAATGCGACGGCGGCCTCGATCCAGGCCGTGGCGCCGGGCATCGCCGACGCGCTGATCGCGACCGCGGCCGGCATTGCGGCGGCGGTGCCGGCAGTCCTCGGTTACAACCGCTACCTCAACCGCATCAAGGTTCTGGCGGCAGAGATGGACGGCTTCTCACTTCGATTGCTCAACTTCATCGAGCGCGAAGCGGTTGAAAGTTATGGCGTTCAACAACAACAACGGACGCAGCGGGCGCACGCAGACCGCGTTGGCTGAAATCAACGTCACGCCACTCGTAGACGTGATGCTGGTGCTGCTGGTGATCTTTATGATCACCGCGCCGATCCTGCAAACCGGCATTCAGGTTAATCTGCCCAAGACGCGCAATGCGAAGACCGATGAGGCCACGCCGCAGGCATTAATCATCTCGGTGGACAAAGAAGGTTCGGTCTATCTGAGCGGAAAGAATGAACAGCAGCCGGTCAACATTAACGACCTGTCGAAGCTCTTGAACGAGAGGCTGGCGCAATCGAAAGACCGCCGCGTCTATCTGCGCGGCGACGAAGAGACGCCTTACCGCGTGATCGCCTACGCGCTGGATCAGGCGAAACGCGCTCAGGCCAACGTCAGTCTGGTGACCCAGCCGACGGCAAAGAAGTAAATTGGCGACTGAAACTGGAAAACCCTGGCTTCGAGCCGAAACGCTGCTCTCAGTCGCGATGCATGTCGCGCTGCTGGGCGCGTGCGCATGGTATTTTCGCAATCCGCTCTCGACCATCATCATCGCCGCCGGCGAAGGGCAAGGGAACGGCGATAGCGCTATCGAAGTCGGAACCGTCGACGGGAGGTCGCTTGGTTTCACACCGCCCCGCGCGGTCTCATACGTCGGCAGTGAGGAGAACAAGGCCAACAATCAAGATGTGGTGACCAAGGCCCCGGAGCCCGACCCGAACGCGGTGGTTCTGCCCTCGACAAAATCAACCCCGACCCCGAAAAATGTATTGACCATTGACCGTCCGACCGTTCAGACTCCAAAACAGTTTTCGAAAAATCCGCTGCAAGGAGGTACGGACAATACCATCATCGATATCGGGCGCACCTCCGGTTCGCCTGTTCCTTCGATTGCCCAGGGGGTCGGCATGGGTTCCGGCGCCAATCTGGGATCGAGCGGAGTGCCGGGCGGATCGGAATATGGGCGGCGCATACAAATGATCTTGAGCCGCAACTATAATCCGCCACTGACGAATGACGCGAGCGCGACCCAATTCGTCATCGTGCAGCTTCGCATCGCGCGCGACGGGCGAATCCTCTCGCTGGTGAACGGGCGGGTCGCTCTGAGTTATTTTAAAAGACGTAGCTCGAGCGATTTGATCAACAATGCGGCCGAGCGCGCCGTGCTCGCCTCTAATCCGTTACCGCCGTTCCCGAACGGATTTCTGATGAGCTCGCAAGAGGCTATCGCCGAGGTTTGGTTCAAATATCCAAAGTAATATTGGAAGCCCCCCCGTAAAGTGACACCCGCCCCTATGGAGAACGCATGAGAAGAGCTATTCTGATTGCATTCGTAATTACAATCTTCAGCGCGGCGATGATTTTCTTGCCCGCGGCGCGCGCGCGGCGCCCGCAGGAAACGCAAGGAGACTTGCAAAAGCAGCTCGGCATACTCATCATCACGCCGGGCAGCGGCCCCGCGCTGGCCGTGTCCGATTTTCAACCGCGCGCTGGCGGTCTCGACGCCTCGATCGGGACTTACAACGAAACTCTCTGGAACGACCTGAAATTCGCGAGCGTCGCCAACCTGGTCGGCAAGAGCCTATATCCGAAGACTCTGCTCGCCGATCCCGCCGCTCTGAAGTATGAAGACTGGGCGAGCGATCCGGTTAAAAGCGATTACGTGGCCTTCGGCAATTTGACCGGCGCGAACACCGCGCAGGGCTTCCTTTACGACGTCAAAACGCGGCAGCAGTTGCTCTCCGCCGCGATGAGCGGCGAGCCGCGCGAGATGGCCCACCAGTTCGCCGACCAGATCGTAAGGCTACTGACCGGGCAGGAGGGGATCGCCGAATCAAAAATCGCCTACGTGGCCAACCGCGAAATTCACAAGATGGATTACGACGGTTACGGCGCGAAGGCCTTCACGCGCGACGGTTCGATCGCGCTCTTTCCCTCGCTCTCGCCCGACGGCAAGCGGCTGGCCTATGTTTCTTACCGCGACGGCTATCCGAACGTCGTCATTCGCGGCGAGGACGGGTTGATCATCGGTTCGACGCGGTTCAAAGGCACGACGACTTCGCCCGCGATCGGCCCCGACGGGCGGATCGCGTTCGCTTCGAGCAAGGACGGCAGTTCGATGGAAATTTACATCGCGAACGGCGACGGATCGAACGCGAAGAGATTGACGAGCACGCGCAATGCTGTGAATATCTCGCCGAGATGGAATCCGAAAACCGGGCGCGAGATCGCGTTCATCTCTGATCGCGGCGGCTCGCCGCGGATTTACATAATTGGCGCGGACGGGTCCAACGAACGCCAGCTGCTGAGCATGGGAGGGCATATGGATTCGCCCGCGTGGTCGCCCGACGGCCGATACCTGGCGTTCACCTGGGACGGCGACGGGCCATCATACAACATCTACGTAGCCGATGTGGCCTCCCCGGGGCAAATCTTGAAGCTGACGCGTGAAGGCCGGAACGAAAATCCCGCCTGGTCGCCCGACAGCCGTCACATCGCGTTTCAATCGAACCGCAGCGGTCACTGGGAGATCTGGGCGATGCACGTGGACGGCAGCGAACCGCGCCAGTTGACGCGTGGCGGCGGCCGCGCTCCGTCGTGGTCCCGTTAACGGACGGAGTCGTTTTTTCAATCTTGAAATACCTCACAACCTAATCAAGAAAGGCGGATATATGACCCGTAAAATGAAGCACTCAATCGCAGGCCTTGTTATGGTCTTGATGGCTGTTTTGTTCGGCGCCTGCGCGTCGCCGACGGCCAAACTCACTGTATCGCGAAACGACATCACGGCTGGTGAAGCCGTCACCGTCAAATGGGAAACCAGGGACGGCAAGGATATCACGCTCAATGGCCAGAAAGTCGACAAGATCGGCGCCCAGAGCGTGAGCCCGAAAGACACGACCAAATACGAGATTATCGCCAAACGCGGCAAGAAGTCGGCCCGCGACAGCGCCACTGTCACGGTTACCGTCGTCAAGCCGCCGGAGCCGAAGGTCAGCCTGACGGCCGATAAATCGGCGCTCGATCTCGGCCAGAGCACAACTTTGCACTGGTCTACCGAGAACGCCAAGATCGTGACCATCACCGGGCTCGGCGAAGTGCCCGGTTCCGGCGAGCGCGAAATTAGCCCGCGCGCCTCGACCACTTACACCGCGACGGCTCTGGGCGACGGTGGCTCCGCCACCGCCAGCGCGCGCGTCTCGGTCACCGAACCGCCGCCGCCGCCCGCGCCCACGCCCGCGCCCACGCCGCCGCCGGAGCCGTCGGGCGCCGACCAGTTCCGCGCCGTGGCCAAGTCGGTCTTTTTCGACTATGACAAATCCGACCTTCTCCAGCCGGAGCAGGATAAGTTGCGCGTCCTGGCCGAATTTCTCAACCTCGATCGCAATCGCTCGATCGCATTCCGCATAGAAGGCAACTGTGATCCGCGCGGCACATCAGAGTACAATCTCGGTCTTGGCGACCGCCGGTCGCGCACGATCCGGGATTTCCTGGCCAGCCTGGGCGTCGATCCGAGCCGCATCGAGCAGGTCAGCTACGGGTCCGAAAAGGCGCAGGGCACTGTTGAGGGTACGTCCTCGTCTCCGCCTTCGTGGGCTTACGATCGCCGTGGCGATTTCGTTTACCTGCGTGGCGGCGACAGGCCATGAGTTGAATGATCCATACGCCATATGCCATATTTCATATGAAATATGGCATATGGGCTGTTGATTAAGCCCCAAAATATATTCGACTGCTTAGTAAGTTGAGGAAGCAGAGAGAATTATGAATAAGATTCGTGTTTACACGTTGCCGTTATTGCTCACCATAGCCATTCTCCCTTTGACCGGCCTAGCGCAGAGCAAAGACCAGCGCGAGAAGATTGATCGAATGGCGGTGCAGGTCGAGGATTTGAAGACCGAGTTGGTGTTGCTGCAACGCACTACCCAGACCATGCAGGACACGTTCAATAAGACCATGGGCGAGCTGAACACGCTGATCGTCCAGATGAGCGACAACATTTCCGCCATCCGGCGCGCCCAGGAATCAGTCTCCACCAAAAGCGGCGATGTCACCGCGCAGGTAACTTCGATAGGCGAGCGCGTCACCGCCACCAACGAGCGTATGGAGCGCCTCTCCGAACAATTCGCGCAGGTGAAGAAGCTCATCGAGGATTATCAGAAGGGGCCCGTGATGGGGGCAATAACTCCGGGTAATCCCGACCAGCTCTTCGCCTCCGCCTACGCCGATTACTCGCGCGGTAATTACGACCTGGCTATTTCCGAGTTCAGACAGTACGTGGAGTCTTATCCCAGCTCCGAGATGACGGACAACGCGCAATACTGGATCGGCGAGATCCTTTACGCGCAAAAGAAACTGCCCGAAGCCTCGGCCGCATTCGAACAGGTCAAAATGCTCAGTCCGAACGGAGACAAGACGGCGTCCGCTTTGTTTAGGCGCGCGACGATCCTGCTGGAAATGGGGCGCAAGGAGGAGGCAGTCGTTCAACTCCTGTCGGTCTTCAAAGATTATTCGAAGACCAAAGAGTCAGAGCTTGCGTATCAAAAGTTGATGGATGTGGCGCCGGAGGCGTTAAGCAACACACCTCCCACCAGACCGCCCGGAAGGAGTACGCCGGTGCGCAGGCCGAATCAGTAGGCCACCGCGTAAGCAGGAATTGGTCTCTGCTAGTTCGGCGATACTCTCGACTGAAGCTCAATCCTGGTAAGTAATAATACCTATTCGGAAAATAGACAGGATTTACAGGACTGTTCAGGATTTTGTGAATTGATTTCATTCTTGAACAATCCAGTAAATCCTGTCTATTTTTATTGTTTCAAGGCGTCGTCACGGACGACATGAGCGACTCCTGCGGAAAATCGCATGGAGTCCCGCCTTTAGGCGGGACTCCATGCGAGATCGCGCTTTCGAGTCTTTACAGAACCCGGTGGATTGTGGATCATGCGCGCTCGGTTCTGAGTTGTGCCTGCTATTATATTCGGCGTTGAAGCCGACTTGAGCTTCAATCAGTCCGCATTGACAACCCGGTACGCCGCAGGTGTTCGGGAAGCGCGGTGAGAATCCGCCGCTGCCCTCGCAACTGTAATCGGCAACGAAAGCCACACGAACGCCACTGTTCACGTCGAACGGGAAGGCATGGCAAGTAGAAAGTCAGTAAGGCCGTAAGCCAGGAGACCGGCCTGCGAGCGTGTCTGTTTCAATCCCGCGAAGGGCGGGAGAAAGGACCGCTCCATGACACTCTCCTCCGCGCGTCGCTTTACGTCGGCGCTTTACCTCTCTCTGGTTTGCGCTCTTACAGCGCCATTCGTCCCCGGGCAATCTTCCTTACAACTCAACGGCCTGGTCACCGACCCGAACAAGGCCGGCGTTGGCGGCGCCGCAGTGACGCTGATTGCGCGCGACAATCGGTCGCGGGTGACCGTGATGACGACTGGTGACGGAGACTTTCGCTTCGACCGCGTCGCGGCGGGCGATTATCTGATCGAAGTCCGCGCCCCTGGCTTCGCCGGAACGGTCAAGGCCGTATCAATAAAATCAGTCAACGAAAGGCTCGACATCGCGCTCGACGTGGCTGCGCTCAACGAAGACGTGGTTGTGACGGCTTCCGGCACTGCGCAATCCATAGACGAGGTCTCAAAGGCCGTGACCGTGATCAACGCGCAGCAGATGGAACTGCGCGACGAATACTCGATTCTTGAAGCGTTGAGGGTTACGCCAGGCGCGCGCGTCGTCCAGCAGGGCGGCCCCGGCGCGTTTGCGAGCGTTCGAATTCGCGGCCTGCGTTCGTTCGACACCGGCGTTTTGATTGACGGGCAGCGCTTTCGTGACGCGGCCGACACGCAGGGCAGCGCGAACGGCTTCATCAACGAACTCAATGTCGTGAGCCTGGATCGGGTAGAGGTTTTGCGCGGTTCGGGTTCGTCGCTTTACGGCTCGAACGCGATCGGCGGCGTCGTCAACCTCGTGACCGATACGGGCGGCGGCCGATTGCGCGGGCAGGCGCAGATTGAAGGGGGCGGCCTGGGGCTGTTTCGCGGTCGCGGCGCGGTCGCGGGCGGCGCGATGGACGACCGGCTGTTTTACAGCGCCGGGCTGTCGGAGTTGAACGTGACCAACGGCGTGGACGGCGATGATCGCGTGCGACAGACGAGTTCGCAGGGGTTGCTCGGCTACCATTTCACTCCGAACGTCACGCTCTCCGCCCGCGTCTTTGCGAACGACGCGTTTGCGGCGCTGAATGAAAGCCCGGCGGCCGCGCCCGGTTTCGCGCCGCCGCCTGCGGGAACGCGCGTGCAGGCGATCCCGTTGGATCTTGACGAACAGCGCCGCGTGGAAGCGCGCGGCGTCCCGTTGACGCCGGACAATTACAATCGCGGCGACGCCAACTTCATCCCTGACCTCAACGATCCTGACAACCGCCGCAAATCCAACTTCTTCTCCGGCTTGCTGAATTTCACCCAGCGATTGAACGACCGCGCGAGCTATCGGCTGAGCTATCAGCGTGTGGATGTGAACCGCTCTTTCCTCGACGGGCCGCTCGGCGTCGGGGAGTTCGGCGAACCGGCCTTCACTACGATCAGCAAATTCGCCGGCGACATAGACACATTCACCTCGCGAGCCGACCTGCGGCTCGGAGGCCTGAATCTACTGACCGCCGGTTACGAATTCGAGCGCGAGAGCTACGGAGATTTCTCGACAGACGAAAGTCCCGATCCTCCGCGCAGTTCGCTCGATATCAGGCAGCGTAGCCACACTTTCTTCGCGCAGAATCAGACGCGGCTGCTCGCCGACCGTTTGCAACTGTCGCTCGCGTTTCGGCTGCAAAGCTTCGATCTATCCACGCCGGTTTTCAAAGGAGGCGCGCCGCGTTATGTCGGAGTGTCGTTCGACGCGCCGCCGAACGCTTACACGGGTGACGGTTCGGTGGCTTATATATTTCGAGCGACCAACACGAAGCTGCGCGCGCACGTCGGGAACGGTTACCGCGCGCCGTCTTTGTTCGAGCGATTCGGCGCGAGCTTTTTCGGGGGCGATTTCACGCCATTCGGCGACCCGCGCCTGAAGCCGGAACGCTCGATCGCGGTCGATGGCGGGATAGACCAGTCCTTTATGCGCGGCAGAGCGCGCGTGAGCGCGACGTACTTCTACACGCGGCTGCAGAACATCATTGACTTCGGTTCATTGCCGCCTGGCGATCCGTTCGGCCGCATCTTTGGCGGGTATCTGAATCTTGGCGCCGGGCTGGCGCGCGGCGTTGAATTGAGCGCGGAGATTTCGCCGACGCGTTCAACCAGCCTCTTCGCCTCCTACACCTACACCAACGCCGATCAGCGCTCGCCGAACGCTGCGGGGTATCTGACCATACCCGGCACGTCGGATCATCTCTTCACACTGGTCGCCACTCAGCGCGTCGGCAGGCGGGTCGATGTGACATTCGATCTCTCGGCCGTCAGCGATTACTCGCCTTCGTTTCCATCGCCGTCCTTCGACACGCTCTACATCTTTGACGGCTACGTGAAGGCCGATTTTGTCGCGGCGTACACGCTGCCGATTGACGACCGGTTCAGCCTGCGCTTCTACGGCAAAGTCGAAAATGTGTTTGATCGAGCTTATACCGAGAGCGGCTTTCGCGCGCCGGGCGCATTTTTCATAGGCGGCGCGGCGTTTCGCTTCTGACCAATTGGCGTCTTCAGATATTTTCGTAGATGTTCTTCGCGGCTTTGCCGCCTGATGTGCGGGAGGTTTTTAACCTCCCGGAGCGAATTTCTCAAATCATCTTCCGGGCTATGCCCCTGCGAACGATTTGGGGCGTAGCCCAGAAGAAAATGAGCAGCTTGTGCGAAAGGGCATAGCCGCTTCCGCATATCGGGCGGCAAAGCCGCGAAAACGCTTCGTTTATGAGATATATCAGGAAAATAAATTTGTTAGCGCTGCTGGCGCTGATTACGCTGGCTAGCCTGACGGCATGCCGCAACGCCGGACAGCTCAAGCGGGCCGAGGCTGTCGGGCCGCCGGGCGCGGGCTTTCCGCGCGCGCTTCTGGACGGATCCGGGAGCGAAGTCACAATCAGGGCGCGTCCGATTCGCATCGTTTCGCAGACGCTCGGCACTGATGAAATCCTGTGGGCGATCTGCCAGCGCGAACGGATAGTCGGCGTGAGCAAGATCGGACTCGAACCAAAGTACAGCCCGATCGCCGATGAGCTGCGGACGGCGAACGTCACTCCGATCTTCGACGCCGAAGAGATTCTCCGACTGCAGCCAGATCTCGTCTTCGTGGCGAGCTACAGCCTGGCCGAGACGGTTGAAAGTTTGAAGGTTTCGGGCGCGACTGTATTCCGCTTCGCCAATTTCGACAGCATCGAGGCG
This sequence comes from Blastocatellia bacterium, assembly GCA_035714085.1. Classification (GTDB taxonomy): domain Bacteria; phylum Acidobacteriota; class Blastocatellia; order RBC074; family RBC074; genus JAJVID01. Next base: position 74,723 of record DASTMP010000072.1, read on the forward strand.
ATACAGGGAAACATCCGTCTGGTCGGGCAAACCATCGGCGAAGAATCAAATGCGGAGAAGTTGATCGAGCGGATGAACGCGGAACTCTCCGCGGTCAAGGCCCGCATTCCCGCCGGGACAAAGCCGCCGCGCGTTCTGTCGTTTTACCCGTCGGGCGACACGGCGGGCGGCGACACTTCGTTCGACGCGATCGTGCGCGCCGCCGGGGCAATAAACGTCGCGGCGGAAAAGGGGCTGCGTGGCTTCCCGAAGATCAGCGCAGAACAGGTCGCCGAATGGCAGCCGGATTTCATTATCCGGGGCGCGACGCCCGCGAAGGCCGCTGAAGCGCGAAAGCAATTACTCGACAACCCGGTGATCGGCGCCACTGAAGCGGCGCGCAACGGCCGGATCATTACGCTCGACAACCGCTACCTGCTCTCCGTGTCGCACCATGTCACGCGGGCGGTCAGTGAACTCGCCGACGCTCTCTACCGAGATCAGGGCGACGCGAAGAAATGAGGCCGCGGCTGAGCGACAAATCAAAATCGCGCGGCGGAGCCGGCGCGGCGCCACGGCGCCGGCGAGCTGTTCTCTTCTTCGTGATCGCGACGCTGCTGCTGGCGGTCTTCGCGGTATTTGGCGTCAGCGTCGGCAGCGTGAACATTCCGGCCTCGATCGTGGCGCGAGCGTTGTTTGCCCGCGTAACGCCTTTCGGCTGGCTCGACGCGAGCGATGTCTCGCTGTCGCAACAGGCGATCATCTGGCAGTTGCGCGCGCCGCGCGTGGTGGTTGCAATGTTGGCCGGAGCCTCGCTGAGCGCCGCCGGGGCGCAGATGCAGGGGCTGTTTCGCAATCCGCTCGCTTCGCCCGACATCATCGGGACCAGCGCGGGAGGCGCTTTCGGAGCCGTCATCGCGATTGTCAGCGGGTTGGCGATGCGCCAGATGCTGGCGCTACCCGCGTTCTCGTTCGCCGGCTCATTGCTGGCGTTGTTCGCGGTCTACGCGTTGACGACGCGGCGCGGGCGCACGCCTGTGGCGACGCTGTTGCTCGCCGGCGTGGCGTTCTCCTCCCTCTTCGCCGCGGCCAGCTCGTTTCTGATTTCGCTGACGTGGGTTCGATGGGAGGTCGCGCAGGAGATCACTTTCTGGTTGATGGGAGGGCTCGACAATCGCCAGTGGACGCATTGCCTGATGATCCTGCCGTGCGCCGTCGTCGGGCTGGGCGCGGCGATCAGCCGCTGGCGTGAACTCGACCTCTTGTTGACTGGAGAAGAGACGGCGCTGGCCCTGGGCGTCGAGATCGAGAAGACGAAGCGCCTGCTGCTGGTAAACGCCGCGCTGCTCACTGGCGCGTCGGTGGCTGTCAGCGGCGTGATCGGCTTCGTCGGACTCATTGCGCCGCACGCGGCGCGATTGCTGACCGGGCCTTCTCACCGGCGTTTGCTGCCCGCGAGCGCGCTGATCGGCGCGATCTTTCTTATAGCGGCGGATCTGCTGGCGCGCACAGTGATCCGGCCGGAAGAGATTCGACTGGGGATTATCACCGCCGGATGTGGCGCGCCGTTCTTTCTGTTTTTATTGCTGGGGCGCCGGCGCGAAGCTGGCTATTGATGAGACTCAAGCTCGACAACGCGGGGATCGACATTGACGGGCGTTGGCTCGCGCGCCACGTGTCGCTTGAATTGCGCGGCGGCGGTCTGCTGGCGCTGGTCGGGCCGAACGGATCGGGCAAAAGCACGCTTCTGCGATTGCTCGGTGGATTGTGGAAGACCAGCGAGGGGACGGTGACGCTCGACGGGCGTAACCTGAAATCGCTGCCTCGCCGCGCGATCGCGCGGGGTATCGCCTACACGCCGCAGGACACGCATCTCGATTTCGCCTTCACGGTACGCGAAGTTGTGATGATGGGCAGACATCCGCATCTGGGGCGTTTTGATGTCGAACGGGAGAGCGACCATTCAGCGATAAATGAGGCGATGCGGCGCGCCGATGTCGCGCAGTTGGCCGACCGGTTCGTCACGGAGTTGTCGGGCGGCGAACGCCAACGTGTCCTGCTGGCGCGCAGCCTGGCGACGGAAGCGCCGATCCTTTTACTCGATGAGCCGACCGCGAGCCTCGACATTGCGCATGCTCTCGATGCGCTCAGCCTGTGCCGTGAATTGGCGGAAGAAGGGAAGGCGATTGCGGTGGCGATTCACGACCTGAACCTGGCTGCGCGGTTCGCCGACCGTGTCGCGCTGCTCGATCAGGGCCGGTTGATCGCCTGCGGCGCAACTGATGAAGTTCTGCGAGTGGAGTCGCTCAATCGCGTCTTCGGCGTGTCGGCCGATCGCCTATTTACCGATGACGGCAAGCCGGTCTTTGTTTTCCATCGCGACGTATGTTGACACTGATTCTAGGCGGGGCGCGAAGCGGCAAGAGCCGTTACGCGCAATCTCTCTGCGGCCGTTCGGCGCAGGTCGTCTACATTGCGACGGCGCGCGCCGATGAAATCGAATCCGATCAGGAAATGCGCGAACGCGTCGCCCGCCACCGCTCCGATCGCCCGGCAAGTTGGCGAACTGTTGAAGAGCCGCTCGATCTGCCGCGCGCGATCCGAGAAGCGCCGGTCGAGGCGGTCTTGCTGATCGATTGCGTGACGCTTTGGATCTCCAATCTGATGTGGGAACACAGAGGACAGGCGGCGCCCGCTCAAGAGAATCAGATCCTCGAGCAGGTCGATGATCTGATTCTCGCATCGCGGCGGCGGGCCGTAGACGCGGGCGAAATCATCATCGTCAGCAATGATGTGGGCGGCGGCCTCACGCCGGAGCATCCGGTCGGGCGCGCGTTTCGCGATTTGCAGGGCTTCGCCAATCAACGCTTGGCGCAGGCCGCCGACAAAGTGATCCTCATCGTCGCGGGCTTGCCACTGCCGCTCAAGTCGGGATCGATTTAACGTAAACCGGGGAAGCGATGCTGCGTAAGCTGAAAGAACTCATCCTGCCTGACACTCGCGCGCAGCGCGAATGCGAGGCTTGCGGCAAGCCGTTCGTTTGCGGCGCGTCGCTCAAGGGCTGCTGGTGTCTTCAGGTAAAGCTCAGCGCGGAAGCGAGAAAAGAACTGCGCGAACGTTACAAGCGCTGCCTGTGCTCGGAATGCCTGATGAGAATCGCTTCTTCGTCCCGGAGGGACATCGGAGATTAGCCGGTGGAGAAACCCTAAGGTATCTACACAAATCCGGCGCAAAGAATTGTGTAGATACCTTAGGGTTTCTCCACCAGCTAATATCCACCGGCGCCTCCGGCGCCGCAAGAACATTTCCTTGAATGTTGCAGGAGTAGTAAGACGATGATCGAAGAGACCATTCAAAATATCTCGCCGATTGACAACACGTGGCTCGACCGAGCCGCAGTGCGGCAAACGCAATTGACCAAGCCGCCGGGCAGCCTTGGCGCGCTCGAAGAAATCGCCAACCGTCTGGCAGCGATTCGGCGAACGCTGAGGCCGGAGGTCTTTCGCCAGCGCATTTACGTTGTCGCCGCCGATCACGGCGTTGTCGCCGAAGGGGTGAGCGCATACCCGCGCGAGGTCACGGCGCAAATGGTCTATAACTTCCTGCGCGGCGGCGCGGCGATCAATGTGCTGGCGCGGGATTGCGGCATCGAGGTCAAAGTGGTTGACGCGGGCGTTGACGCCGACTTCGGCGACGCGCCGGATTTAATCCAGGCCAAAGTCGCTCGCGGCACGTCGAACTTCACTCGCGGCCCGGCGATGTCGCGCGAGCAGGCCGTACGATCCGTCACTATCGGCGTCGATCTGGCTCGGGCCGCGGCGGTGGACGGCGTGGAGATGATAGGCATCGGCGAAATGGGTATCGGAAACACTACGTCCGCAAGCGCGATCACGGCGGCGCTCACCGGGCTAGCGCCCGAAGCGGTTACGGGATACGGCACAGGCATTGACGAAGCTGGCTGGCGAAGAAAGATCTCGGCGGTCAAGCGCGCGCTTGAAGTCAACAAGCCGGACCGCAATGACTCGCTCGATTTGCTGGCGAAGGTCGGGGGCGCGGAGATAGGCGTGATGACCGGGATTACGCTCGGAGCGGCGGCTGAAAGCATCCCTGTCGTCGCTGACGGCTTCATTTCGACTTCGGCAGTCGCGCTTGCCTGCTTGTTCTGTCCGACGGCGCGCGACTACCTCTTCATCGCGCACCGCTCCCAGGAAGCGGGGCACGAGGCGCTGATCGAATTTATCGGGCGACGACCGCTGCTCGACATGCAGATGCGACTCGGAGAAGGAACCGGCGCGGCTCTCGCGATGCGCCTCATCGGCTCCGCCGCCAGGCTGCTCTGCGAAATGGCCACCTTCGCCGAAGCCGGCGTGAGCGGTAGGGACTCGTAATGTCGAAATGGCCGCGACTATTTTTGATCGCCATGCAGTTCCTCACGCGCTGTCCCATGCCGCGTAATCTGGAGGCCGACGAAAAAGAATTGGGGCGGGCGGCGATGTTTTTCCCGCTCGTTGGCGCGCTCGTCGGCGCGAGCGGCGCGTTGTTGCACGCCTCACTATTGAAATTGCTGCCGCCCTCGACGTGCGCGCTGTTGGCGCTGGTCTATTTCTCTTTCATCACTAACGCGTTTCATGAAGACGGATTGGCCGACGCCTTCGACGGCTTCGGTGGAGGATGGACGCGCGAGCGGGCGCTGGAGATTATGCGCGACAGCCGCGTCGGGACCTTCGGCGCGTTGGCGCTGGTCTTCCTCGCGCTTGCCAAATACAATTTTCTCTCCTCGCTCAATCCTTCAGTTGTCTGGCGCTGGTTGATAGTCGCCCATACGGCGGCGCGCTGGACAACCTTGCCGCTCTGCCTGTGGTTGCCGTATGCGCGAGAGGAAGGAAAAGGCAAACTTGTCGCGCAGCGTTTGGGCTATGGCGCGGCGACGGTCGCCACGTTGACTTTATTGGCCGCGCTCACGTTGCTGAATTGGCGCGAGGCGGCTGTCGCCGGCGTGGTCGCCATAGCGGCGCCTCTCGGAACCGGATGGTACTACCGCCGTAGAATCGGAGGGGTTACGGGCGACTGTCTAGGCGCGACCAATCAATTGACAGAAGTCATGCTCTACCTGGCCGCCATCGCATTATCACGGCGGTAGCGCGTGAAAGGCGGGATTTATGGTCTTTGAAGAATAAATGCGACAACCGTTTTCCGGTCGCCGCAGCGACAGTTGATTTTGTCGATCCCAAGCTTTGAAAAGCCGGGCTGGGATCAATCGCCGCTGCCGCGGCGGAGGGATCGTAGTCCCGCGGCGGCCGACTGTGGTTATTACGGTCCGATTCTGTGGCGCCAGGCATTATTTCAATCCGCGCCTTGTCATAAGCTCAGTCCGTACAACAACGAGGCTTGCCCTCTACAAACTACACGGCGACTCAAGTCGCCCGGACTGAGGTGATTATGCGATTCAATATGCGAATTATCTGTCTGGCTCTGATTGCAATCTCGATAGTTTCCCTTTCCGGTTCAGCCCAGACTCAGAATGACAAAACTCTTGCGCCGTATTTCTTTGTGCAGGGGGATCCAAACCTGGACCACCTGCCTCTCAAAGACACCCATGTTCAAATAGACGTCTCTGGCGTCATCGCCGACGTAAAGGTACTGCAAACGTATCGGAACGAAGGCTCGCGGCCGATCAACGCCCGTTATGTTTTTCCGGCCTCCACTCGGGCCGCCGTTTACGCGATGCGTATGCGGATCGGCGATCAGGTCATCGTCGCGAAAATCAAAGAGCGGGAGAAGGCTAAGCAGGAATTCGACAAGGCCAAGCAGGAAGGAAAGAGCGCGTCGCTCCTGGAGCAAAACAGGCCCAACGTATTTTCAATGAGTCTCGCCAACGTCATGCCCGGCGATCAGGTCGAGGTCGAACTTCGCTATACCGAACTGTTGACGCCGACAGACGGCGTCTATGAAGTGGTCTTTCCCACCGTCGTCGGACCTCGTTATTCCTCACAGCCGGAGTCCTCTTCCAATGCGGCGCCACAAGAGGGCGCCATAATTAAGACTCCGTACCTTCATCAAGACGATAAACCTGCTAGCGCGCTCCACATTTCGGCTCGGATTTCAGCGGGCGTCCCTATCCTGGACTTGAGCTGTACGTCGCATCAGATTTCTCCGCAATGGCAGAGTCCGACCATCGCTCAGCTAGTTTTGGACAACACTGGTCAATTCCAGGGAGACCGTGATTTCATTCTTCGCTATCGTTTGTCTGGAGAGCAGATCGCTTCGGGCCTTCTTCTCTACCAGGGCAATGACGAGAACTTTTTCCTCTACATGGCTCAGCCGCCGCAGCGAGTAACGGACGCCGAGATACCCCCCCGAGAGTACATCTTCGTGGTGGATGTTTCCGGCTCTATGGACGGGTTTCCTCTGAACACCGCCAAACGGCTTCTGCGGGATCTGATCGGGCAATTGCGGCCGTCGGATTTGTTCAACGTCGTTTTGTTCGCCGGAGACTCCGCCGCGCTCTCAGCAAATTCTCTTCGGGCGAATCAGGCGAACATTTCTAAGGCGATTCGTCTGATCGAGCAGCAGCGCGGCAGCGGGGGCACCGAGCTTCTTGCGGCGGTCAAACAAGCCATGAGCCTCCCGCGTGAAGCCAAGGTCTCGCGAAGCGTCGTGCTGGTTACGGATGGCTATATTTCAGGTGAGAAGGGCGTCTTCGATTACATACGCGAGAATCTGAATCAATGCAATGTCTTCTCCTTCGGCATCGGCTCATCGGTTAACCGTTATCTCATCGAGGGTGTGGCGAAGGCCGGAATGGGCGAGCCTTTCGTCGTGACCACGGAAGCGGAAGCCCCAGAGGTCGCGGCCAAATTCCGGGAATACATTCAGACTCCACTCTTGACCGACATTCAGGTCCATTCCGTCGGTTTTGATATCTATGACGTAAACCCGGAGCGCCTCCCCGATCTATTCGCCCAGCGCCCTGTGATTCTCTTCGGTAAATGGCGCGGGCAGATAAACGGAGCGCTTGAACTGCGGGGAAGGACAGGGCAGGGAGATTACATAACTCGTCTGGATGTCGCGGGCGTTCGGCCGGATGAAGCCAATCGGGCGTTGCGTTACCTGTGGGCCAGATCACGCATCGCCGAACTTTCTGATTACGGCTTCGGTGATATGGATGAGGATCGAATCAAAAGCGTCACTTCTCTAGGGTTGAAATACAACCTGTTGACTCAATACACCTCATTCATCGCGGTCCGCGAAACGGTCAGAAACACTCAGGGACCGGCTCAGGACGTAGATCAACCGCTGCCGCTCCCAGTGGGAGTGAGCGATCTGGCAGTGGGCAGTGAGCCGGAACTCCTGTGGCTGATGGCCGCATCTTCAGTGCTCGCGCTGATCATGTTCCTCCGCTGGCGGCGGCAGCGTATTGGAAGCGCGTGCGCAAAATAAAAAGGACATAGACAGGATGAACAGGGTTTTTCAGGATTGGCGGAAGAAGGGGAAATGACAGACCATTTTGAGCATCCTGGAAAACCTGTTCTCCTGTCTTTGTCGATTATTGTTACTGTTGAGCTTATGAAATCGAGATTCACCTGGAACCGGATTGCGCAGTGTGTTGTCGCGCTGGCCTGCGCTTTCGCGCTCAAGCTCCACTATTCAACGGCGAGCGCAGACCAGTTGCGCTGGATTCTCGCTCCGACGACCGCGCTCGTTGAACTGGTCAGCGGCGTCTCGTTTGAGTTTGAATCTCACGCGGGCTACATCAGCAGGGAGCGCAGTTTCCTGATCGCCAGTTCCTGCGCGGGAGTCAATTTCCTGATCACTGCATTCTTGATGCTTTCGATGAGGAATCTGCTTGGCGAGCGATCGAAGAAGGTCGTCTGGGGGGGGATCCCGGCCGCGGCAGTGATCGCCTATCTTACGACGCTGGTCGCGAATGCCGCTCGCATCACCATCGCATTGCTGATGCGCCAGTCACCCTCGGAGATCGGCCCGGAGTCTGGCCCTTTTGGCCCTTTTCGCCCTTTTCATTGGATGGATCCCGGTCAACTTCACCGGTTCGAAGGCGTCTTCATCTACTTCGGATTTCTGCTGCTGCTGTTTGCGGCCAGCGAAAAGATTGGCGCGGAAAAGGATTCGAATCCGTTCCGGCGTTCTCTCTACCCGCTTCTTGCTTATTACGCGATGATGTTAGGAGTTCCGCTGTTAAACGGAGCATATCGGCAGGGAACTGATTTCTGGCGGCACGCGCTCTTCGTTTTACTGATTCCTTTATTGCTAACCTGCGGTTCGCTCACTTTCAAGGCGCTTTTAGGGCTCTCGGTTTTGCCACAGAGCCAGAGAGCCACAGAGCCACAGAGATAGAGAAAGAGGTACATGGCCCCAGAGAGATAGAGCGATAACGAGATAAAATCTCCCATTCTCTCTTTTGCTCCTTCTCCCTACCTCTGTGTCTGCGGTGTCTGCGGTGGCTAATACGGACGCACTCTCATCTCGCGTAGAATTCGACGATCATGTCCTCACGGATGTCCGCGTCGCTGTCTTCGCGCCGTGGGTAACCGACCACGCGCCCGCCGCCATCGCCCTTCTGCAACCAGGAAGGCATGATTCTCCTGCCCGTCTGCATCTCCTCTTGCACTACAGGCATCCGCAGCGCGACCGGAGCCAGCGTAATCACATCGCCGGGTTTGACGAGGAAGGACGGAATATCGACTTTCTTATCGTTGACCAGAACGTGGCCATGGCTCACCAACTGCCGGGCCATTGGGCGCGTGCGCGCTAACCCGATTCGGTAGACCGCGTTATCCAGACGGCGTTCGAGCAACTGCAGGAGATTTGCGCCGGTGGGGCCTGGCATCCGGCTGGCCTCTTTAAAGAAGCGGCGGAATTGCTTCTCTAATAACCCGTATTGGAGCTTGACGCGCTGCTTGGCGCGCAGCCGAATCTCATATTCGCCAGAGCGGCGCTGTCTGCGGCCGGTTCGACTCGGCGGAACATTCAATTTGTCCGCTAGACTTGGCGACGTCGTGCCTGTGAGGTTGACGCCCTCACGACGTGACAACTTGTGTTTTGGGCCTTTGTACCTCGCCACCGATCGTCCTGTTTAGATTTCAAACGGTTGTATGATTCTGACACATAAGAATACCGCTAAAGGTCGGGGTCTCTTGTCCGCAAGGAGGGCGCCATTACAATAACAAAAATGTTGGTAACAAAAGGGGCCGATTATATCTGATATGCCAGATTTGCAAGAGTCCCTTGACACCGGCGCCTCTCGCTCCACATACTCTGTCCATTCATTTCGCAAGAGAGATCCAATAGCAGAGCGGCATTACTACCATACTTCGCGCCGGCGCAAAAATGAGTGAACGCATCAAGACAACTGTCGTCGGAAGTTATCCGGTTCCATCTTGGCTAGTAGGCAATACATCGCGCCTGGTCTTGCGTGACGCCGTGATGGTCGTCCTCAAGACGCAGGAATTGGCCGGCCTGGACCTGATCGCCGACGGCGAGCTGTCCCGCTTTGATCCCGGCCATCCCGAAACGAATGGGATGATCGATTACTTTGTCGAGCAGATGGAAGGCGTACGGAAGCGCTTCTCGATGGCGGAGCTTCAGCGTTTTTACCACGACCGCGCGCTCGGATCGCGCGCGCTGCCAGCCGGAATGGTGGTGGGGAAGGTCGAAGCGGGGACGCTGAACCTGGCTAAAGACTACGAGTCGGTGCGCGCGCTGACCACGTTCCCGCTCAAGTTTACCTGCACGGGACCCCACATGCTGTCGCGCGTGCTCATCAATTGTCATTACAAGGAACGAGCGGAACTGGCTATGGATATCGCCGAGGCGCTGCGTCGCCAATTGGAGTCGGTCGAGGCCGACGTGGTCCAGTTGGACGAGGCGTACATTGCCGGACACCCCGAAGACACCGGCTGGGCCGCCGAAGCGATCAACCACGCGCTAGACAGCGTGCCCAACGAGACCGCCGTCCATATTTGCTTTGGCAACTACGGCGGGCAGACCGTCCAGCGAGGATTCTGGCGCGACCTCATCCCGTTTCTGAACAAACTGCGCGCCGATCACCTTGTGCTCGAATTTGCGAGGCGAGGCTATGATGAGCTGGAAGTGTTTCGCGACCTCAATCCGAACATCGGCCTCGGCGTCGGAGTCGTTGACATTAAAGACAACGAAATCGAAAGCCCGCAGCTCATAGCCTCCCGCATCGAAACGATCATCAATAAGGCCGGCGAGGGCCGGCTCAAATATATTCACCCGGATTGCGGGTTCTGGATGCTCCACCGGAGCGTCGCCGACCGCAAGATGCGCGCCCTGGTCGAAGGCCGCGACCTGTTCGAGGGGCGCCCTTAAATCGCCACAGAGCCACGGAGACACAGAGAAGGATAGATAAGAATCTCTCTGTCTTTCCCTCTCTCTGTTCTCTGTGTCTCCGTGGCTCTGTGGCTAATGATTGTTCAAGTGGAATACGCGACATCGGCCAAAAAAGAAATGACGAACGCTGAAAAGGTCGCCGTTCGCACGACGATCTTTCAGCATATGGCGGGCATTGTTCTGGCGCCGGTCGTCAAAGCCATTGCGGATCGCGGCGTGTTCGCAAGGCTGGCGGATGCGCCGGAGGGAATCGGCTTTGACGAGATTGCGAATCAAACGCATGGCAATCGCGGGTATCTCAAAGTGGCGCTGCGGCTGCTGGTCTCTTGCGGTTGGATGGCTGAGACCGGAGACTCGAACTATGCGTTGACCACGGAGGGCAAGATCGCGGTCTGGCTCGCCCCTCTCTACAGCGAGGCCGTCTCATTCATTCCGAAAGCGATTTTTCTCGACGATTTCCTTTTTGGCAAATCGGATCGGGCAGTCCTTCCGAGCCTTCAAGATCTTGCCCGCCGCGCCGGGGAGCGATGGGGCGTTTACACCGAGGGTAACACCACTGCGGCCAAGGTTCACCGGCAGACGGCGCGCTATCTGGACGGGATGCTGGTCGGGCCGAGCATGGTCGCCCTGGCTCGCGAAGGAGTCTTTGATCTCTTCGAGCAGGCCTCCGACGGAGTTGACCCAAAAGAGATCCCCGGCAATCCGCGCAGCCTGGCGTGCGTATTTGAGTTGCTTGAATCTCAAGGCTGGCTGGAGCGCGAGGGGAACCGCTTACGACTGACATCGCAGGGGCGTTATGCGGCGCAGATCGCCAGTTCTTATGGCGTGACGGTTTCGTATTTGCCGCTCTTCGAGATGCTCGGCACGCTGCTCTTCGGCGCCGCGACGTTCCCGCGCGTTGATGAATCGGGAGGCGAACTCCTCGTCAATCGCGGTATGAATGTGTGGGGCAGCGGCGGCGCGCATAACAATTACTTCAAGAAAAGCGATGAAATCATCATCGAACTCTTCAATCGCCCGCTCGATCAGCAGCCGTTGGGCGTATGCGACATGGGGTGTGGCGACGGCTCGTTGCTCGCGCACGTCTACTCCATCGTCATGAAGAAAACGTTGCGAGGCGCCGCGCTAGACGCGCATCCGCTGATTCTGGTCGGCGCCGATGTTAGCAAGGTTGCGCGGCGCATCAGCAAACAGAAGCTGCGTAAGGCCGGCATTCCCAATTTCCATATCATTCAGGGTGACATCAATCGTCCGGCATACCTGGCGAGCGAATTGGAGCTACTGGGATTGGACATTCACGACTTGCTGCACGTCCGCTCCTTTCTGGACCACAATCGCCCGTATCTTCCGCCCGCCAATTACATTCCCAGCGGACCCAACGGATATGGATCGCGCCAGGCTCGAACGACCGGCGCCTTCTCGTATCTGGGCGAAGAGATTCCGCCCGATGAATTGGAAGAAAATCTGGTCCGGCACCTGCGCCGCTGGGCGCCGTATGTCGGACGGTTCGGCCTGCTCGTGATGGAGCTTCATACGTTGCCTCCGCATGTGACCGCAGCCAATCTCGACCGGACGCTGGCTGTGGCTTACGACGCCACGCACGGATTTTCCGATCAGTATCTCGTCGAGCTTGATGTCTTCCTTGACTGCGCGCGAGAAGCGGGGTTGACGTCCGATGAGCGATTCCAGGCGAAGTTTCCGCCCTCGGGTCTCGCCACCGTCAGTATCAACTTCTTTACGGCTGAAAAGGCGGCGCGCCCAGTACCGTAGATTGTCCAAGGCGGCGGTGGGCGTTATAGCCAAGCCGCTTGATGATAACTGAACACTTCAATAACCAAGTCTCCGCAGGTTGGGCAACCTACGGTACGGGTTCTGGAGATCACAATGCGAGCTATCGACATTCATATTCACGTCCCGGAACCGCCGGGCGACTCAGGAGCCGAGGAACAGCGGCGAATGGCTGGCTATTTCAAAACGACCTCGCTCCCTCAATCCCCGGAAGAGATGTATGAAAAATACAAGGCTCTGGACATCTTCGGCGTCATCTTCTCGGTCGACTCCGAGACGCGCGGCGGTGATCACTACGTCGGCAATGACTATGTCGCCGAGGTCGTCAGAAAATATCCCGATCAGTTCATCGGTTTCGCCTCTGTAGATCCATGGAAAGGAGCGATTGCCCTTCGGGAGTTGGAAAGGGCAGTGAAAGAGCTGGGGCTTCGCGGTCTCAAGCTCCATCCCACCGTTCAGGCCTTTTTCCCCAATGACACGCGCTTCTATCCGCTCTGGGAGAAGTGCATTGAGTTGGGGATTCCTATCATCTCTCACACCGGGCAGACCGGCGTCGGAGCGGGAACTCCGGGCGGCGGCGGACTCAAGCTGAAGTACGCTCATCCACTGCATCTCGACGACGTGGCCGCTGATTTTCCAGACCTCAAGATCGTCATGGCGCACCCGGCGGTGCCCTGGCAGGAAGAGCAACTCGCAGTTGCGATGCACAAGTCTAACGTCTACATCGATCTTTCTGGATGGTCGCCGAAATACTTCAGACCCGTGCTGGTTCAATACGCCAACAGTCTTCTTCAAGACAAAGTTCTGTTCGGCTCCGACTATCCCGTTCTTCAACCCGAGCGATGGCTCAAGGACTTCGAAGCGCTGGAGATAAAAGAGGAAGTGCGGCGGAAGATCCTGCTGGAAAACGCGCAGAAGCTTCTTAAACTCTGACGGAAAAGATCGGATCTCAATCAATACATATGTCCATGTTGAACTACCCCCACGCTTTGTTACACGACGCTCTTCGCAAGAGAGCGTATAGGGAGCCTGATCGAGTCGCGATCGTATTTGATAACAGGAGTCTGACGTTCGCCGATCTCGACGTCGAATCGAATCGGCTGGCGCATGGCCTTCGCGCGCTCGGACTCGAATCAGGCGACCGGCTCGGCATCTTCATGCCGAACTGCCCTGAGGTCGAGGTCGCCTTCTACGCCGCGAGCAAGCTCGGGGCGGTTAGTTGCCCGCTCAACTCTTCGTATCGCGAACGCGAAGTGACATACCAGTTGAACAGCGCCGGCGCCAGAATGCTCGTCACGCACGTGAAACTCTGGCCTGTGGTCGAGGCTGCGCTTCCGAGTCTCGCGGCCCCGCTGATGGTGATTCTCCTGGGCGACAACGCGCCGGATTCGGAACCGAACATCATCGGCTATGGCGATGTCGTCGAGGGCCAATCCGCTGATCCGCCGATCGCGCATATTGATCCGGACCAGGTGGCCGTGCTTCCATTTTCGAGTGGAACAACCGGGTTGCCGAAGGGCGTAATGTTGACGCACCGCAACCTGGCTACCAACCACGAGCAATGGGGGAGCAGGCTACAGTTAACCCCGGACGATAGCTACATCATCTACCAGCCACTCTCGCACATCTATGGCGTGACGATGATGGGCGTAAGCGTTCGCTCCGGATCGAAACAGATATTGCTCGAACGCTTCGATCTCGAGACTGTTATTCGGTTGATCAAGGAACATGGCGTGACGTGGCTCTTCGCCGTGCCGCCGACCCTGCTCACGCTCGCCAACACGCAGTGGCTTGACCGTTCGCATTTCAGGACGGTCAGGTATGCGTTCAGCGCGGCGGCGCCGCTCCCTCCCGACGTGGCCCGCCGCGTGGAAGACCGCTTCAGCTTCCGCATCGTTCAAGGATACGGGCTGACGGAAGCCGGTCCCGCCACGCATCAAACTCCTCTGGATCGCATCAAACCCGAAAGCAGCGGCCCATTGTTGGCTGACACCGAACTCAGGATTGTCGACCTCCTAACCGGCGAAACCGACCTGCCGCCGGGCGAGACTGGTGAGATAGTCGTGCGAGGTCCGCAAGTCATGAAAGGTTACTGGAACGCGCCGGAAGAGACATCGCGCGCCTTGCGCAATGGCTGGCTCTATACCGGCGACATCGGATGGGTGGACGACGATGGGTATATTTATGTCGTCGACCGCAAAAAAGAGATGATCAAATACAAGAGCTTCAGTATCGCGCCCGCTGAACTCGAAGCCGTATTGCTGGAGCACCCTGATATAGAGGATTGCGCTGTTATAGGCGCGCCGGACGCGGATGCGGGCGAAATTCCGAAAGCCTTCGTCGTAGTCCGCGCAGGCCAAACACTCGACATGGACGCTCTGGCGCGATTCGTCTCCCAGCGTGTGGCAGGCTACAAGCAGATTCGCCACTTCGAAGTGCTTGACGAAATTCCGAAGTCGCCGTCGGGAAAGATTTTGCGCAGAATGCTGAGGCAATAATCAGATAACGCTTTGATTGACGCCAACCTGGGTACGCATCGCTTCCAGCGTGCAGTTTCGGCAGGAGGCGCATTAAGAATCAGTGGGACATCTAACCGAGACTGCACGCTGGAAGCGATGCGTACCCAGGCAATGCCTTTCGATTTATGCAGAGGCTTCAATTACAGCTAAACGATGGCTAGTTTAGCCACAAGGCAGTCGGTCTTTGCCCCATTGCGCTTTGAATGAATCTTGTCTTCAGAATTTAGTCACTCCCGAAATCTCAGGCAATTGAGGCGTTTTATTCTCCCTCAAATCTCTCACTGTAATGATCAGATTCGGGTTCAACGCCTCCGCCTCTGACTCCGATAGTAGCTCTTTTTCGACGCATTGTTTCTTTAGGCGCTCGAAATTTCCCATTACGAGTTCTCTGAGGCTTATCACATCGACTTTGTAACGCTCGACCCCAGACCAGGCGATTGCTTTGAAATACGATTCTCGAAGCGTTAACTCGCTTACGCTCTGATTGAACATAGCGGCCAGATATTCGAGGCAATAACGATCGCGCTCGACACTTCGGTAATAAACGCTCACCCCCTTTTGGTTTGTCCTGCCAGGCTCAATTATCTGGCGCTCGTAAAATATGGGATGTGGGCCGGGCGCGATGACCACTGCGTCGCGTTTTGGTTCATCTGTTAATTGATAGAGGGCGGTCGGCGGAAAGCCATCGGTGACTTGAGCAATTCCGCATCCGGCGCCACCTGACGATCCACCGCTCCCATACATTCTATTTCCTTTTTCAGAAACTGCGATTTCGACTTTTATCTTGACGCTTTTAAACAGAAAAGCTGCGAATCCGGGAGATTTATTCTCAGCGAGGAGGTTGCAAGCCGCCACCCAGCAAACTGTACGCCCGGGCTCTTCGGCTATGGATAAGAGAGCTTTGCCGTTTTCGGAGGGCGACCTGGCCAAAATAATAAGGGTCTGGTCCGGGTAGCGCTCATAAAGGGGCATCAGGCTGTCAGAAGGAACGCTGACGCGCAGCCGTATGAGGCTGTCCAGAACAGCGCTATATACGGGCGAACTTTCCCACTCCGGGCCTATCTGATTTGGATCGAGAAGCTCGATGAGAGCAGGCGCGAACTCTGTCAACTCATACTCGCCTATCAAGTAGGCGGCCCAGGCGCGATCCTTGTTCGAGGCGGACTGAATTAACTGGGCGACTCTGTTTTTTGCTTCGGCTCTATGAATCGCGTTCAACTGTTGATGTTCAACCGACTGCGTACCCTCCTGATGCGAAGGAAGAATGGTAAAAAGCCCGGAGAAGACGCAGCAAATAAACCGATTCATAGATAAAGCCATCCTTCAGACCCAGAGTTTCTTGTTGAGCGGAATGCCGTGCTCGCGGCAGTAACTGACGTAGTGATTGATGAACCAGAAGACGTCCAGAGTCTCGACCAGATTATCGTCGTCGTCGAAGAATTCAATCGCTCCGTTGAGCCAGAAGATCGCCTTCATGCCGTTCGGGTCGTCCGAAACCAGCGTATGGATCGCGCCAGGGCTCTCCTGAACATAACTGCCCGCCCTGGCCACCCAATCGTATTCAAGGTAGCGCCAACTGCCTTCCAGCGTGCAGGCGAAAACCCGCCCGCGATGGCGGTGACGGTTCAGCCTTCCGCCTTTCTTAACCCAGAGAATGTTGGCGTACATGTTGTTCCTGACGTCGAACGCCAGATGGCGAATGAATACATTCTCCACGTAAGGGACATAAGGTGATTCATCCTCTCCCGGCCCGATATGAACGTCCGGGAACGCGTATTCTTGCACGACCGCGTCGAGGCTGTTCGTTGTTGCGATTTTTGACATATTACCCTCCGGCTTGCTTTGTGGATTATTTTTGCCCGCGACCCAAACTGATATAACAGAGTTGACAACGGAAGGGCAAGAGCATATATAGTCGCTCGCATCTTCCGCATTTGTCATAACAGAAATTCCTTTTTCAGATACCCATTTCTTTGAGGTCTTATCTATCTCCGTTCTTGCAGGGCGCCGCCTCGTCCCCCCTCGCGCGGCGCATGCGTATTAATCGCGTCGATCCTTTACCTACACGCAGGCGATAAACAATGAAAGGAGAAAAAAATGCCAAGAAGGGAAATGCGGAGTTTGAAGCGGTTCTGCGTCGTTTCGATATACGCCCTGATTCTGATCGTCTTAGTGGGCGTGAAACGTCTAGATGCGCAAGTCAGAACTGCGACCATCTCAGGCACAGCTACGGATAGCTCAGGGGCGGTGTTAGTCGGAGCGAAGATCGAGGTGAAGAACCTCGGAACCGGAAACACACAATCTGCCATTACAGATTCGCAGGGGCGATACAGCATACCAGACCTGCCCGTCGGCGAATACGAAGTACGGGCTTCCGCAACCGGCTTCCAGACGGTTGTCCGCAAGGGGATCACGCTGACGGTCGGAAGCCAGCCTGTTGCGGACTTCACGCTGCCCACCGGCGCGCAGACTGAAACTGTCACCGTGGTGGGCGAGGCCGCGCAAGTGGAGACACGAACCGTTGCGGTTTCTTCACTCGTAACCCCAACCCAGATGCGCGACCTGCCGCTGAATGGCCGGAATTTTACGTCACTGTTGACGTTGGCGCCTGGTGTGCAAACCATCCCACAAAGCCCGGCGGGTGGAGGTGGATCAGCCACTTTCTACGGGCAGGGAACCAACTATTCGGTCTCCGGCTCGAGGCCCGTCGGCCAATCGTTCCTGCTCGACAACTCGGAATTGCAAGGGTTCTTCAACCATGGGGCGGGATCATCCGTCACCGGCAACTCTCTCGGCGTCGAGGCGATTCAAGAGTTCCGCGTCCTGACCAACACGTACAGCGCTGAATTCGGAGGAACCGGCGCCGTGGTCAACGCGGTGAGCAGGTCTGGCGCGAACACGCCGCACGGGTCGGCGTTTGAATTCCTGCGCAACAGCGTTTTCGACGCGAAGAATTACTTCGATGATCAGTCGTCGGACATTCCCACGTTTCGCAGGAATCAGTTCGGAGGCGCGCTGGGAGGGCCGATCAGGAAAGACAAGTTGTTCTTCTTTGGCAATTTCGAAGGCCTTCGCCAACTGCAGGGCCAGACCGGACGTCAGTTCGTCCCGACCGCTACCGTCCATCAGGGAATATTGCCGTGCGCGGCGCTCAACAGCGCTGTGGGCTGCACGGCTTCGACTCCCGACAGAAACTTCGGCGTCCCGAATCCAAATGACGCGAATCCCGACAAGGCGCGCGTAGCGAAAATATTGACTCTCTACCCGCTGCCGAACGCCTCTCCCGCGCCGGGATTGCCGGTAGGCTCCGAGCTGCTCGATGCGCAAGGCCGGCGAACCGGCGTCGGGCTGTTCACTTCTGTCGGCAACGAGATCATCAACGAGGACTACGTTCTCGGGCGCATGGATTACACGTTCTCGCAGAAGGACTCTCTCTTCGGGCGGTATATTCTTAACAGGGCGTTCCGTCGCATCCCTTTTCCACTCTCAAATCTCGACAAGTGGCCGGAAGTGGACAACACGTTAAACCAGTTTTTCACCATCGAAGAGAGACGAGTCTTTTCGCCGAGGTTGGTCAACTCGATTCGATTCAGCCTCACGCGAACCCACGAGCGCGCTCGCACCGACGGATTCACGCCCGAGCTCGATATAATCGGCGGAGGGCGGCAGAACGGCGCGATCTTCGCCACGGGAGCGCTAGGGCCAATCACCCCGGTCGGCGCCAGCGGCACCGTGCCGTTTTTCCTCGTGCAGAACAAATTCACCGTGGGAGACGATATTTTCCTGAACAGCGGATCGCATAGTCTCAAGGTCGGCGCTTCGGCGACGAGGGTTCAAACCAACCTCTCTGCGCCGGCCTATGTCGGCGGGAATTTCACTTTCGGCACTCTGGAGAATTTCCTGAACGGAACGCCACTCAGTATGCTGGGGATGTCGGCGCCGTCGCCGACTTTCTCAACTGCCCGCTATTTTCGCGAAATTGACCTTTTCCCTTACATCCAGGACGAATGGAAGGTGACGCCGCGACTGACGCTCAATCTCGGTTTGCGATACGCGTTCGCGACGAACGCGGTCGGCGCCGGCGGGATTCCGCTCAATGTGATCCTCGATCCTTTGACCTCGACTGGATTCACGACGGTCGAGCACGTGCTGGCGTCGAATCCGAACGTTCGGAATTTCGACCCGCGGATCGGTTTGGCCTGGGATCCTTTCAAGGGTCACAAGACTTCGATTCGCGCAGGCTTCGGAATCTTCCACGAACCTGTGGCCCCTCGCACATACGCGCCAGCGTTTTATCTGGCTCCGCCGTCGGGCTCGACCATTTTGATCGCCCCGCGTCTTTCTAACCCCTATGGAATAGGGCTGCCGCCTGGTTCTGTTTTCTCCCCTAACTATTCCGCGTTCGCGGGGCTAGACTATAGGACGGACACTTCGCCTTATGTGATGCAATACAACCTGACAATCCAGCGTGAGCTTCCCGGCAGTTTCATCGCATCGGTAGGCTATGTCGGGTCGAGCGGCGTCCATCTATTTTCCATTCGTGACCAGAACCTGCCTCGTTTGACTCCCGGCGGCACAGGCCCTCCTGGCTCGCCGACCAATACTTTTTTGGGGACCGCTACCAATCCCAAATTCGGCTCCCTGAACGACGTCGCCCCGAGCAGTCACTCGACCTATCATTCTTTGCAGGCGAGCCTCAACCGGCAGTTCAGTCAAGGATTCGTCCTCGGGGCGGCTTACACGTGGTCGAAATGCATCGACAACGGCTCGGTCAGTTCCGGTCTCGAACAAGGGTCATTTCCGATAACCTACGAACTGAATCCGGGCTACGATCGCGGACTCTGCTCATTCGATATTGACCAGACATTCAGAGCCAACGCCGTCTATGAATTGCCCTTCCGCGGAAACAAGTTCGTCGAAGGATGGCAATTGAGCGGAATACTGAGCGGGTACGGCGGCACTCCGATCAATATCCAGACCGGCTTCACTTTCCCGACCCGGTCGCATTTGGGAGGGATAGTAGGAGACCGTCCGAACTATTCCGGCGCCGCAGGATGTAATCCTGATCGCGTGCTGGGCGATCCAAATCGGTGGTTCGATCCGAACTGCTATGTCCTGCAGGCTGCGGGCACGCTGGGCAATGTGCCGAGGCATTCGATCAGGGGGCCGGGCTTCTTCAATCTCGATTTCGCGATGCTGAAGAACACCAAGGTCTCGGAGAAATTGGATATTCAATTCCGGGCGGAGTTTTTCAACGCCACCAATCACCCGAATTTCCGGGCGCCTGAATCATTTACGCTGTACACTGGATCGGCCGCCGCCCTGGAGCCGAATCCGAACACTGGAACGGCCCCCCTGGAGCCGAATCGGAATCCGAACGTCGGTCGAATTCTCACCACGGCCAATTCGTCCCGTCAGATTCAATTCGGGCTGAAGTTCATCTTTTAATATAACTGGCACAGTACCGCGAGCGGTAGCGAGCTGCTTCATCAGAGGACCGACTGTTGAGGCCACGCTCGCTACCGCTCGCGGTACTGACTCGGCGCAAGCTAACTTTTCAATGCGATGACCTATAAGGAGAATTCATGGCGCAGAACAAAACACTATATACAGTTTTGAATCCTGTGGGCCGGCCGACTCACACGATAAAGCCGGCGCCATTGGCGCCCCGTCTTAGCGAGCTTGATGGCAGAACTGTTTATCTGGTGGACGTGGGCTTTGGGGGGGCCTATGAATTTCTAGAAGAGATGAAGGGATGGTTTTCCAGACGGATGCCTTCGGTAAAGACCGAAGTTATGCGGAAGCCGGGAAACATGTTTACGGACGAGCCGGAATTCTGGGCCGAGCTGAAGCGGAGGAGTGACGCCGTGATCTTCGGCGTCGGTGGCTGAGACGGCTGCTCTTCGGCGGTCGCCGAATATTGCAGAAGACTGGAAAAAGATTATGGAATCCCCACGGCGCCGATGGCGACGATGAGGTTCGTCGATTTTCTGGCGAAGGAACAGCGCATACACGGGATGGTCCTGCCATTCACGTATACTCCGCATCCTCTTGTCGGAATGCCCCCTTCCACCCTCCGGCGATACGTCGAAGGGGATGACCCTGTGTCCGGCGTTCCGATTATGCGGCATGTGATTGACGCGCTTACCAAAGAGACCTTCGAACAGCCTTCATTCGATTCAATGTTCTCGGAGCAGCCGCGATTGCTGGGGCCGGATACTGAAGATAATCTCCGCCGCCTCTTTTATAAAAACGGATGGACGGATGGGTTGCCTATCATTCTTCCCACGGAAGAGAGAGTGGCTGAGATGCTCGCGGGGACGAGTCACCCTCCCGATGAAGTTGTCGGCGAGATGACTATCACGACCAAAAAAGAGCGAGGGATGGAATACACCGTCGAGAAGGTCGCCGTCACCGCGGTAATGGCAGGCGCCAGACGGGAGCATCTGCCGGTGCTCCTGGCGATCGCTTCGACCGGAGAACCCTCCCTCCCGAGTTCGACGACTTCGTTTGGCAGAATGATGGTCGTCAACGGCCCGATCCGGCATGAAATAGGGATGAATTGCGGCGTCGGCGCGCTGAGTCCGATGAATCTGGCCAATTCGGTGATCGGCAGGGCATGGACGTTGATGACCCTGACGCTCGGGAACACCAAACTGGGAGAGACCTTTCTCGGTTCTCAGGGGAACAATCTCAACTACAACAATATGTGCGTCGCTGAGAATGAAGAGAAGAGCGTCTGGGGATCATTTCACGTTCAAAAGGGCTTCCAGCCCGAGGAGAGCGTCGTCAGTCTCTTCAGAGGTTGGAGCTTTATCAACAGCATGGGCGCTCCCAACCGCCGTGGCGCGCACGAAGAGACCGCGATTATGCTGAAAGCGTTTCAGGCGCTCCGTTCAATGGCCACTCTGGTTATGGACCCGCTGGTTGCGAAAGGTCTTAAAGATAATCACGGCTTCGAGACGAAAGAGGCTTTGGCCCGGTGGCTCTCGGAGAACGTCAAGGTGACCGCGAAACAATATTGGGAAGCCGATGTCGTAAGCAACCTTATGCTTCCTCTTGCCCGGCAGGGAGTCGAACCTTACGCCACCTGGCTCAGAGTCCCGGAGGACACGCTGATCGCGCCTTGGAACGAGCCCGAAAACATCAATGTCGTCATAGTGGGCGGCGAAACGAATCCGCTCTGGCTGACGACCGATCTGGCTCATACGACCAGCGCATCCGTAGACAAATGGCGACCCTATACGGCGATCCGTCCAAGCTACGATGTTCGGTATTACTTCTTTCCCTCCCCGGAGAAAAAGGAGATCGACAAAGACTGCGGATGCCCGATTGATTCGGAGCAAAAGGGCGAAGACTCCGGATGCCCGATCGAATAGCAATATGAAAGATTTAAATGGAAAGATAGCCTTCATCACCGGCGGCGGCAGCGGCGTCGGTTTCGGTATGGCCAAGGTGTTTCATGACGCCGGTATGAAGATAGTTATCGCCGACATCCGGCAGGATCATCTCGATCGCACGATGGCTTATTTCGCCGAGACGGGGCGGAGCGCGCATCCGATCCGGTTGGACGTGACCGATCGTGAGGCGTTCAATCGCGCGGCGGACGAGGTGGAACAGGTGTTCGGCAGAGTCCACATCGTGTGCAACAACGCCGGCGTCAATTTTTTCGCGCCGATGGATGAATGCACATATGACGATTGGGACTGGTTGCTCGGCGTCAATCTCGGCGGTGTTATCAACGGCGTCCGGACATTTGTCCCCCGGATCAAGAAACACGGCGAAGGGGGCCATATCGTGAACACAGGCTCAATGGCCTCTTTCATCACCGGGCCGGGCGCGGGCGTTTACACGACCTCGAAGTTCGCCGTGCGGGGGCTGAGCGAGTCGCTGCGCTGGAGCCTGGCGCCGCACCGCATCGGCGTTTCTGTCTTGTGTCCGGCGCTTGTGAAGTCCGAAATCTACGAGAGCGACATGACGCGCCCGCAGCGGTTTTCCTCCGACATCGGGCCCGCCAATCAGGAGTTTATGGCCAGACTGCCGGAGATACATCAATTCGGAATGGAGCCAGAAGAGGTCGGCGAGAAAGTTTTGCGCGGCATTGAGCGCAATGACCTATATATCTTCACCCACCCCGACAAGTTCAAAGAAGAGTTGAGAGAACTCTTCGACGAAGTCCTGGCGGCTCTGCCTGAAGGCGAACCTGATCCGAAGCGGTTGGCGTTCGAGGAACTCCGCCGTGAAGCGAACGCAAGAGCCAAAGCAAATATTGTCTTGGAATGAAAATAGACAGGATTAACAGGATTTTTCAGGATGTTGCGCATTCAATTGAATCCTGAAAAATCCTGTTAATCCTGTCTATTTTCGGAGTATTTTGGATGAGTACTGAAGCGACTAAAATCTCCGCCGATTCTCTTTCTGATGAGAGTATTACGCGAGACGATACAAGCGAACCCTGGCCCAGCCCATCCCGAGCCTGGTATGCGGTATTCGTTTTCGCTCTCGCGCTCATGATCAACATGCTCGACCGCGGGATCGTCCCCATGCTCATCAGGCCGCTCAAACGCGACCTGGGCTTGAGCGATTGGGATATGGGCTTGCTGATGGGGCCCATCTTCGTCATCTTCTATATGGTTCTCGGTCTTCCCATCGCGAGGCTGGCTGACTACAAGAGCCGGCGGGCCATCCTGGGCGTCGGCGTCACGGTCTGGAGCGTCATGACCTCGCTATGCGGCGTGGCTCAGGGTTTCTGGCAGCTCTGCGCCTGTCGCATTGGGGTGGGCTCAGGTGAAGCGTGCAGCGGGCCGGCGACATTTTCGATGCTCGCGGATCTTTTTCCCAAAGAGAAATTGCCGAGAGCCATTGCCGTGCTCAACTTCGGATTCTATGCCGGGAACGGCCTGGCTCTTATCATTAGCGGGATACTCGCACAGGTGTTTGCAGATTCAGCGCCTATCACGCTGCCGCTCGTGGGCGTAACAATGCGCGGCTGGCAGATGACGTTTGTAATCATCGGACTTCCCGGACTGATCGTGGCCGCTCTGCTGGCGACGGTTCGCGAACCAAAGCGGCGCATCAGCGCCAAGCTTATTCCGATCAGAGACGTATTCGCTTTCTTAAACAAGAACAGAACCAGCTTCGCCCCGATATTCATTGGGATGGGCATTCAAGTCGTCATGACCTACGGCGCCCTTAATTGGGGGCCCGCCTTTTACATGCGGACTTTCGGATGGACGACTAAAGTGTACGGTCTAGTCATGGGACCGATTACCATCGTCATTATGCCTGTCGGAACGCTGTTAGGAAGCATCCTCGCCGAACGCTTCGCCAGAGCAGGGCGCGACGACGCGAACATGCGTGTCGTCTTCCTGGGCAAGCTGGCGGCGCTGCCGTTTGGGATCCTGTTCCCCTTTATGCCGAACGCTTATCTGGCTGTCACCGTCTCCACCATCGGCCTCTTTTTCCTAGCGTGGACCGCAGCGCCTCTCAACGCCGCGCTTCAATTCATCACGCCCCATCAAATGCGTGGGCAGATCACGGCGCTCTTCCTGTTCGTCTTCAACGTGATCGGATTCGGATTAGGACCGATGCTGGTTGCGTTCTTCACCCATTATGTCTTCCAGGCCGAGAGTCAAGTCGGGCTCTCGCTTGCGGCGACTGGTCTCATACTGGGTCCGCTGGGCACGCTCGTCATCTGGCTCGGCATGAAGCCCTACGGCCGCAGCGTCGCGGAGGCAAAGGCCTGGGCCTGAATCCTACTCATATAACATAATTCGGCACAGTACCGCGCGCGTAAGCAAGCGGCTGACTCATCAGTCAGCC
>DASTMP010000073.1:0-47210 GCA_035714085.1 Blastocatellia bacterium
GAACAGTTGAGCCAGCGCCGCACTACTGGGCGGAGTTCACGCTGCAAGGCGAATGGCGATGAATTCGTGCGCCTGCGGCAACCGATCTAAACCACCAAACCTCACTCTGAGCGCAGGGCTTGTATAACATCGACGCGGGCCGCACGCGCCGCAGGCAGCATAGACGCGACGACGGCAACTGCGAGCAAAACCAATGCTGATACAGCCACAGGCAAGGCGCCTGGCATCTTCACATCCACGAAATAGAGGGCTGCCACACGCGCCAGCGCGAAGCCAAAAGCCGCGCCTGCGAGGATACCCAGGGAAGCCATGACGGCGCCTTCCGCGACGACGCCCCGAAGGAGGTTCCGCGGCAACGATCCCAACGCAAGCCGGATACCGAATTCCCTCGTCCGTGCGCTGACCGAAAACGCCAGCACGCCGGCGACGCCCACGACGGCAATCGCCAATGCGACAGCGGCGAATACACCGAATACCACCGAGTTCAACCGATCTGGCGTCAGGACTTCGGCGCGGACGTCTTCGAGAGTCGCGGCGTTCTCCACAGGCTGATCGACTGACATGTCGCGAATGATGCGCGTGACTTGCGGGATGAGCGCATAAGGATCCGCGCCCGTGTGGATGAAGAGGCGGCCGCCAAACATCGGACTGTCTTCAAAGGTTTCATAGACAGTGAGCGTCGGTTCAGGAACGATGTGCCCGTCGTCAAGATCGGCGGTGACACCGATGATGCGGTGTGGCGCCATGAAACGTGATTTCTCGAGTTCGCTCCCAGGAAGGAACTTTAATACGGGATCCGTCCAATAGAGATGTCGATTGACGGCATCCTGGCCAGGAAACATGCGCCTGGCGAGGGTTTCGCTGATGATGACCACCGGTTCTGTGTTCCGGCCGTCGAGAGCATTAAAATCGCGGCCGGCAATGATTGGAACGCCGAGCGCGGCAAAGAATCCCGGCGAGATCACGCGCCATTGTGCTCGGGGATCGTCTACGCCGGGAACATGGCTATGTCCATCACAGGAGAATTGAAATTCAACACCAGTGCCGCCGTTGCGCCAAGGAACGACATTGCCAAACGCGGTTTTGTTCACGCCCGGCAGGGCATCAATGCGACGCATTGATTCCTTGTAGAAATCGACGACCTGCTGTGGTGTTTTTCCGTAAGACATCGGTGGAACGTCGACGGCAAGGATATGTTGCGTATCCAAACCCGTCTGCGCGCTTTGCAATGAGATCAGCGTAGCAATCAGCGAGCTTGCGCCGGCCAGCAGCACGAACGACGCGGCGATTTGCGTCACAGCGAAGATCCGCTGGCGTCGGCTGGCGCTGCTGGCGATGCGCGCGCTGCCACTCGAAAGGGTCAAACCACGCGACGCATCGCCCGACGGAAGACGCGGCACAAAGGCCAGAATCACTGCGGCCAGGAGGGCCAGCGCCGCCCCTATCCATAGCAAGCTGGAATCGACCGTCAAGTCCACCGCGCGGATCGAGAAACGCGAAGCGTAGCGGGCCAGGATAGCCACCATCGGCTGTGCGCTCATGACGCCAAGAATGGCCCCAGCTCCGCAAAGCGTAAGACTTTCGGCCAGCAGCATTCGGCGCAATGCGCCTGGACTGGCGCCCAGCGCGGTTCGGATCGCCAGCTCGCCTTCGCGGCGAACCGTTCTCGCGAGAATCAAGTTGGCGACATTGGAACACGCAATGATGAACAGCAGCGCTGATGCCGAGAGCAGCACTAGCAGCACGGTTCTGGCGCCCGATGTGACTTCGTCGCGAAAAGGCTTGACCCCGATCTGGAAGTTCGATTGCTTCGAATAAGCGTCGGGGTGTTCTTGAACCATGGCCGAATGCGCAGCGCGCAATTCGGCGCGAGCCTGGTCGATGGTAGCTCCCGGCGCGAGGCGGCCAAAGAGTTCGGTCATGCGATGGATGCGCCCTGTCACCATGGTTGCCGACAGGTGATGTGGGCTGGTGACAACGTTGGCGATGATTTCGGTTTCCTGGGGATAGGGCACACAGGGTTCGAGAACGCCAACGATGGTTGCAGATCGGTCTCCTATACTACCGAGCCGAACTGTTTTTCCAATGACGGACGGATCTCTGTTGAGAGCGGTAGTCCAGAAACGATAGGTAAGAACGACAACGCCGGCAGCGTTTGGACCGTCGTCTTGCGGTCCGATAAGACGCCCGAGGACGGGATGAAGGCCCATCACGTCGAAATACGCGCCGCCGACCACGCCGCCTTGAATTGTGCGCGGTTCACCCAGGCCGACCATAGTAAAACCCATGGTGGAGAAGTCACCGAATGCGCTCAGGCTTTTCACGTTGGCCCACAAATCCTGGATCTCTGGTACGGAAAACGTAGTGTTTTTTTCGCCGATGCCGGATGCGCTCTGCCGGATGTAAACCAGTCGATCCTCGTCGCGATTGACGAGAGGTTTGAGGAGGACGCCACGCACCAGCGTGAAAATGGCGCCGTTCGCTCCAATACCGAGCGCCAGTGTAAGAATCACCGCAATTGACAGCCCGGGTGTATGAATTAAGGAGTGAAACGCAACTCTCAGATCGCGAACGAATGACATAGGCGTACCTCCGTAAGAAGCGCAGCATGACCCCTGCCACTGGCTAACTGCTACAACCTGCTCCGGCGGCAGGCTTTCGTGCCGGTAGAATGTGATGGACACTTCGCCTACGCTTAACGAGTCGCGGATGTAAGTCTCTCTGTCCGTGATGGCTGCCGGCAATTTTACGGACTCTATGTCATCCACAACATGAAAGCGTCGCACAGCAGCAGTTCACATACCCTTCACACGCTCTTTCAGCAATTCCTCCCCGCGCGCAAACAGTTCGTCGCGGGATAGTTTCCCGGCGTCGAAGTCAGCCAAGATTGAGCGTTGGGCCAGGTATTCCTTGTTTCGAATGCCCGCTTTGCTTTGCAACAACCGCCAGGCCTTACGGCGTTCCACACAAAAGAGCGCCAGTTGCCGCGAGAGCGAACGGTACTCGACCTCTTGGTTCGGCCCCGCCACTTTGATGTAAACGCCGAAGTCAGGCACGTAGGATCGATGTTCCTGCCGCAGATAGCGGCGATACACCACGTCCTGCTGGGTGACGCGCACCAGCATGTTCTCCAGCGGAATCAGCCTGGCCGCGTCTTCACTGCTGATCTTCTTCAAATGGTTGCGGAAGCGCGCCTCGGTCGCGCACCAGTGGGCGACGGTGTAGCGGTAAGGCTCATTTCCCTGCTTGAACTTCGTCTCGTACCAATCCAGCTCGATCGAAGGGTTGCCTTTGAGGTCGAGGGCCTCCTGGTATGTCTCACCGAGTCGCGGGTTAAACACGAACTCCGGCGCGCCGCGCGAGTCGCGCACTCGCTGGGCCTGGGTCAGGGCCATGTCGTCGGGCACGCCGTGTTCCGGCTGACAGGTCGTGAAGCATTGCAGGAAGGCCGTGCCGCGATATTCGAGGGCGTCGAGGATCGACTTGTAAAGGCGCGGCGCGTTAGCGATAGAGATCTGGGCGACGAATGGCGAGCCATGTCCGGCCAGAAAAGTCTCGGCGACAGTCTTCTTCTCGACATTCTTTCCCTGGCTGGCGGCGCCGAACACATTCATATCGTTGCCGCCCAACATGGGAGTCGAGTCGGAGTTCTGTCCGCCAGTATTGGAGTAGACCTGCGTGTCCAGCATCACCGATTTGACGTTCGGGCGATTCTGCAGCATGACCTTCGACATGTTCTGGTAACCGATGTCGCCCATGCCGCCGTCGCCGCCCACCACCCAGACTTTCGGCAGTTCCAAAATCTCCAAGTCTGTCATTAGCGCATCGCTAAAATGCGCGTATTCATAGTATTCGCGCAGAGTGATGACATCTTGCTCGCGCTGTATCAAGGCGTCGACCAGCCGTTCGGGAATCACCGAGCGGCGGCCATGATCTACGATGAAACTCTCGCCCATCAGCCACCCGACCGTGATGCCGTCCTGAAAGAGCGAGTTCATCCAGGGGTAAGGATGCGGATTGTTGGGCGGGGTTGAGCCGTAAACGGTATTGCAGCCCGTGTGCGCCGCCATCGCCATGACCGACTGGCCGTTGGCGAGGCGTCCATCCACCGATTGAAGATGTTTGTGGTTGAACGCTTCCTGCCGCAAAACCGTAGCCAACGCAGCGACGATCTCCGCATCCGTGATAGAACCGCGCGCGGCGATGCGCGCCAGTGTATCCTTGTCGTCTTCGCCGCCCAGCCCCATCAGAAAATGGGCGACGGCCTGGCGAAACAGTCCGTACTCCGGCTGGCTGCGTTCTTTCAATTCGGCCAGCTTCTGCGTCCCGGTTTGTTCAAGCTGCGCCGCCTTAGCGGTGAAGCGATCGGCTTTGGCGTGATAAATCGGGCGCATGTAAGCCTCGGTCACGGCGGCGACAGCGCGAAGGATGCTCTTTTCACCGCAGCCGGCGCAGGCCCCGTCACCCGACACCAGGGCGTCGTAGTTGCGGCGCACCATCAGCATATTGCGCAAGGCGGCGGCCTTGGAATCCTGCGGGCGCGCGTCGTTGTAAAGACCCAGATACTTCTGCGCCGTGTCGGGCAAGAGGTTCAGAAAGGCCGTCCCGGTCTCGTGCTCGGCGTTGACCTCTTCGGTCTCCTGCACCATGCGCAGAGCCTGATGATCGCCGCAGGCCGTTACACAAGCGGCGCAGCCTTTGCATAAGTCCGAGACGAAGATCGAAAACACGCCGCCGCTGCCCGGGCGCTTCTTCTCCGGCGTCGCAAAGATCGCGTTCACCTTCTGGTAGGCCATCGGTATTTTGGCGATGACATCGAAGAGTTGCTGCTTGGCGGTTGCGGAAAAGCCGTTTACCTCGTTGGTCACCTGCATGATGAGTTGCGGCAGCGGCGGCCCGTCCGTAGTCACCCCTTCGCGCATCATGGCGCGCGTGCGGCTCTCGATTTCGGGCAACATCTGCAACATCCGCTGGCGTTCACCATCGTCGGTGACGTAGTTGGCAATGGCGGTCCGCAGCAGCGTCTCCAGGTCTTGCGAGCAATTGGGCAGCGCCGTGTCGGGACAGACCGCGATACACTCCATGCACTGCGTGCAGTTTTCAGGGATGTAAAGCGGCGTCTCACGCCGGGCCACATATTTTGACGCCGTGTCCCCGCTGCCGGCCGCCATGACGCCCAGCGCCGCCAGCGGCGAAGCCGGTTGATCGTAGCCCAGGCCTGCGCGGAACAATGCATCGAAAGCCGCGACCTGCGCCAGGGGTTGACGCTCCGCCTGTCCCGTGGGCAGCGCGTGCGAGCGACATCCAATTCCGCAGCCATCAGCATTTCCGTTCGCGCCAAGCACCGGCAGGATCGCCTGACCGCGCAGGCTGGAACGGTCCGGAGCATTGAGCGCGCCGATATTGATTTCGCGAACGCGCTCGAAGCCCTGAGTCATGACTTCCATGTTCGAGGCCACGACTCCCTCGCCCAGGCGGCCGAATTTTTTGACGTACTGCTTGTGGACGACCTCACGGAATTGCTCCCTGCTGATGTTGAATTCATCCAGCAGCGGCGAGACCGCGAAAAACGCGCCGAGGAACGCATTGCCCTGCATACGCAGTTGCAGGTCGGCGCGATTGGTGGCATTGCGCGCGATCTCGAAGCCTGGCAGCGTGAAGACACGGATATTCTTTTCGACGATCTGCTTGCGCGCCCATAGAGGCAGCCGCTCCCATGCCTGTTCGCCCTCTTCCTCGGACTCCCATACGAGGCAGCCACCTTCGGCCATGCCGTCGAGAGGATTGCAATGGGTGAAGGCTTTGGGATCACAGCAGAGCACCACGCTGACATGCCGCAAATCGCAGTTGACGCGCACCCGCTCCGGCGCCGCGACCATGAAGTAAGAGGTCGGGGCGCCTTTTTTCTCAGACCCATATTTTGGGTTGGCGCTGATGTGGATGATCTCTTTGGGATTGCCGAAATCATCCACGACCCTGTCGCGCTCGTAGAGGAAGTCGTTGAAATCGCCAATGATCGCGCCGAGGTTCTTGCCCGTCGTGATCGCGCCCCAGCCGCCGATGGAATGAAAGCGCACGGCGATGGCGCCTTCGGGCAGCAACGACGGCGTCTCATCGGATATCACCTCGTAAGGATGATCCACGCCGAGAACCATGAAAGACGCTCCATCCTCTGCGCGTTTGCCGTCCTTACGCGCGCGATTGCCGGTAGCGAACTCATACGCGCCAAGCGTGTGCTCAGGTCTGAAATCGCGCGAACCCAGGCCGTATACTCCGTTGAAAAGCCTCGGCGTTTGTTCAATGGTGAGGCGCGGCAGCCCGGCCTCATGTTGCAGCGCCTTGTTCAAAGCCGTTCGAATATCGCGGCCCATGGGATTGTCGCCGGCCATCGGCTCGTCGGTGCGTTCGAGGATGATGACGTTCTTTTTCCCGGCCAGCGCCTGAACCACCGCCGCTTCCGGGAACGGACGGAACACGTTGAGATGAAGCGAGCCGACGCGGGCGCCTCGCCGTTCGCGCAGGTAATCGACGGCGGCTTCGATGTTTTCGGCGGCTGAGCCTAATGACACGAAGACCGTGTCGGCGTCCTCGGCCTTGTACTGGCTGACCAACCCGTAGTAACGGCCAGTGAGATTGCCAAAGTCTGCGTAAGCATGTTCCAGGAAGTCCAGAATCGGTTCGGTGAAGTTGTTACGCCGGGCGACCACACCCTGCATGTAATGCTCCTGGTTCTGGACAGGTCCAAGCAGCACGGGGTTTTTCAGATCGATCATGGCGGGAACCCGCCGGCGTTGCGGGCCGAAGAGCAGCCGCTGGCTCTCGGTCGGGCAATCAATTATGTCGTCGGGCGCGCCCAGAAACTGGCGAATCAATTCCGCCTCGTGTTTATAGAACGTCCGCTCAAGATGCGAAGTCAGAAAGCCGTCCATGACGTTCATGCCCGGGGTCAGGCTGATCTCGGTCACGCGCCGCAAGATGAGCGCCTGATCGGCGGCTTGTTGCGCGTCTTTGCTAAAAACGATGATCCAGCCCGTGTCGAGCGCGCCGTAAACATCATCGTGTCCGCAATGCACATTCAGAGCGTGTTTCGTGAGCGCACGCGCGCCGACTTCCAGCACCATCGTCGAGCACTTGCCAGGCGCGTGATAATACTGCTCGACGCCATAAACAATGCCTTGCCCTGAAGTGTAATTGACCACGCGCTTGCCACAGACCGAATGGGCGATGGCCCCGCCCTGGGCCGCGTGTTCGCCTTCGGCCTCGATGGCGAGCAG
This sequence comes from Blastocatellia bacterium, assembly GCA_035714085.1. GTDB lineage: Bacteria > Acidobacteriota > Blastocatellia > RBC074 > RBC074 > JAJVID01. Next base: position 7,275 of record DASTMP010000073.1, read on the forward strand.
GTTGTGACCGAATACATCGAGTTTGCCTTCGGCAAAAGCCTGATGGTACAACTCACCGCCTTCGGTCGAAGGTGTGATGGGATAGAACACCCCTACCTCAGCAATGCGTGTTTCAGTGTGGTAAGAAACCAGCTGGTTTCCATTGGCGGTCACCCGTATGCCCGGAAATGGAGCTTTAGTCTTCATGATGAGACCCCTTTCCGTAGAGATTAGATACTACGCCAGAGTTTCAGTTTTAGAGGATCAATAAAGCTGTTCGTATATCTTCAACCTTTTCCTGGTATGTGTCAACGTTTTGCGCCATCGCGTCTTCCCGCATCCGGCAAAAGAGTTCCGTCGCGAGCCCCTGCGTTGCGCCGCGCTTCCAGATTCAATCGCTGGCGGTGATCTTCATACAGCCTAACGTCCCAGCCAACCGCCATCCACGGTCAGAATCGCGCCGTTGACATAGTTCGAAGCCTTCGAAGCGAGAAAGACCACGGCGCCGCTCAGGTCATCTGGTTCGCCCCAGCGTCCTGCCGGAATGCGCGCGATAATCGCCGTGTTGCGCTCCAGGTCCGCCCGCAAGGCCGCCGTGTTGTCAGTAGAAATGTAGCCCGGAGCAATGGCGTTGACTTGTACACCGCGCCCCGCCCATTCGTTGGAGAGCGCCATCGTGAGTTGGCCGACTGCGCCTTTGCTGGCTGCGTACCCTGGTACGGTGATGCCCCCCTGAAAGGTCAGCAGCGAAGCCGTAAAGATAATCTTGCCCGAGCCGCGCGCGACCATCTCTTTGCCCAGTTCGCGGCTCAACACAAACTGCGCATGTAGATTGACCTCTATCACCTTGTCCCAATATTCATCCGGGTGTTCGGCAGCCGGTTTGCGCAAAATGATTCCGGCGTTGTTGACCAGAATGTCAATCACGGGGAAGTCCGTTTTCACCCTATTGATAAACTCATACAACGCCGCGCGATCGGCGAAGTCACAGGCATAGCCTTTGAACCGGCGGCCACGACTGGTAATTTCCTTTTCGACATCGCTGCCGGTGGGTTCGAGCGACTGACTGACGCCGATGATGTCGGCTCCGACTTCCGCCAGAGCAATGGCCATCGCTTTCCCGATGCCGCGCTTGCAACCCGTCACGAGCGCGGTCTTTCCATCGAGCTTGAACATATCCAGAATTCCCAAAATATATCCCCCTACGCTTTTGATTTCGGAATACTTACTAGCACTCGATTAACACTTTCATTACTTCGCCGCCTTTCTCGAGCTGGCGAAGTCCCCATTCAAGGTCGTCAAGCGAACAAACATTGGTGATCAGTTTGTCGAGCGGCAATGCGCCGGAAGTGGCGAGTGTGATCGCTTCCTCGAAATCCTGCGCTTCGTACACGCGCGCGCCGCGCATACTGAGCTCGCGCCAGAAAAATTTGAAGAGATCTACTTGCGGCGGCTGGCTGAAGATGGCGACGACAACGATGCGCCCGCGCACACGCGGCAATTTCGTCATCATCTCTACACCCGCTTTGGAACTCGTTACTTCAAAGACGACATCCGCGCCTGCGGCGCCGGTCTGTTCCTCAACCAGCGCGACGAGATCGGTTTCTTCGGGATTGACTACCTCGACGCCGAAATCTCGCAGCAGCTTGATGCGGAACGGATTCACTTCAGATACTAGCGCGCGCGCGCCCTTCTGTTTCGCGACCAGCGCGATCAATGCGCCGATAGGCCCTCCACCCAGGACGACGACAAATTCACCCGCCTTCACTGCGCCCAGACGCACGTCATGACATGCCACAGCGATGGGTTCGATGAGCGCGCCTTCTTTCAGTGTGAGCGCGTCAGGTAAGCGGTGAAGCGTATGCGCGGGAACCGTCCAGAGTTTTTGCATAGCGCCTGGACGGTCAATTCCGATGAATTTCAGTTTCTGGCAAATGTGTGAATGTCCGGCCTTGCATGCCGGACACGCGCCGCAGGAATCCAGTGGTCGCACTGTCACGCGATCTCCGGCAGTCCAGCCTGACACGTCAGCGCCGACTGCTTCTATGACGCCTGACATCTCGTGGCCGATGACAGCGGGTTTTGTGACGCGGTGATCCATCGCCCCGTGAAAGACGTGCAGGTCAGTTCCGCAAATCCCGCAATGCGAAACGCGAATCTGGACCTCGCCTGCAGCCGGAGCGATCGGGATGCATTCCCCGATGCGGATTTGTTCATTTCCCTCGTAAAACGCGGCTTTCAATCGACGCCTCCTATTTGTTTTCCGGTTTCGTAGCAATCCTATACTTAGGCGCGAGCAGCCTGAGTGATCGTTTTTTTCATGATCCGGCTCTTCAATCACTCGGCTGAAGTGTACGCTGACTTGCGCGTCGACGCCGTGGAACCATGAGGCATTGTCCACCGCCTTACCAGCGTGTGATTGATGAGCTTATAAATCTCCCAACGGATTTGCAGTTTAGTCTTCTCTCTGAAGAAGGCAAAGTTCGTGAAGAGGAATTTGTCCCTTTCCATCGCAAAAAACACACTCTGCTCTTGAAGCCGCCATGCGTTTGTCAGTCTCAAGGGAGGACGAATTCTTTTCTCTAACTCCGGAGCATGAGCCTGAACCCACGGGTAAATCGTCGTGTGATCGATCGAGAAGCCGCGCTCCCGCATCATTTCTTCCAGGTCACGAGAGCTAGCGCAAGAACATCATCATGGCTGTATCGATAATCGGTTTTGGCCATCTCTTACTGATATGCTAGACTGAGAATGCCGTTCAGTTACTCGTAGCATACTAAGAAGGCAGATTGGCTGTTTGTATTTGGCTGGGGGCGTTTCAAAGTTAAACACAGTCATACAAATTTTGCGTGAAGACGAGAAACGCTGAGGCATCGCTGATTCAACACAAAGAGCGCCGGTAGCGCATATCCTCAGTTTTTGATGGACAGAAAGCGTCTGCTCAGCCATGTGTCGGATGTGACCAGCCAGATCCATAGCCATTTCGACAGAAGAAATTCTAAATTCAAGTCTTTTGATCCTTAACAATCTTATTGACATTCAGCTTGAGCGATTAATGTCCGGGTCCAAACCACCGCGTAGAGGCAGGATGAATGCAGGCCGGCGTTGAACTATGGCGGAGCCATCTGGCGCCAATGCGTCAAGTTGGCGCCGCCTTAATTTGACTGTCGGTGATCGACGAGACGATCTTGCTAATACCTACCTATGTTGAAACACCCGGCAAAGCTCATGGCGTCGTTGCGCCTCGCAAGTTGACGCATGCCGAAATTTTTGGGGACGCAGGCACACTAATAATTCAGGGGTGAGAAGAAACAGTGATTCGACAAAATAAACATCACTCAGCTATAGACCGCTCGCTTTCGCGGGCCGGCGTTCGAGGCGCGGCCATTTTCCTGCCGCTGCTCCTGCTCTTCAGCCTGCCAGCCATATTCTCTTCGGATAAAGGTTTCGGGCGAGAGGTCGATCTTGAGCGGCAATCGGCTCAACAGACGCATGACGCAAATGGCGCAACCGGCGACGAGAAGGAGATCAGCGCGCTTGAACCGGGCAGGCGGATCAAACGCGCAATGGCCGGAGGGCAGCGGCATAGCTATCAGGTCAAGCTCGACGCCGGTCAATTCCTGAAAGTGATCGTCGAGCAGTTGGGCATCGATGTCGTTATCCTGGTATACGGACCGGACGGCGAGTTGCTCTCTGAGATGGATTCCGAGAACAGGTTGCCCGGGCAGGATGGCGCGTCACTGGTGGCTGAAGTGGCAGGCGACTATCGTGTGGCTCTGCGGCCTAGATTGGAAAAAGCGCCTGCCGGGGAATATGAGATACGGATCGAAGACTTACGAGCCGCTACCGGTTTTGACAGAGACTTGTATAAGGCGCGCCGGATCTATCAGGAAGCTCGCCAACTTTTACGCTCCCGCGACTATGATCGAGCCCGTCCGTTGTTCGAGCAAACTCTGGAAATTCTTGAAAAGTCGTTGGGGCCTGATAACAAAGAAGTCGCCATTACTCTCAATCGCATCGCCAACTGCTACCGCAACACGGGCGAGTATGAGAAGGCGGAGCGATTGAGCAAACGGGCATTAGCCACCCTTGAGAAAAGGCTCGGGCCGTGGCATCCAAGTGTCGCAGACGCGCTCGATGATCTTGCCGCTCTCTATATTTCTAGAGGCGAATATGCGAAAGCGGAGCCGCTGTATAATCGAGCGCTGAAGATCCAAGAAACCGCGTTCGGGGCGTGGGGCCACAAAGTCGCCGAATCACTCAATCATCTCGCCAATCTCTATTTTTATGGCCTCGGAGATGTGGACGTGAATCCCGAACCTCTCTATCTGCGCGCCATTGCTATTCTGGAGAGAGCTCAAGGCCCTGAACATCCCGACATCACTGACCCTCTCTGCAATCTCGCGGCTCTATACTACAGCCGAGGTGACTATGTGAAACCGGAGCCGCTCAATCAACGCGCGCTCGCCATCATAGAGAAGGCGTCGGGGCCGGAAGATCCGCTCGCCGCTTATCCGCTCAGCAACCTCGCCGGTCTTTATAGGGAAAGAGGCGAGGAAGCGAGGGCAATTCCGCTCTATGAGCGCGCGCTGCGTATTCGTGAGAAAGCGTATGGTCCGGAACACCCGGATGTTGCGGATTCACTCACCAGTTTTGCCCATATTTACCGGGACAGAGGCGAGTATGCGAAGGCCGAGTCCATGTATCTACGCGCCCTATCAATCAGAGAAAAGGTGAAAGGCGCGGAACACTCCGATATAGCTGATTCTCTGGACAATCTCGCGCTCCTCTATGTCATGAGAAGCGAATATAAGAAGGCCGAGCCCATGTACCAGCGAGCGCTGGCTATCTGGGAGAAAACGCATGGGCCGGAAGACCACCGTGTCGCCTATTCTCTCAACAATCTGGCGCTCCTCCACGCCAGGAACGGCGAGTATGCGAAGGCCGAGCCTCTCTACGAGCGCGCGCTGGCAATCCTGGAAAAAACGAAAGGACCGGAACACCTGTATGTCGTCAGGTCTCTCAGCGCCCTTGCCAGGCTCCGCTGGGCAAAGGGCGATCTCCACAGCGCCTGCGCGGTTTTATCTCGCGCCAACGCCATCGGCGAACGGAATCTCGCGCGCAATCTCATCCAGGGCTCTGAACGCAGGAAACAAGCCTATCTTGCGCTCTTCTCAGAACAGACAGATTTCACACTCTCGCTACAAAGTCAGGCCATGCCCGATGATCCGCAGGCGCTGGACCTGGCGCTCACTACCCTGCTCCGCTGGAAGGGTCGCGGGCTCGACGCCATGGCTGATACCGTCGCGACATTACGACATCGCGCGGCGCCGCAGAATCAGATTCTCTTCGATCAGCTTGCCGAAGCCCGCTCGCGGTTAGCGGCGCTTACCCTGGGGGCGGCAACAGCCAGTCCTGAGACCTACCGGGCGAAACTCAAGCCGCTCGAGGAAGAGGTCGAAAATCTGGAATCGCAACTCAGCTCTCGCAGCGCCGAATTTCGCGCGCAATCACAATCGGTCACGCTCGCCGCCGTCCAATCCGCCCTCCCCGCCGGCAGCGCGCTGATCGAATTCGCAGTCTTCACGCCACAGGGTCCGCTGGCCGAGAAGAGCGGGCAGCCGCGCTATCTCGCCTATCTGCTTCCGGCGCGGGGCCAGCCCAGGTGGAGAGACCTTGGCGAAGCCGCGATCATCGATCATGCAGTAGAGGACTGGCGCCAGGCGCTGCGCGATCCGGGCCGCGTGGACGTCAATCGCCTCGCGCGCGCCGTCGATGAGAGAGTTATGCGGCCCGTGCGCTCGCTCCTGACCGCCGCGGCGGGCCAAACGCGCCAGCTTTTGATTGCGCCTGATGGTTGGCTGAACCTCATTCCTTTCGCAGCTCTGGTCGATGAACGCAATCGGTATCTCGTCGAGCGCTACGCCATCACTTACCTGACGAGCGGACGCGACCTGCTGCGGTTACAAATGGCTCCGCCGAGCCGCAACGTTCCGCTGATCGTGGCCAATCCCGACTTCGGCAGAGTCGAAACGCTTGCCGCATCCGGGGATCAGGCTTATGTAAACTCGCAGGCGGAGAGTCCGATTTGGGGGGAAATCGATCCGGCAACCATCTTTTTCCAATCGCTGCCGGGTACGGAGCGTGAGGCCCTGGCGATTAAAGCGATGTTGCCAGGGGCTTCGCTCCTGCGGCGGGAACAAGCGACCGAAACGGCTCTCAAGCTGGCAAAGGCGCCGCGAATTCTGCACATCGCGACTCACGGTTTTTTCTTTAGCGATCAGGAGGCCCAACAACCGGAGGCGCGCACCGTCCACGGCGATGACTTGCTGCGCTTCCCTACGATGATCAACAAGTGGGCGGCGAAGATCGAAAACCCGTTGCTGCGGTCCGGAGTGGCGCTTGCGGGAGTGAATGAGCGCCGGAGCGGCGATGACGATGGAGCGCTGACCGCGCTCGAGGTAGCCAGTCTGGATCTCTGGGGGACCAGGCTGGTGGTGCTCTCAGGCTGCGACACCGGAGTGGGTGAAGTGAAGAACGGTGAGGGCGTCTATGGCCTGAGACGCGCTCTGGTCCTGGCCGGATCGGAAACGCAGGTCATGAGCCTGTGGCCGATTCTGGATGACAAGACGGGAAACCTGATGGCTGCTTATTACAAACGATTGCTAAAAGGAGAAGGACGCGGCGCCGCATTGCGGCAAATACAGCTGGGGATGCTGAAGGATGCGAGGCTGCGACATCCACATTACTGGGGAAGCTTCATTCAAGCGGGTGAATGGGCCAATCTTGACGGCCGGCGACGCCCGCGCGATAAGTGACTGAAAGTAATCGATTGAAAACCATGGCAATAAATAAAGCTGACGGCGGGCTTGATCTCGCCAGTCGCATTCGGCTCGGCGATCGGCAATCCGAGACCGAACTGGTCGAGCGTTATAAGCGCGTCGTGATGAGCATCATCCGCCGGGAAGTCGGCGTCTCCGCGATCGCGGAGGATCTCTACCAGGAGACTTTCTGTATTGTCATTGAAAAGATCCGACAGGGAGATATTCGGGAAGCGGATAGACTATCAGGCTTTGTTTGCAGTGTGGCCAGAAATCGAGTCATCAAATACTTCCAGCGACTCCCGCGGCACGAGAGTTTAACCGACACGAAAGAGGCCGCGCATCTTCCACATCATGCGTCGAACCAGCTCGAACAGTTGTTGCGGAAAGAGAATGCTGATATCGTCCGGCAGGTGCTCAAAGAGATGCCCAATGAACGGGATCTACAGCTGCTCTTCCGATACTATCTTGCTGAAGACGACAAGGAGAAGATTTGCGCGGATCTGGGATTGACCAGCCTGCATTTCAATCGAGTGCTCCATCGCGCGCGCGCGCGCTATCGGGAACTTTATGAGCAGGCGATTCGCGGTAAATAACAGGGCGGCCTGCCAAGGTTATGGAGCATTCATACATAGAAGAACGTGATATCGCTGACCGCTACCTGATGGGCAAACTATCGGCCGAGGAGCGAATGCGATTCGAGGAGCATCTCGAGGATTGCGAACAATGCCTCGAGCGGCTGGAAACAAGCGACGGCCTCCGCGCCGGTTTGCGGATCATAGCGGCTGAAGAAGTGGAGAAAGCTCGCGCCAGCGCGCAGGCCGGATTTTTGGCCCGGATTGATCGATATGGCCGCACAGCAAAAGCCGCAATGCTCGCTGCAATATTCCTGTTGATCGCCTTACCGCAGCTGTGGATGATTCGGGAATTGAGCCGAGCCCGTCGCGATCTGGCTCAGGCGACCACCAACGCCGCGGAGTGGCGGCGCAAATATGAAGAGAATGAGCAAGCCTCGCGCGACCTGATAAAAGACATGACGGGGCGCGGCGAACAACCCTCCATGCGGCGGGATCAGTCTTCCGTCTCGTCTGAACGCAAACGAGAGCTTAGCCCACGCCAGCCTGATGGAATGGAAGTGAAAAGACCCTCCAACGGCGCCGCGCCGGTCTTTGCTTTGAGCGTCGCGAGAGGCGCCGAACCAGACATGTCTCAGCCGGTAAATCGAATTGAGCTGACGCAGGCGTCGAAATTGATTGTCCTCCTCCTCGAATTGGGGCCTGATCCCAGACTTAAATCTTACCGGGCCGCCATTTCGACAGCCGATGGCCGGAGCGTCTGGAGGCAGAGTCAACTGACGCCGAATACCAAAGACGGGCTCTCTCTCAGTCTCAACTCCGACCTGCTCAAGCCTGGCAATTACCTGCTGGCGCTTGAAGGTATCACCACTGATAATCGCAATGTGCTGGCCGGTCGCTACACTTTCAGTGTGACCACTCGGTAAACACTCCGACACATTACATTTCCGCTTTCAAAATCCGCCGCGTTCACCAGCCTGCTACGGCGCTGATCCGGTTCACCCACACATTTTTTCGAAATTTGGTGAGATAGTTTCGATGCTGGCGGTACTTTGCTGTCGAAAACTGAGTTTCTCGATTGAGCAGCGAGATAATCGGCTGGAGGCCTGGTCGCGCCCCATAAAAGCGACGCATTGATAGTGGCGCATTGATACCAATGGCATATGCGCCGCGGCGTATAACGTGTCAGGCCGTCTTCACCCATGACTCAGCCGAATCGGTTTGACCCCGTAAATCATTTTCTCCATTGACTCTTCATCGTGGCTGTCGTGAACGATCGATTCGCCGGATCGTCTATTGCCACCCGATGCGGATTGGAGGGAGAGGAGGTTGTGCGCGAAATCCTGGTGGACAGTTTGCTATCGAATGAGACAGCGGCTCCTTATGAGTCGAACTGGGAATATCTATCCGACGAACTGAAGCGGTTGGATTTGCTCATACACTTCCTCCTGCGCCACGAACGCGGGCGAGAGCCTGCCATCGCGTCTGACAGCTTCCTCGACCAACTTCGCGGCCTGGTATTGACGGAGGAAGAGATCTCCCGCCTTGCGCCGGATCCGGCGATCGAAGAGCGGAACGACGCTGATGTCGTTCATGAATATTCGGATCTTGCCGAGGCCCTGAACGAAAGCGAGATACGTATTGGGTGCCGGCGCGCCGCCAGCCAGTGGAAACATTTGTTTCTGTCGCTTCCCTTCATCGCGAGGCTCTTCAATCTGACGTTTATCGAAGAGCAGGTTCTCCTCATCTGCCTGGCGCCCGAGTTGGAGCGCAAATACGAGAAGCTCTACGGCTACCTGCAGCACGACGTGACGCGCAAGAAGCCGACTGTGGCTTTGATCCTGGATCTGTTGCGCTGCTCGCCGCAGGAAAAGATTGACGCGCGAGCGGTCTTCGACAGCCAGGGGCCGTTGCTCAAATACAGGCTGCTGCAGATTTCCGACGCCGCGCCTGACGGCCCGACCCCGCTGTTGGGACGTTCTCTCAAACTTGATGACCGGATAGTGGGACTTCTGCTCGGCCATCGTGTGTTGGATGCGCGCATCGCATCATGCGCGCGCCTGACCTTTCCAGATACGGAGTGGGAGCAGGCGTCGGTCGATGAAGTCACACGCCGCCGGACACGGCGATTTGCGCGTTCGCACTTCGATCGAACCGACTCCGGTTCACTGGAGTTGCTCTTTCATTTCCATGGTCCATACGGAGCCGGGAAGCATGCGCTGGCGGAGGCCGTTTGCCACGAGTTCGGCATTCCGATGCTGGTGTGCGACCTGGAAAAAACGCTGAACCTGGCGGCGCCGTTTGAGGAAGCCGTCTGGTTGCTCGGCCGCGAGGCCGCATTGCATCAAGCCGCCATCTGTCTGGAAAATTTCGACTGCCTGGCGGCCGATGAAGAAAAGAACCGGGATCGGATCGGCGCGCTGACGCATGCCATACGGACATTTTCCACGCTCACCTTCCTGCTGGACAGGTGTTCGTGGAAGCCGCACGGCGACGTCTCAGGACAGACATTCATCAGCCTGGCGTTGCCGATCCCTGACGAGATGGCGCGAAAAGAGTTCTGGCTGCGCGAGTGCGCGGGCCTCGGTCAGGTCGACAACGATGTGGATTGGGACGGGCTGGCCGGCCGGTTCCGATTCACTCACGGGCAGATACGCGACGCCGTCGCAACCGCGCGCGATAGCGCGGCCTGGCGCGATCCTGATGACAGAAGCATTACGTCAGACGATCTGTATGCGGCTTGCCGCGCTCACTCGAATCAAAAGCTCGCCACGCTGGCCCGTAAGATTCAGCCGAAATACCGCTGGCCGGACATCGTTCTGCCCGCCGACCGGCTTCAGCAGTTGCGCGAGATCTGCAACCACGTCAAATACCGCGCATTGGTCTACCAGGAGTGGGGATTCGATCACAAGCTCTCTCTAGGCAAGGGACTCAATGCGCTCTTCGCCGGCCCGTCAGGCACTGGCAAGACCATGTCGGCGGAGATTATGGCGGGAGAGCTCGGGCTGGACCTCTACAAGATCGACCTTTCGATGGTCGTCAGCAAATACATCGGCGAGACCGAGAAAAACCTGGCGCGCATCTTCGAAGAGGCGGAAACCAGCAACGCGATCCTCTTCTTTGACGAGGCCGACGCGCTCTTCGGCCGGCGCAGCGAAGTGCGCGATTCGCACGACCGTTACGCCAATATAGAGATCGGCTATCTGTTGCAGAAAATGGAGGAATACCAGGGCGTCGTCATCCTGGCGACCAATTTCCGCAAGAACATGGACGATGCGTTCGTACGCCGGATGCATTTCACCGTGGAATTTCCCTTCCCCGGCGAGTATGACCGCCGGCGTATCTGGGAGCAGGTCTGGCCGCAGGGAACGCCGCGCAGCCAGGATTTGAATCTGGAATTCATGGCCCGCCGCTTCGAGATGGCGGGCGGCAATATTCGCAACATCGCGCTCTCAGCGGCTTTTCTTGCCGCCGCTGACGGCCGCGTCATCACGATGCCGCATTTAATTCGCGCCACCAGGCGCGAATACCAGAAGATGGGCAAAGTGGTCACCGAAGGCGAATTCGGCGAGTATGCCGGATTCGCTGAAACACACTGAACGACGTTCAACGAGGCGCAAAATGTACGATCTGGAATCGGAAGCCGCCGCCGAAATAGCAGCCCGACAGGCTCAGCGAAGACAAGAGAGAGAGACGCCCGGCGCGGCGCATGCTCGCGACGTAACGACGCAACCCATGAATCGTCCTCAGGCAGGCGCGCATGCGCAAACGCCGGCGGGGCGATCCCTGCTGCGCCTGCAGCGATCGCACGGGAATCGTTTTGTCCAACGGCTATTGATGCTGGCCCGCGCGGCGGAAGGCGAGGCCCGACTTACATCGGAGACCGAAGAATCGATTCACCGCTCGCGCGGCTGCGGGCAGACGCTCGACGAAAACGTGCGCGGCAGGATGGAGTCGGCGATCGGCGCCGATTTCAGCGGCGTTCGTGTGCACACCGATGCCCGGGCCGACAGGCTGAGCCGCGCCGTCAATGCGCGCGCCTTCACCGTCGGACAGGATGTTTATTTCCGCGAAGGGGCCTATCAACCGGGCAGTTCCAGCGGCCGCGAGCTACTGGCCCACGAATTAACTCACGTCGTGCAACAGTCTGGCGGGGCGCAGGCAAACGCATCGAGCGCAGGCGGCGGCGTCCAGCGCCAGCAGCTCACAGTCAGCCAGCCGGGCGACAAGTATGAGCGAGAAGCGGACCAGGTTGCGCAGGCCGTAATTCATCAGGAGCAGCGCGCGCCATCCATGAGCGAAGCCGCTCCGTCTATGCAGCGTGAGATGGACGATGACAAGGAAAAGAAAGACGAGTCTGTTCAGACCAAAGCCGAACCCGGATCGTTGCAGCGGCAGGCGGAGGAAGAGACCAACGACGAGAGCGCGGGCGCGTAAGTGAGAAAGTCGTGGGAAGATACCTGAGGACATACAGCGAGACCAGACCTGGCAGGCAGCGGAATCGATTGCAGCGCCGCGTTTCGGCGCCGCAGGTCGAAACCGCTCACGCCGCTGAGAGCCCCATGGCCGCGCAGACGATACTGCGGCTTCAGCGATCTCATGGCAACGCCTTTGTTCAACGGCTCATTCAAACTCAACTCCCAAACACTATACAGCGAAAAACAGCGACTCAGCCAAATCAGGGAGCGGCAGCGCAAGCCGGCGCTACGCCGGCCGCTGCCGCCTATTCTCCGGGGCGAGACGCGCGTTACCTTGGCGTCATCGAGCGTCTGGAAAAGACATCTAGCAACAACAAAGCGCACGAACCACCCGCTAAAAAGGTCGCCGACGCCAGAGCCGCATCGGTCGCGCCGGCCAACGACCGCCGCAGCCGGGCGCAGGCCAACCAGGTCGAAGTGATGAACCGGCAGGAGGCCAAAAAGCCGAAGACCGACGACTTCCTGAGCATGCTGCGCGCTGAGATAGCCCGAATCGCTCCCAGGAATATGGACGAGACCGAGAGGTTCAAGAAGGAGGGCAAGGCGGCGGAGTTGAAGAATACGTTGACAGGCCGTGTCGAACAGCGCAAGGACGCCGCTACGCGTGACATCGAGAACGCCGCCGAAGCGGCGCCCGATCCGAATAGCGTCGCGCCGAAAGCGGTTACGCCGATGCCGCCAGAGCCCGGAGACGCGCCGTCGCCTGATCTTCGTTCGCAGGATGCGCTGCCGCAGCCGAAGCCGGACGCGCAGGTCTCGGTCGAAGCCAATAAGAAAAAGGCCGATCAGATGATGGCCGATAACGACATTGATGAACCGCAGTTGCGGAAAGCCAACGAACCGCAGTTCAGCGCCGCGCTTGACGCCAAAAAAGGACTGGAGGCTCACATCGTTCTCACGCCTAAAACATATCGGCGTGAGGAGCAGTCATATCTAAAAACCGCCGGCGCAGCGCTCGCCGGAGAAGCGAAAGGCGCCACAGCGGCGATGCTTTCCAGGCGCTCCGGCTCGAAAGGCAAAGTCAAAAGCCGCCAGCTCGAAGCCAAGAGGAGAGAAGAAGAGGAGCGCAAAAAAGTCGCCGACAAGGTTCAGGGAATATACGCGGAGACCAGGAAGAGAGTCGAAGACAAGCTCAGCAGCCTCGACAAGGAGGTCAACGATAGTTTCGACAGAGGCGAGAAGGCCGCGCGCCAGCATTTTGAGAACTTCGTCGATCGCCGAATGGCCGAATATAAATTGAACCGTTATCTGAAACGGTTCGGCGGCCCGTTGCTCTGGGCTAAAGACAAGCTGTTCGGCATGCCTAAAGAGGTCAACCGTTTCTACGAAGAGGGGCGCGATCAGTACCTCAGAGAAATGGACGTGGCTCTCGTCGGCATAGCTAACGCCGTCGAATCGAGGTTGAAAGAAGCCAAGAGCGAGATCGCCAGCGGCAGAAAAAGGATTCACGACTACGTCGAAAGCCTGCCCGATGATTTGCAGCAGGCGGGCAGGCAAGCAGAGAAAGAGATCTCCGCCAGGTTCGATGAACTGGCGCAGAGCGTAGATAACAAGAAAAAAGAGCTGGCGCAGAGCCTGGCCAAACGCTACGTGGAAGCGCGCAACAAACTCGACGAGCGGATCAAAGAGCTGCAGGCCGAAAACGGCGGGCTGGTAAACAAGTTCGTCGACAAGCTCAAGAACGTCATCCAGATACTGGCAAACTTCAAGGCGCGAATCACCAGCCTGCTCAGGAAGTCCGCGGATGTCATCCGCCAGATAATCAAAGACCCGGTCGGCTTCTTGCGCAACCTGGTGGCCGCTGTAAAGCAGGGCTTCAACCAGTTCGCCAGGAATATTCTGAAACACCTTAAGACGGGATTGATGGGCTGGCTCTTCGGCGCGGTTGCAAGCGCAGGCATTCAGATCCCGTCCGGATTCAGCCTGAAATCGCTCTTCGGCCTGGTGCTGCAGATCCTCGGCGTGACCAAAGAGCACATCCGCGCAAAGCTGGTCAAAAAGATCGGCGCGAAGAACGTCGCGCGCATCGAGCAGGCATGGATGCTGATATCGGCGCTCATCGGCGGCGGCCTGATCGGGCTGTGGGATCAGGTCAAGGGATACGTGGGCGACTTCAAGGAAATGGTTCTCAGTGAAATCCGGAACTGGGTCATTATCAAGATAGTGAAGGCGGCGATCCTGTGGCTGATCAGCCTCTTCAACCCTGCCTCGGCGCTGCTCAGGGCGATTATGGCGATCTACAACGTCGTGACATTCTTCATCGAGAGGCTCAATCAGATCCGCCAACTGGTCGAAGCGATCGTCGAATCGGTAACGAAGATCGTCGCGGGCAATATCGGCGCGGCCGCAAACTGGATCGAACAGGCCATGGGCCGCAGCGTCCCAGTGATCATCGGCTTCCTGGCCAACCTGTTAGGACTGACGGGTATCACACAAAAGATTCAATCAATCATCAAGAAAATTCAAAGACCGGTGGATAAGGCGATTGATAAGGTAGTCGCGAAGATTGTGAGCAAGCTCAAGTTCGGCGGTGGATCCGCAAAGGAGACAGCGGGCCAACGAGTCGCTAAGGGCCTTCGTGAGGGAACGGCGGCTGTTAATCGATACGCCGGACGCGCTGTAGGAGCAAACATTCTGCGCCCATTACTTGGTTCGATCAAAGTCCGCTACAAGCTAAAAAAACTTGATGTCGCGCCGGAAGGCCGCTTTTGGGCTGTTGTTGCGGCTGCCAGCCCCCAAAGACAGCAAACATCCAACGTACTAGCCCCACCGGACGGAAAAAGCGAGGAAACTGCTTTCCCAATTATGTGGCCTAAACGTCCAATCATAGATTATGAAGATATCTGGCTTGCGCCATACGATAGCATCAGCGAATGGAAAAGGAGAGTCTATGCGGAAGAATTTAAAGAAATAGATCAGATACCACCCACGAGAGCCAGCGATATCAAAACGAAGATCAGCAAGCTGCATTTCAATCAGCAAGACATTCTCAGTGTTCCCGGTGTCAAGAAGTACTCACCGCTCGTCGAACAATCATTGCCGGATAATAGTAGGAAGATTGGCGTTGATCGAAAGTTTCATACGGAGATAGGACTCGTATTTAAGAGCAATCCGGAGAAACGCGGTGAAACTCCAATGAAGGAACACTTCAAAAAGAAACTGGCTGAGTTTGGTTACACTCAAATGTTAGGATCAATGCAAGAAGCGGGATCAGTGGATGCCGATCATGTGGTGGAACTACAAGCATCAGGGCCGGACGACTTTAGCAATCTCTGGCCATTGGAAAGTAAAGAGAACCAGCGCGCCGGCCCTAGATTGAATAACAGCGATGTGGTTCTTCCCAACGGTAAAATAGGAAAACTGAAGAATTTGCCTGGTAAATATTTCAAGATTGTCGGCTTTGAAAGATAACACGAATATCACCGTTTCGATGAGTGAAATCGCATGATCAACGACCTCGACAGCACATTGGAAACTTTGCTCAGGCGCGAGCTGCCTACGCTAGCAGGTCAGGTAGCTATCAGTTTCGCCGCGCCCGATGACAATTTTCCGCCTTCATCGGTCACATTGCCTGCAATCGATCTTTTTCTTTACGACGTGCGTGAGAACCGCGAGTTACGCAGCAACGAATGGATCATCGAGCGACAGAACGGAAATTCGGCGAAGCGGCATCGCCCGCCGGTGCGGGTGGATTGCTCATACCTGATCACCGCCTGGCCCAGCGAGGCTTCGCCGAATCCATCCAAGGATGAGCATATGTTACTCGGCGAAGTAATGATGGTTTTATTGCGCTACCCGATTATCCCGGCGGAAGTGTTGCAAGGCTCATTGCAAGGGCAGGAACCGCCGCTGCCCGCAGTCACGCTGCAGCCGGGTCGATTGCAGAGTCTGGGTGAGTTCTGGCAGGCGCTTGGCGGCAAACCGAAGGCGGCGCTCAATTACACCGTTACTATCGCGGTCGATCAGTCGGCGCCGGAAGACCTCGGCCGCACAGTGGGTAAGATCCTAGTCATGACTCAACTGAAAGCTGAAACTGAAAACTGAAGCAAAGAATGAAAGTGAATACACAGCCCAATTCCCTGTTTCACGCCGCGGAGCGGCAGAATGAACATAGCCCGGCGTTTCAACGGCTTGTTATTACCAAAACTTTTTCGCGAAATGGATTTACACATCTTTAGCCTGCGGAGCAGGCGACAGAATAAAGCCTGGGGTGGAGCGCTACAGCGCGGAGCCCCAGGAACATGGCCTAAGTACACATCAAGCCCGCGAAGCGGGCGGCAGTTATTTGTTATTCGCCATTTCATAATCATATTGAGATCGCGCCAATGGCTGTCGCCCGCTGCCGCAGGCTTGCGTAATGAATCCTCGTCATACCTGGGGTTGCGGCTGCGCTCCACCCCAGGCTTTACTCTGACGCCCGCTATCGCGGGCTAAGATGAGGCAGAGGATCATCAAGTTAGTTATCAAAGACCATAACCAGTCTAAACGGATAAAACTGAGACTGAAAACAGAAAAAGGAGTGTCTTATGCCGGTCTATCAATCACCGGGCGTATATGTCGAAGAGACGCCGTCAGCCGTCAAGCCGATTGCGGGCGCCAGCACGAGCACTGCTGCGTTTATCGGCATTGCGCCCGATGCGCTCAAATTAGTAGCCAGGGGCGCGCCGGACGCCAGCGGTCGCCCGACGACCAAACTCGTCAATTTTCCATTGCCGATGATTGACAAGACGCCGGCGCTGATCACCAACTGGACGCAATTCACCAGGCTGTTCGGCGACCTGATCGGCGACAGCGCCGCAGAGGGCGTTCCTGTCGAGAACCCTGAGGTCGATGAAGGGCATCGGAAACTGGCGCATGCCGTCTACGGCTTTTTCAACAACGGGGGCAGCCGTTGTTATGTCGTGCGGATCAAATCGACATCCGATCCACTCGGATTCGATCCGGCCGATCTGGATTCGGCGCTCAAGGCGTTCGAGGCTATTGATGAAATCGCGCTGGTAGCCGCGCCGGGAATGATTGACGAGAGCGTGCGAGCCAAACTGGTGGAACACTGTAATACTACCGGGGACCGCTTCGCCATCCTCGACGGACCGGCCACAGGCGATCCGGCCGATCAGACGGACATCACGCATCCCTCCGACATGGCCGCGTTATATTTCCCCTGGATCAGGGTCTTCGATCCCGCCAGCAAGTTGATAGATCCGAACAGCGACGGCCTGATCGATGTGGCGCCGAGCGGGCATATCGCCGGCGTCTACGCGCGCGTTGACGCGCAGCGAGGCGTCTTCAAATCGCCGGCCAACGAACCGATCCTCGGCGCGTCAGGCGTTTCACAACCGATCAGCAAGGCCGATCAGGACATTCTCAATCCAGCAGGCGTGAACTGCATTCGCCTGATCAACAACAACATCATGGTCTGGGGAGCGCGCACGCTTGGAGGAGAGGCGAACGGCGAACTGAAATACATCAGCTCGCGCCGCACCCTACTATTCCTGCGCGAATCGATCGAAGAAGGAGTTCAATGGGCGGTCTTCGAACCGAACACGCCGGCGCTGTGGCAGCGGATCACGCGCAACGTCACGGCTTTTCTGACCGATGTCTGGCGTTCGGGCGCGCTCTTCGGCGCCACTGCGCGTGAGGCGTTCTTCGTCAAATGCGACGCTGAGACCAATCCGTCGGAATCGCGCGCGAACGGACAGGTCGTAGCGGAGGTCGGCGTGGCGATATCGCAGCCGGCCGAATTCATCATCTTCCGCATCAGTCAATCAACAGCGCAGGGCGCCAGCGCAGGGCAGATAGGAGCTGGAAGGTAGAAAAGATCCGATGGCGACGCAGTACAAAACTCCGGGAGTTTACCGCGAAGATATCTTCCCAAAACCCGAGGCGAGGCTCGCGGCGGGTGTGCCCGGTTTTGTCGGCTTGACGATCAAGTCATCGCCCGAAGATCCGGTCGTCATGGTCCTGCAACGCAAGGAAGAATTCAGCGGCGCCGCGCGTGGCTCCGGTTTTCTGGCCGACGCGGTCGCCGGTTTTTTCGACAACGGCGGCGCCCGTTGTTACGTCGTCCTCGCCGCCCACACGGATGAGGCGGAGCGTGAAGCGTCTCTGGCGGAGCGGGAAAACGCTTTGAGAAAAGGAATCGATACGCTGGCCCGGTTCGAAGACCTGGATCTGATCGCCGCGCCGGATGCGATGGCGCTGCGGTTGTCCACAGGGGCCTTATACATCGATGCCGTCAGGAGATTGCAGCAGGCGATGCTTCAACAATGCGCGCGGTTGGGCTCAAGATTTGCGATTCTGGACGCCCCGCCTGAGGTCGAGACGGGCAGGCTTCTGCAATACCGCAACGAGCTTACTCTGGAGCAGGCCGAACCGGTGAACGGCGCGTTCTACTTTCCCTGGATCAAAGTCGCGAGCGCGACGAATAGCCGGTTTATTCCGCCCTCCGGACACGTGGCCGGCGTCTATGCCCGCGCCGACGCCAGAGGAGGCGTCTTTAAAGCGCCGGCTAACGAAGAGGTGTTCGGCGCGGTGGACATAGGAGTCAGCGAAGGGCAAACAGGAAAGGCAGTCACTGTGGACGCGCGATTGCAGGATCAGCTCAATCCCGCAGGCATCAATTGCCTGCGGGCTTTTCCTGGCCGAGGCATTCGCGTATGGGGGGCTCGCACTCTTAGCCGCGATCCGGAATGGCGATATATCAACGTGCGCCGCCTGTTCCTGACGCTGCGCCGATGGATAGACCGGAACATGGCCTGGGCGGCTTTCGAACCGAACGAACCTCGGTTGTGGGTCCGGATTCAACGCGAGTTGACGGTTTATCTGACAGGGCTCTGGCGCGGGGGCGCGCTGGCCGGCTCCACGCCGCAAGAATCTTTCTATGTCAAATGTGACGGCGAGACCAATCCGCAGGAAGACCGCGAACGGGGTCAGGTCGTCACCGAGATCGGATTGGCGCCGGGCAGTCCGGCGGAATTCATCATCATACGCATCACGCATCGCAGCGGAACGGCGGAAGCTCCTGGAGGAGAACCTTGAATCAGAAGCGCCGTTCATGTCGCGTTGCGACGCCTTAAAAGAATGAGGTGTCCACAAAGATCACGATGAAGCGCAAAGAGTTTCTTCCTTTGTGATTCTTCGTGTTCTTGGCGGACGGTTTTACTGAGGAGGAAACATGGCGGTTGGAAGAGTTGATCCATATCGTGGCTTCAATTTTTTGGTTGAGATTGACGGCATTACCCAGGCGGGTTTTCAGGAAGTGAGCGGGCTTGACTCGAGCACCGATGCGGTCGATTACCGCGAGGGCGGCGAACCTCTTCATGTGCGCAAGCTGACTGGATTGAACAAATACTCTGCTATCACGCTCAAACGCGGCGTCACCGATTCCGATGAATTGTGGAGATGGCGCAAGACGGCGATCGACGGCAGGACGGAACGAAAGAACGGATCGATCATCCTGCTCGATGAATCGGGCGTTGAAAAGATCCGTTGGAATTTCGCCAACGCCTGGCCGTCGAAATGGACCGGCCCTTCATTCAACGCAACCAGCACGGCTGTCGCGGTCGAGACGCTGGAGATCACACACGAAGAAGTGGTGAGGGCTTAACTCGGTGATCGCCGGAGATCATATGCTGCGAACAGAATTCGGTTTCACATTGCCGCTCGGCTTTGTAGACGACGAAGGTAATCTGCATCGTGAAGGAGTGATGCGGTTGGCGACAGCCTTCGATGAGATCGCTCCGCTCAAAGACCCGCGCGTGCACAACAATCCGGCGTACCTGCTGGTCATCCTGATGTCCCGAGTAATAACGAAGCTCGGCGCCCTGGAACAGATCAATCCCAGGGTGATCGAAAGGTTGTACGCCGCGGATTTGTCCTATCTGCAAGACCTCTACCGGCAGGTCAATGAACATGGGCATAACCTCGTGCGCGCGCAGTGTCCGCATTGCCGCGAGGAATTCGATCTGGAGCTGAATCGCCCGGGGGGGGATGGCGCTACCCCTTAGAGCGGCTCTATGAGGAGGTAGCGTATATCGCCTATCACTTTCACTGGCCGCACGAACAAATCATGGCGTTCGAACACCGCGAGCGCCAGCGCTGGGTCGCCGAGATAGCCAGGATCAATAAGCGTTTTAACGAACAGTTGGAAGGCTCGTAACGCCGTTTATCATTGGTATCAATTGCATGGAGGATGATCGCAATGCCTTTGGGAGCGAGGACCGACCCGTATCAGGTCTTCAACTTTCTGGTGGAGATTGAAGGGATTATCGCAGGCGGCTTCTCGGAGATCGGCGGATTGCAGGTCGAGACCGAGTATATGGATTACCGTGAAGGCGGGCAGAACGATTTCGTACACCGTCTGGCCGGGCCGACCAAATACCCTCCGCTGGTTCTCAAACGCGGATTGACGCAAATCGACAGCCTCTGGGTCTGGCATCAGGAGATTGCCAATGGGAGGATCACGCGTAAAAACGGCACGATCTATATGCTCGACAAACAGGGCATCCCGGTTATGTGGTGGGATTTCAGGGAGGCCTACCCTGTGCGATGGACCGGCCCCGAACTACGCGCCAGTTCAAACGAGGTGGCGTTCGAAAGTATAGAGCTGGCGCATCGCGGCCTGCATCGTCCCAGCCTCAATAACATATCTATAAGCATCGGCGGCATCGGAGACGAGATCGGAGCGCGCTCTGGCTTCGCCCCGCGCCGAATTTGAGATGAACGAATCCTCAAGACAACCTGGCAGACAAGCTGACACTTCCGAAAATTCCGCGATGGCCGAACGATTGCTGCGGCGCAGAGACGAGCCAGTCGGGATGATAGACGTACGGAGCCCGCAGCGGCTTCACACACAAACCGCCGGCTGGGTCGCCCGGCGCTTCGGCATGCTGGATCATTGGCGGACGCGCTATGGCGACGCCGTCCAGGCGCTGAATGCCGACGGCGCCCTGCACTTTACAGCTCCAACTCGGCCATCAACTGAAATCGGCGCCGCATTTGAAACAGACCGCGCCATCACTCCATTCAATGCCGCGGCCGGCGCGGCGGCGCCGGCGCCAGTCGCAACGCCCGTCTTGCGCGTTAGCCGCCGCCCTCCAACTATGCTAGCCCCAGTGGCGACCGTACCGATGCTGGCGCGCCAGGCTGATTCGGCTGTAGAGATCGAAAAATCCCGCGTGGTCGAAGCCGCGACTCCGGTTGTAACAACTCCAATAGCCCGCGCCGGCGCCGAGCGGCCGCTGGCAGCTGGAGCGGAGATTTCAGCCGGGCATGGCGCCGCGTCGATGCCAACTCTGATCTGGCGAAAGATGGCGGAGGGAAAAGCCGTTGATGGCGGCGTGGGAAGCGGGCTAGGCGATTTTACGGTGTCGCCGCTGCCTTTGAAGATCGAACCGGCCGCTGTTCCGGCGCTCGCGCGCAAGGCCGTCGACAGTTCAGTCGCCGATTCAGGCAGGACGGCAGACGCCGCGCCCACGCCGGTCTCCCGAGCGGCGGGTCCGGCCAGGAAAATCGATACTATGCGACTCGCCGAGCAGGTGAGCCGCATGCTTTCACGCCAGC
Organism: Blastocatellia bacterium; assembly: GCA_035714085.1. Taxonomy (GTDB): domain Bacteria; phylum Acidobacteriota; class Blastocatellia; order RBC074; family RBC074; genus JAJVID01. Next base: position 28,689 of record DASTMP010000073.1, read on the forward strand.
TCGCAGTCGAGCGTGAGAGGCGGGGGATCAAGTGATGGAGAAATTGACGATCACGCCATTATCAAAACAGGGCCAGCTGCTGGAAGCCGAAAAGATCATCGTGGGGTTCAATCCCAACTCTTATTCGATCACCAAGAACGTCAGATGGAATCCGCCGGAGAACAGCGCCACCGGCAGCGCGAGCGCGACACGGCTCACCGACGCCCCGACATTGGACTTCGGAGGCGGCGAAAGCCGCCAGCTCTCCCTCGAACTCCTTTTTGACATCACAGAGCCGGACAAGGGACAGACAGACGTGCGCCAAGATACCGACAGGATCGTACGGCTGACGCAGATCAACAGGAACCTGGAGCCAAAGCGCCCGCCTACGGTCAAGGTAGCTTGGGGCGCAGCGACGACCGCCGACTTCCCTTTCGTCGGCGTGATCAGCAACCTGACGCAGCAGTTCACGCTCTTCAAGAGCACCGGCGAGGCGCTGAGGGCCACACTCAACGTCACATTCACAGAATTTCTGGACCCTCTGATGAACCTGCGCCAGACGGATCCGGAGTTGACTACGCGCATGGTCAAGCGCGGCGACACGCTCTCAAACATCGCCGCCGAGGTCTATCGCGACGCGGCTCTTTGGCGATTGATCGCCGAGGCTAACAGTCTGGACGATCCTAGAGCGCTGGAGATCGGCCGGCGGTTGACTATTCCAAAGCAGCAATGAAAGACAGAAAAACTGACGGGATTTACAGTTATTTTAAAGATCAAAAACTCATCCACGAAGCCGCACGAAAAGACACTGGGCATTGATTTCATCTTCGTGATTCTTTGTGTGGCTTTGTGGATGAGTTTCTGTGGAGCATCGATCCATGCCTGCGGCAAAACACGATCAACCGACGGTTCCGAGCGTTGAGATGAAGATCAACGGATTCTTTCTGCCGGCTGAGACTATGGCTTATGTCGTCGGAGTTACGATCGATGACAGCGTGGAGCTGCCCAGTATGTTCACAATTGAACTGGCGGGCGGCGAGGCGCTGGAACAACTGGTCCCCTGGGTCGATGATCAGCGGTTCGAGATAGGCGGCGCCGTCGAGATCAAGCTTGGATACGGGAGCGAGATGGAGACGGTATTCAGCGGCGAGATTACGGGACTCGAGCCGGAGTTCGTCTTCGACCGGCTGCCAGGCCTCACTGTGCGCGGCTATGACCGTCGTCACCGCCTGCAGAGAGGCCGTAGGACGCGCACATTCGTTCAGCGGAAGGACAGCGACATCGCTTCACATATCGCCGGCGAGGCCGGATTGACAGCCGAGGTGACAGACAGCCAGGTGACCCATGACTACGTGCTGCAAGCCAACATGACGGATCTGGAGTTCTTATGGCGCCGCGCGTGGCGGATCGAGTACGAAGTAGTGGTCGTCGACAAAAGACTTCTCTTTCGGCCTATCGCCAACGCGGAGAGCGCTGACTTGACGCTCGTTATGGAGAAGGATTTGCTGGAATTCTATCCACGATTGACCTCGATGGGGCAGGTCAGCGAAGTGGCGATCCGCGGTTGGAACGTGAAGGAGAAGAAGGAGATCGTCGGCCAGGCTAGAACGGGGGACGAGATCAGTATGATGGGCGGGCAGAGGAGCGGCGGCAGGATCGCCCAGGCTGCATTCGGCGCGGCGGCCGAATTGGTCGGCGTTCAACCTGTCATGACCCAGGCTGAGGCCGATCAGTTGGCCAGAGCGCGCCTCAACCACCGCGCTCTAGGGTTGATTGATGGAGAGGGCGTTTGCTACGGGCGCACCGATCTGCGCGCCGGCAAGATGGTAAGGATCGAAGGCGTTGGCCGGCGGTTCAGCGGGCTCTATTACGTGACCGGCGCCATCCATCGTTATACGCAACAACGTGGATATCAAACCCATTTCGCAGTAAGGAGAAATGCGTCGTGAATCTTTTCGAGACGCTGTTAGATCAGCGCCATATGGAAGAACGCGATTCGCGCATCCAGGGCGTGGTAGTCGGCATCGTGACCAATAACCAGGATCCTGACGGCCACGGCCGGGTAAAGGTGAAGTTTCCATGGCTTAGCGATCAGGACGAGAGCCACTGGGCGCGCCTGGCGGCGCCGATGGCCGGGCAGGACAGGGGCGCGTACTTTCTGCCGGAAGTGGATGATGAAGTGCTTGTCGCCTTCGAGCATGGGGACGCGCGCTTCCCTTATATCCTCGGCGCGCTGTGGAATGGCAAGGACGCTCCACCCGCCAGGAACGACGATGGCAAAAATAACCTGCGCGTCATCAAATCGCGCAGCGGACATATCATCAAACTCAACGACGAAAGCGGCAGGGAGACGATCGAGATTACCGGCAAAGGGGATACAGAGAAGATCGTGATCGATGTTTCCACGAATACGATCACGATCGCTACCGGCAAAGACATCACACTTGCGGCTCCGCAAGGCGCCATCAGACTCGATGCGCAGAAGATCGAATTCAAGTCTTCCGGCGCAACCACGATCGAAGCCGGGGCCAGGATGGATATCAAAGCCAGCGCGGCCCTGACGATCAAGGGCGCGACAGTCGATATCAACTGAAAACTGAAACATGGGACAACCTGCGGCAAAACATGGAGATCTGGTTATTGGAATCGACACGCACATCGTGATGGCGCCATCCGGGGCATCGCTGACTCCCACGCCGGCGCCGCATCCATTCACAGGCGTGATCGACGGAAATTTGAGCGGTGACGTCAACATTATGGGGAGGCCGGCCGCGACCGCCGGCAGCGTAGCGGAGAATTCTCCCGCGCACATTCCCACGCCGCCGGGCGTCTCTTTTCAGAAGCCGCCCCATAACAAAGCCACGATCAGGAGCGGCAGTCCGACCGTCAGGATCAACGGCCGGATGGCGGCCCGCAACGGCGACCCCGCCGAGACATGCAATGACCCGGCGGATTTATCCACGGGGCGGGTGATCGCCGCCGGAACTGTTTTCATCGGCTAATTTGAATTAAAGGAGAAAAGTGAGATATGCCGAAATCATTCCTCGGAGTTGGTTGGGCCTTCACCGCCGACCCGAATGACCCGGAGAGTAATGTCGGGGTGAGATTGAATAGCGCTGGCGCGATTCTCAAGGCCGAATACGAAGAGAGCGTGCGCCAATCGATCTCCGTCATCCTGGGCACGGCCAGGGGCGAGCGCGTCATGCGCCCTGATTTCGGCTGCGGCGTTTACGATCTGGTCTTCGAGCCGAATGCGCCCGCAACAGCAGGGCGAATCTCGCAGGAGGTCCGCGAATCGCTGCTGCTCAACGAACCGCGGATCGATGTGCGCGACGTGCGGGTCGAGTCGCGTGACAACGGGGAGACCATGCTCATCAGCATCGATTATGAGGTGCGCGCGACCAACAACGTCTTCAATCTGGTCTACCCGTTCTATCTCGAAAGAAGCCAAAGTTGATGCCAAAGCCGATGATTGACGGAGTTCCGAAAATCGATTCTCGCACAGCCGCGGAAGTGGCCGGAAGGGCGCGCGATCTGCTCAATAGATTCGCGCCTGAATGGAACCGGAACGCCAATGACCCCTTGGCCAATGACCCGTTGGCGTCGGCGTTGATCGCCGTCTTCGCGCGTTACGCCGAGATCGTTATCCAGCGGCTCAACCAGGCGCCACAGAAAAACTTTATCGCTTTCCTGGATCTGCTCGGCGCTTCGCTGGCGCCGCCGCAACCGGCGCGTGTCCCGGTGACTTTCTCGCTCGCGGCGGGCGGCGCGGCCGACGTCGCCGTGCCCGCCGGAACACAGGTCGCGGCGCCGCCGGGCGAGGGCGAGACGGAACCGGTCATCTACGAGACGGAACGTGAACTGGTTGTGACGGCCGCTCAGTTGAACGCGCTCTTCACGCTCGTTCCGGAGATGGACGCATGCGCAGACCGCAGTTCGCTCGTCTCGGCGCCGGCCGCGGGCGTCGCCCCACTGTTCGAGAGCGCGGAGCCGATCGATCATATCTCCCATATCTTCTTTCTAGGAGACAGCGAGTTTTTCAGCTCGCGCCATCTCGAAGATGTGAAGTTGAAGATGGTTTTTGACCTCGTGGTAGAAGACGTGATGAAGATTCAATGGGAGCGATGGGACGGCGCGGACTGGGTAGAGATTGTCACGCTGGATATCGACCCGAACGCCACAGAGCAGACTTTCGACTTCGGCGAACTTGATCCGATCCCGCTTGCCACGATAGCGAAGATAGAGAGCCGATGGATACGAGGGCGACTGCTGACGCCGATCACACTCTCGGCCGATCAGCAGGCCGACAAGGTGCGAGCCGGGCGGTTGCCCACGATCTCGGAGCTGAGCCTGGAGGGGAAGATCATGGGCGCCGGCGTACCGGCGGAGCGCTCATTCGCCAATCAACTCCCTCTAGATACGAGCAGAGAGTTCTATCCATTTGGCGAGAGACCGAAGCTCGGCGACGCCTGGCTGATCGCGCATCCCGAGGCCTTCTCTCACGCCGGAGTCAGAGTCGCGATCGATATCAGCGTCGCCAATACGGTAATGAATGGCGCTCCCGAGCTGAAGTGGGAGTTCTGGGACGGCAAGGTCTGGCGCTCTATGAATGGAGTGGCGGCCGAGCCTCAAAATGGCGAAGTATGGGACACCACCGCCAATCTAACCCGATCGGGAAAAGTTGTCCTGCGATTGCCTGGTCCGTCCGTGTCCACAGAGATCAACGGAGTCGCCGGGTCCTGGTTACGCGCGCGACTCTTTGCAGGTGATTACGGCCAAGAAGCGTCCTACAGGCTCAAGACGCCGGGAAGGCCGGAGGACGGCTATCTGCTGATACCTGCGACTTTCGCGGCGCCGATCATCCGCCCCTTGCAGATCAGCTATGACGGAATGAAGGAGAGCGAACAGATAGCCAAGTTCGCCTGCACCAACTTCATCCTTAGCTTTCCCGACAGCGACAGGACTCATGCGCCTGCCGATCGGGCTGCGACACTGCCGTTCAAGCCATTTCGCTCGGTGAGTGAGACGACCATGGGAGGCGATATTAGACCCACATTCTACATGGGGCTCACGGCGCCCACGGGGACCGGCCTCCCGCGGCGCGCGATCAGTCTCTATTTCAGCCTGATCGAACCGCTCTTTGGACAAGTCATTACACAGGAAACCGGACGGCCGGAGCTGGCATGGGAGTATTGGGACGGCGAGCGTTGGAACAAGCTGCTGGTAAATGATGGCACAGCCGCGCTAACCACGCCGGGTATGGTTGAATTTCTGCCGCCTGCCGATTTCGCGATGAGGAAAAAGTTCGGCCTCGCGCGCTATTGGATGCGGGTGCGATGGGAAAAAGGCGCGTACCGGATCTCTCCACGCGCGCGGCGGATCCTGCTCAACACGGCGATGGCGGTCCAGGCGGCGTCTGTGCGCAGCGAGATCCTGGGTTCGAGCGATGGGAGCAGGAATCAGACCTTCCGCGCCACTCGCGCGCCGATCCTGGACGGTCTACAGCTCGAAGTCCGCGAACCGGAACTGCCATCCGCCGCTGAACAGCGCGAGATCGTGGCGCTGGAGGGCGAAGACGCAATCACGATCATTCCTGACTCGGCCGGCCGGCCGCAGGAGATCTGGGTGCGCTGGCATGAAGCGCAGGATTTTTACCAGTCTCAGCCGCGCGACCGCCATTATGTGGTCGATCACCTGACGGGCGAGATTCGCTTCGGCGATGGTATCAGCGGATTGATCCCACCGATTGGCGTGGGCAATCTTCGGCTAGCGCGATATCGCGCCGGCGGCGGGCGCGATGGCAATCGCCCGGCGGGCGCGATTGCGCAATTGAAAACCACCGTGCCCTACGTGGACAAGGTGACGAACCACGAGGCGGCGGCGGGCGGAGCGGATGCTGAATCGCTCGATTCGCTGATCGAACGAACGCCACGCACGATCCGGCACAACTATCGCGCGGTCACAATCGAAGATTTTGAAGACATGGCGATGCTGGCTTCTCCCGAAGTCGCGCGCGCCAAATGCGTCCCGTTGATGGATCTGATCGAGGATCCCCTGCTGACAGAGGATGATAAACCAGGGGAGGTGAGCGTGATCATCGTCCCGCGTTCGACCGCGCCGAAACCGATGCCGAGCCTGGAACTGATACGGCGAACGCAGGAGTATCTGGACGCCCGTTCGACGCCGACAGCCCGCGTCCATGTAACAGGTCCACTTTACCTACGGGTAGAAGTCGTGGTGGATGTGGCGGTAGTCTCGTTCGAGGCGGCGAGCGCAGCGGAGCAGTCCATCGGGCGGCGCCTCGCCGCTTTCCTGCACCCGCTCACCGGCGGCCCTGACGGCAAGGGCTGGGAGTTCGGACGCGAGCCGCATCGGTCTGATCTCTACGCGCTGATCGAAGCGACGCCTGGCGTGGATCACGTTGTCCGGTTTCAGGAACTGAACGAGTTCCTGGATGAGTCCGATCGAGCCTGGCTCAATCCATTACCGGGAAAGAATGAGATTACTGTGGAAGACGTCAAGGATACAGGCCGCTTTCTGGTCTACTCAGGCTCGCACACCATCAATTTGAAATTCGAGGAGGAGTGAGAGAACGCCATGCCGCTGCCGTTGCCTAATCTGGATGATCGGAAATACAAAGATCTGATAGACGAAGGGCTCGCGTTGATCCCAACGCACGCGCCGGAATGGACGAACCATAACCCATCCGACCCGGGCATCGCGCTGATCGAATTGTTCGCCCACCTGACTGAGATCCTGGTCTACCGGTTGAACCGCGTAACCCCAGCCAGCCTGCTCTCGTTCCTCAAACTGCTCAACGGGTCGGAATGGCGGCCGCTGGAAAAACAGCCGGATGAACTGACGCCGGAAGAGATTATGGAGCAGATTCCCCAGACCGTCCGCAACCTGCGTAGACTGGAGCGCGCCGTTACAAGCCGGGATTTCGAGACGCTCGCGATGGAAGCCTCTACGGATGTGGCGCGCGCGCGATGTGTGCCCCGCCGCAACCTGGAAGACGATAAAGATCTCGAGATCCCCGGACACGTCAGTGTAATTGTGGCGCCGACCGAAGAGGCGGAAATGCAGAATAGAGATGTCGTCCTTCCCGTCCTCCAATACCTGAAGCCGAAGCTGCTGATCACAACACAGTTGCATGTCGTCGAGCCTGTCTTCGTCGATCTGACGATCGAGACGACTGTCATCCTGAAGCCGGACCAGAAAGCTGAGAAAACCATAGACAAAGGCCGATTAAGAACCAGCGTCTACCGTGAGCTCGAACGATTTTTCAACCCGCGCCCCGACCCGGCGCGTAACACGCAAGGCTGGCCTTTCGGCCGCAACGTCTTCATCTCGGAGATTTACGCATTGCTCGACCAGCTGCCGTTTATCGATTATGTCGAAACAGTCAATCTCAGCTCTGACAAACCCGGACGCGAGTTGCCTGACAGCGACGGGATTGAAATCAGAGATTACGAACTGGTTAAGCTAAGGCCGGAGAATATCATTGTTACAATTCCGGATGTTGTGATCACGCCTGACCATACGTCTGAACAATAGAAGAATGGAGTGAGATTATGGCTCTTGACCGAACTTCAAGCGGTTACCTGCAATCACTGCCAGCGATCTTCTCCGAAGATCCTTTCCTGGGGCGTTTCCTGCTCGCCTTCGAACAGATATTGACCGGCCTTTCCGACCAATCCGAGCCCGGCCTGGAAGAGCTCGTCGCGCGGATTCCCTTCCTCTTCGATCCGAATCGACTTCACATGGTATTCAGCGATGAGACTGAACTCGAAGAGTTTCTGAACTGGCTGTCGGGCTGGGTCGCGCTCAGTCTGCGCGCCGACTGGACGCTGGAACAGAAGAAGAACTTTCTGGCCGATATTGCGCCGCTCTATCGCAGTCGAGGCACAAAAGAGAACCTCAGTAAATTACTGAAGATCTATACAAGGGTGACGCCGGAGATCATCGAGCGGGATGACGACCCCGAACTGGAAGCCCATTCCTTCCGCATCAAGCTCAGCCTGAGCACACAGGACCCAAAGGAGGTAGTGCGCCAACAGATGATCGCGACGGCGCTAATCGACCTGCAGAAACCCGCCCATACGAAATTTACGCTCATTACTGATAACCCCTCCGGTCTCACAATGCAGCTCAACATACGGTCGACTATCGGGAAAGATACGCTGATCGCTTCAGAAATTCCTCTCCCCGGAGACTCAGAACAGTAGCGTCCAAAGGAGAAGATTATGGCCGACATCAAGCGGATGAACTATTTCGACCAGCAGTTCCTGCTGGTCGGTGATTTTGCAGCCGAACAGAATTACCATCGCGATATGCGTCTCCTTCACAATAAGACATTGCACACATATGGTGTCGCAAGCGGTCTTGATGTAAGGCTGAGCGCAGCCAGAGAAGTGACGATCTCAGCCGGTATGGCGATCGACAAGGACGGCCGGGAAATCGTGCTTGCGGAGAATACGTCGCATCGACTGACAAACGATCCAGCGGGTGGGCCACTCCTCATCATGATTAAATACAATGAAGTAGAGAGCGATGAATCCCCATTTCTCCATGATATGTTCACACGGATAATGGAGAATTATCAGATAATCGACGCTCCTGAGACGGCCCCCGATCCTGAGGGAGTCGCCCTCGCGCGCGTTGCGCAGGATGCGCAGGGAAACATTACAGTAGATACCTCAGTGCGGAAGTGGGTGGGCCCATTGAACGATGATACTTCCGAAGTCGCGATTGCCCTGGGCCGATTGAGGCTTGGCGGCAAGAGCATCCCGAACTCTCAATGGCCGAGCCTGACGGCGAGCGGCCCCAATGAGGTGACCGTTGACGGCAGCCTGAAAGTCTCTGGAAACGCGCGCGTCACTGGCAATATCATCGCCGATGGCCGGGTCGGTATCGGCGCCGACGCTCCAGGCACGAAGCTTCACGTCGTCGGTGATTGCATCCGCCTGGAAGCCGCAGACCGCAGTAAGAGAGTGGAACTTCGCGCTGATGGTTTCGCTGGTTGGCTAACCTCACCGACCTCTGATCTCTTTATCACTTGTGACGCCCCGGGAGGCCCTAATCGCATCATCCTCAATCCCTGGTCTAACAATGGTAACGTCGGCATCGGTACCGCTGATCCCAAAGCAAAGCTTCACGTCGAAGGCAGTATCGCGAGCACGATGTGGAATGTCACTCAACCATTCGTATTACAAAAAGGCCCACTGCCTTTGACATCCCAGACGTTCGAGACCAAAGGAGGGATACTGCTTATATTTGCCTCCGGTTCAGGGTTTAGAAGAACAGCCTCCGACCCCCCGACTATCGGAGTAGACGTGAACATAATCAAGGATTCCGATAATGCAGAGATAGGAAGCTTCAATATGTGCATAAGTTCCAATGCGCCATCGACTGGCACGATTCCCCTGCCTTCCATGCACATAACCTTTGTCGCAAATGCGAGAGTGCTGCCCGGCATTCCCGCCGGCAAGTACAAAATAACCATCACTCTGAAGAGCCAGCCGCACACGGTTGTAAATTCTGGCGATTTCTTCAGCGTCACAGTGCTCGAGATGCCATGGCAACCGGGGATGCTTGTTCGCGCCGCCTAGAGGAGATAATCAGTCGCAGTAACAAAAGCTACACTGATCGCTACTGAAAGTCCCCCCGCAGACTCAACACAGCAGCGTCCAAAGGAGAAGATTATGGCCGACATCAAACGGATGAACTATTTCGACCAGCAGTTCCTGCTGGTCGGCGATTTTGTGGCCGAACAGAACTACCATCGCGATATGCGCCTCCTTCACAACAAGACATTGCATACATATGGCGTCGCAAGCGGTCTCGACGTGAGTCTGAACGGCGCCGGAGGACTGACGGTTTCAGCCGGTATGGCGATCGACAAGGATGGCCGGGAAATCGTGCTTGGAGAGAATACGCCGCATACATTGACAAACGATCCGGCTAGTGGACCGCTCCTCATCATGATCATGTACCTCGAAGTTGAGAGCGATGAATCGCCATTTCTCCATAATAACTTCACACGGATAAAGGAAGATAATCGGATAATCGACACCCCTGAGACGGCCCCTGCGCCTGAGGGCGTCACTCTCGCGCGCGTTATGCGGGATGGGCAGGGAAACATTACAGTAGACGCCTCAGTGCGAAGGTGGGTGGGCCCATTGAATGATGACACTTCTGAAGTCGCGATTGCCCTGGGCCGATTGCGGCTCGGCGGCAAGAGCATCCCGAACTCTCAATGGCCGAGCCTGACGGCGAGCGGCCCCGATGAGGTGACCCTTGGCGGCAGCCTGAAAGTCTCCGGAGATGCGCGCGTCACTGGCAATATCACCGTCAATGGCCGGGTCGGAATCGGCGCCACGGCTCCCAACGCAAAGCTTCACGTCGTTGGTGATACCATCCGTCTGGAATCTGAGGACCTGACCAGGAGTCTGAGGCTTACCGTTGATGGAACAGATGTAGATATATCCACAGCGACCTCTGATCTCCACATCAACAGTGTCGACAACAGTGGCGCCGTTACCCCCAAGAATCACATCTTCCTTAATGTCGCGCCTCGAAGTGGTAACGTCGGCATCGGCGTCACGGATCCCAAAGCAAAGCTTCATGTCGTCGGCAGTATCAAAAGCTCAATGTGGAATGTCACTCAGGTCTTCGACATGGCCCACTTAAATCTAGGACAGAATTTGCCTTTGACCTCCCCGACGTTCAACGTCAATGGAGGAATACTGGTTATATTCGCTTCCGGTTCAGGATGGAGAAAACTTGCGACGGACCCTCCCTTAATTGGGGTAAGGGTGAACATTATTAGAGTTTCTCCGACTCCTGAGGTCAATGCAGGGCATTTCAATATGACGAGGTATGCAAATCAGATCACAGAGCACATAACATTCTGTTCGAATGCTCGCGTGCTGCCTGACATCTCAGGCGGCGCGTATAAAATAACCATAACCAAGGATGACCTGCCACACACGGTTATAGATACCAACGATTTCTTCAGTGTCACGGTGTTCGAGTTGCCATGGCAACTCGAACGACTTGCTTAGAGGAAAAATCGGATGCATGAACAATTGAAACTCAGGCTCGAAGAGTTAAAGAAAGAGTTCGAGATAGGGCAAAAGCGCATGCTGGAACTGGAGCGGCAGCAGATATCGCTGCGCGAAACGCTCTTGCGCATCAGCGGCGCCGTTCAGGTGCTGGAAGAGGTTATGGCGAATAACAAGGGGCTGTCGGAAGATCATCCGGAAACCGCTTCGATTCCGTTGGACGATCCGGCTCCTGCGCTCTACCCTCAGCTTCAACCTATGAATTGAGCGGATGAATGGATGAGGGAAACTGAAGGCGTCACCGTAGGCGGGAATGAGTCGACGAACGAGGTTGATTATTGTTGTCCACCGATCTCGCCGACAAGCTAGCCCTAGACATTCTAAGGAAGGCATTGCGCTGGTTATAATCACAATACTTCTTATGATTCCTCCTTAAATCGCCATTATTAGCACTGAAAATGCAAGTCAACCTTCTCTCCCCTTGACACCGGAAGTGACCGGCTTGCTCTACGGCGTCAAGCCCGGCGACCCGCTGACACTTGTCGCAGTATCCGCGTTTCTCGTGGTAGTGGCCCTCTTAGCCAGCTACATTCCGGCCCGTCAGGCGGCCAAAGTAGATCCGATGGTGGCGCTCAGGCAAGACTAGATTCGATGGTCCCGGATTTCGATCGGAGAGTCAACGAGACTGCGCTACGGCAATGAGGTTGCTTACTGCCGCCCACATGGCGATGCTTCCGCGCGTAAACTGAAAGCTCAGACATTCTGGCGCAGTATGGCCATCACGGCCCTCGGCGCTCGTACGCCCATGCGCCCCCTGCTGTCCGGTCTCTTTTTGGTTTTCCGGCAGAGGCTTGATGGTCCGGCTAAATGGCTCCCAAAATAACTTCCCCTTGCTTACCGAGTGGAACAGGACTACACTTATCTCGGTAACCAAGGGAGGATATATGAGCAAACCGACGGATCTGGTCCAAGGCGCGCTGGATCTGCTTATCCAGAAGATTCTCGCGTTAGAGCCGCTCCATGGCTGGGCGATTGGGAAACGTCTGAACCAGGCCTCCGGCGAAGTCCTGCAAGTTAGCGACTGATCGCTCAATCCTGCCTTGCGCAAGCTGGGGCAAGAGGGCTGGATTACCGCGGAATGGAAGTCCAGTGAGAACAATCGTCGCGCCAAGTTCTATTCGCGCACGCGCCTCGGTCGCAAGGAGCTGGAAAAAGAGGCCGCCAACTGGAATCGACTCTCCGCCGCTATCTCACATGTGGCGCCACGCAAGGAGGCTTGAGATGCGTCTCAAACACTGGATTTACACTGCGCCGTTGCGATTGCGCTCGCTCTTCCGCCGCGACCGCGTCGAGCAGGAACTGGACGAGGAACTGCGCTATCACATCGACCGGCAAATCGAAGAAAACATCGCCAAAGGCATGACGCCGGAGGAAGCGCGATATGCGGCGTTGCGCGCCATGGGCGGCGTCGAGCAGCGAAAGGAAGAATGCCGCGACATGCGGCGCGTGAGGTTGATCGAAAACCTAACGCGGGATGTGCGCTATGGGTTGCGGACGCTGCGCAAGAGTCCTGGTTTCACGGCGGCGGCGGCGCTTTCGCTGGCGCTAGGCATCGGGGCCAACACAGCGATCTTCAGTCTGGTCAATACCGTTTTGTTACGGCCTCTGCCGGTCGAAAATCCGGAACGGCTAGTTTCTTTGAATTGGGCTTCGGAGAGAGGCGGCGGTGTTTTCCCTTCGCTTTCCTACCTGAACTACCGCGACCTGCGCGATCGTAACAACGTGCTCGACGGGTTGATCGCCTACCGTATGGCGCCGATCAGCCTGGGTCACGATGGGATCAGCGAACGCGCCTGGGGATATCTGGCGACGGGCAATTACTTCGACGTGTTGGGAGTGAAACCCGCGCTCGGCCGGCTGCTCACGCCGGAAGATGACAAAGCTCAGGGAGCGAATCCGGTGACGGTCATCAGCTACGACTGTTGGCAAAAGCGCTTTGCCGGCGATCCGCATATCGTGGGCCGCAGCGTGCTGGTCAACGCGCGGGGGTTCACGGTAATCGGCGTCGCACCGCGCGGATTTTACGGCGCCGAGATCAGCTATGCGGCGGAAATGTGGTTTCCGATCATGATGTTCGATGACATCATCAAGTGGGGCAGCGATCTGTGGGACCGCGGCGGGCAATCATATATGGCGCAGGGACGACTTAAACCCGGCGTCAACATGACGCAAGCCGAAGCCTCGATCAATGCAGTCATGGCTCAGCTCGCGCGCGAGTATCCGAATGAAAACGAGGGCAAAACCGTTCTGCTTTCGCCGCCGGGTCTTTTCGGCGCCTATTTCCGCAAGCCTGTTCTGAGCTTTGCCGGCATATTGATGGCTGCGGCCGGGTTCGTTCTGCTGCTCGCCTGCCTGAATCTGGCGAATCTTTTGCTGGCGCGCTCTATGGAAAGGCGCAAAGAGATCGCCATTCGCCTGGCGATCGGCGCCGGACGGATGCGCATTGTCCGGCAGTTGTTGACTGAAAGTCTTCTGCTGGCGTTCGCGAGCGGGGCCGTTGGATTGCCGCTGGCTTACTGGCTGGAGCGGGCCGTCGTGGCGTTCAGACCGCAGATTGACTTTCCGATTCCTTCAGCGCTGCCCATAGATCATCGGGTGTTGATCTTTACTTTCGTTGCGTCGTTATTGACCGGCGTGATCTTTGGTTTGCTGCCCGCCCTGCAATCAACCAGGCCCGATCTGGCGCCGGGGTTGAAAGATGAAATTTCCTACGGTGGTTCGCGGCGTTCGTTCTCGCGCGGCGGCCTGGTCGTTTCTCAGGTCGCGCTGTCATTATTGCTGTTGATCTGCGCCGGGCTGGTGGCGCGCGGATTACAGCGCGCAAAGACGCTCAATCCGGGCTTTAATCCACAAAACTCGATCCTGATGTCCTTCGATCTGGGACTGCAGGGATATGACGGCGCCCGCAGCAAAATCTTCAAGCAGCAGTTGTTGGAACGTGTGCGCGCATTGCCGGGCGTGCAATCCGCGGGTCTGGCCGATTACCTGCCATTCGAGCTGATGACCAGAAACAGCAACATATTTGCCGAAGGCCAACCGCTGGAACGCCGATCGGATCCGCCTTCGGCGTTGAGAGGATCCGCCGGTCCGGGCTTTCTTCAAGGCCTCGGCGCACGATTGTTACAGGGACGCGATTTCACGGCTGCTGACAATGAAACCAAACGTAGTATGGCCGTAGTGAACGAGACCTTTGCGCGAGGCATCTGGAAGGGCGCCCCGGCGGTCGGTAAGCGCTTCAGTTTCTTCGGTCCTGAAGGCCCCTGGATTGAAGTCATAGGCGTGATCCAGGACGGCAAATACTCCAGCCTGGGAGAAGAAGCAAGAATGTTTGTCTATACCAACCTGGAGGATGATAAAGGCGGGAACGGATTGACGCTAAACATGGTCGTGCGAACCGAGAGCGAGCCGCGCAATATGATCGCCGCAATTCGCCGTGAATTCGGGCGCCTGGACCCTACCCTGCCGATCTTCAATGTGAAGACGATGGTCGAGCATATGAATTTCCCGCTCTTCCCTGCTCGCGTCGCCGCGGCGCTGCTTGGCGGCTTTGGCCTTCTGGCCTTGCTCATCTCGGCGATCGGCCTCTTCGGCGTCATGTCTTACGCCGTCAGCCAGCGCACACACGAGATAGGAATTCGCCTGGCGCTGGGCGCGCAACCACGGAACATTCTGCGGCTGATCACGGGGCATGGATTGAAGCTGACGCTTATCGGGCTCACCTCGGGATTGGTTGGAGCATTAGCGCTGACGCGCGTTATGTCGCCGTTACTATACGGCGTCAGCGCCGTAGATCCGCTGACGTTCAGCTTGATCTCGATACTACTGTTATGCGTGGCGCTGCTCGCCTGCTGGCTTCCCGCGCGCCGGGCGATGAGAGTGGATCCGGTGATTGCGCTGCGAAGTGAGTGATTGTGATCCATTTCCTCAAGATGACAGAGAGTCAAGGAGAACAACTATGTCGCCTCATCCCCTGCTAACCGGCGCCACTATTTTGACTATTAACCTCTGCTTTGCGACCTGTGTGTTGGCGCAAAGTGACAGAGGAGCGGCAGGTCGGGCGCCAATCCCTTCGAATCTGCCAAAATCAACAAAGGAGCCTACGGCAAGACAGAGATATTTCAGCCCTCGTCTTGCCCGTCTGCAAAAGGAGTTGAAGGCAGGAAATAAGGGCGCCGTTGAATCATTCTGGCAGGAGATGGCGAAGCAGGGGACGCCGCTGGTCGAGCCCGTCAAAGGTCAGGCCGGCTACTCTCTGGTGACCTTCCTCTGGCGCCACACGGAAGAGACGAAAAACGTAGCGGTGATTGGCGGAGTGGCCGGTCCCGACGTCGTGGCTCCAATGACTCGCCTGCCCGATACGGACGTGTGGTTCAAGACGTACCGAGTACGCAGTGACGCCAGGTTTATCTATGCTTTATCGATCAATGATTCCCTGGTCCCGCTCACAAAAGTTGATCCCAAAGACCAAGAAGCGGTAAAACAAAGATTGTCCACCCTCAAGTCCGACCCGCTCAACAAGTCTCGCCGTATACTGGACAACCTCCCATATGCCTCCCTGGCTGAGCTACCCGGCGCCCCAGCTCAACCCTGGGCTAACCGGCAGGCGGATGCGCCAGCCGGCGTGGTAGAGTGGAAAAAGATCAAGAGCGCAATCTTGAACAACGAGCGAATGGCGGCAGTGTATACACCGCCAGGGTACCGGGCCGACGCGACTCCGTATGGCTTGCTGGTAGTCTTTGATGGGATAGCATACACAGCCATGGTCCCGACCCCAGTCATCCTGGATAACCTGATCTCGCAGAACCGCATTGCTCCGATGATCGCAATCGTACTGGCTAACGTCACTACGACGAGCCGGAGTGATGAATTGCCCTGCAACCCCCGCTTCGCCGATTTCCTTGCCAGTGAGGTCGTCCCATGGGCGCGTCAAAACTACAACGTCACCACTGACCCATCCCGGATTATTGTTGCAGGATCGAGCCTGGGCGGACTTGCGGCGGCGTACGCCGGATTCAGACATCCCGAGGTGTTTGGCAATGTCCTTTCACAGTCCGGTTCATTCTGGTGGAAGCCCGATGACGACAACAAAAGTGAATGGTTAACTAGCCAGTTCAAGGCAAGTCCAAAACTAACTGTCCGGTTTTACCTTGATGTTGGGCTGATGGAAACGGCTAGCTCCCCCGACTCCCCCGACATGTTGACCGTAAACAGACGGATGCGCGACGTGTTGAGGGCGAAGGGATACCAACTCTTTTATCAGGAATTCAACGGCGGGCACGAGTATGCCAACTGGAGAGGAACGTTCGCTGATGGCTTGTTATTTTTGGCGGATAAAGACCGCAGTGTAAAAATTGGCAGAACGAATGTGACGCTGACCCCGGCTCAGACGCAGGAGGATTTCGACCTGATGCGCAAGGCGCTCGAAGAGGCGCACACGGGGCTGTTCAACTGGCTGAGAATCTCCCCGCTTACATTGGCCTGACTGCCGTTCGGCGGTAATCCACCCCGCCGCTCGATCCGGTAGAGCGCCAGGTAGAGCGAGCCTTCCTCCACATGCAGCGCGTCCTCAGACATCTCCATGATGCGCTGACCGAATCCGTAGCCCTGAAGCGGCCCGGGCGAGAGAGCCTTCAGGATCAGCATATCGAGCGCGCCTTGCAGCAGTTTGGTGTCCGGGATAGGCATCGCCATTCTCCTCCATAGTTCCTAGATCATCTAGGGTGCAGATAAAACGAAGTCCCTAGATTGTCAAGGTACGAGTCCGTCGATCTCCTGTTCGAAACCGCCACGAGAGCCGCTCGCACGGGGTGTATCGGCCTCGCGTAGGCGCCTCTGGCTCGATTGACGAAACCATTCTCAGACATTTTTACCTCCGATGTCTCAGCCGTGCTCGAAAGGACCGAACCGCTGCTTCGCCTGATCGTCTGCGATGCGGATGTTCATCAGAGTCATGTCTTTTCTGGTGGTGAAGGCGCGAAGCTGCTGTGCGGCAACCTGTAATCTCACCGACGCCGCGCCAATCCGAACCCGCGGCCCTTGGGAATGTCGGAATTCAGATGTAGTCGGCGCCTGAATGATACGACAAATGACAATTAGACCTGACACGCGATAATTCATCTGCCAGGAGGTTGAAGCGGCAAATTCTTTGAACGCTATCTTTGCTTTGCGGCGTTTCCGTTGCCTCATTGTCGAACGTAATCCACCAACCACAATTCGAAGAGGTTTGCCAATGAGAAAACAAGTGTTCATGTTGTTCGTTTTCGTCGCGTTGCTCTGTTGCGTCCCTTGCTTCGGGCGGGATAAAACCATTCGTAACGCGACCGATTTGGTAGCATTGAAAGCTCGTGTTGCTGAGGCGAAGGCCAGAAGCCAGCGTTTAGTGGTAAAAGTGGAGCCAAGTTTAATGGATCAAAAACAGTTACCACTAGAACAAACCTGGAGAGCCAGTTTCACTGGCAAGGTTGTTATAACCACCGACCAAAGTTTTGTGCTTTGGGAAAAAAGCAAACTAAGCGGTGATCTCTTTGTGACGATCAATTATTCGAGCGTCTTATCGCTGAAAACACACTCACACGTCATCGCGTTCTTGAAGAGCGTGGGAGATCGCGCTCTGATTGTCGGGTTTTCGCCAGTTTACATTGTGGCTGGCTGCTTAGGCTTACTTCCCGACTGTTAAGCGCAATAAGAATGCGCGCAGTTCTAGAACGTGTCAGACGAAGTAAAGTTGCCGTCGAAGATCCGGGCGGCCATAGACTGTCTCGAACGTGAGCAGAATGTTCAGCAGTTTCTCGATCAATTGCGCGTCGCCTTGATCGAGTTCGCCCTGTTTGACGCGATTGATGAGCCGCTTGATCTCGGTCGTATCAGTGGTGGGGATGTCATCGTTGTTATTCATAGGCTCCGATCGCGCCGATCCTATGCCAGGCAATAACGAACGCCAAGGCCGGAGCGCGAATATTTTCTTTTTTCACGAGGGCTCACTGCAGGGACGCCACATATCCACCGCACCGTGTTACCTGTGCGCCCGTTAGTTCAGAAACATAGATGCTGACAGCTCGCCGCCTCGCATGAAATGGGAAAAAGCAACCTGTAGCGAAGAGGCGCGCCACCAAGATGGTTGCGGCGTATCTTCGAGAAGCCCTCAGAACAGAATCCACACCGAGCTTTTTACCATTCTTGACATCCCGGTCTGACTATACTAGTTTGCTCTAGGCCTTGTGCGCACAAGTGCGGACGAATCGCTGCAACGGCCTGAAGGAGTCATACATGGGAACGACAAAAACGCGAGACCTTTTCCCCGGAGCCCTTGAAATGATGGCGCTCCGCCTGTTGGAGCAGGAACCAGCCCACGGCTATGCGCTCGTGCAGCGCATCAAGCAGGTGTCGAACGACATGCTGCAGGTAGAGGAAGGATCCC
>DASTMP010000074.1:0-9914 GCA_035714085.1 Blastocatellia bacterium
TATGAGGACGACGCTAGACTAATAATATGCGGACAGTCAGGCGCGAAAGCCTCAAACTGAATCAGTCCAAATTCGATGCTCTGGAGCGCATCGCTCGCGCTTTTGCCTCCGACAAACAAGTCCACCTTGATTTTTATCAACACCATTTGAACTTTTCCGAGGCGCATAGTTATCGGCTTCGCCGAAACGAGTTGAAGACTACTGATTATCATGCCTCGACCCTTTTGCCTGTTCATGCCTCTGATCTGGCCGTCAAAGAAGCCTTTGAGACTGAAGTAAAATATTGGGCGGCGATCGTCTCTGAGATTCATCCCCGAATCGCCTCGCGTCAATGGATTGACGAACAGAAGCATTTTGTGCGCAAGGCCTGGTTGAAATAGTCGCAAATACGAAGCCGAGGATTATCCATGAAATTATTTTGCATCTCCTTTCTATTAACTTTGGTTTTCATCACCGCCAAGTTGCAGGGCGCTATGGCAATTGACCCGGAAACAAACTTCAACCAACTCGTCGATCAATATTTTGACGAGTATTTCAAACATAACCCGACCGCCGCGACCGCCGCCGGGTTCCACCAGCGCGACGCAGAGCTTGAGGATTATTCTCAGACCGAAGTCCGGGCGCAGGTCGCTATGTTGAAAGGCTTCGCCGCCAAGTTCGAAAAGATTCGCGCTAAAAGCTTACGCCCTGAGACGGCCAGTGATCGGGAGTTGGTCATCAGTAACATCAATGCGGCGTTGTTCGACATCGAGCACGTTCGATCGTGGGAGAAAAATCCCGATCGTTACAACAGCGGCGTCGCCAACAGCGCCTACACGATCATGAGCCGCAGCTTTGCCCCGGCTGACGAACGGCTAAGATCGCTGATCTCGCGTGAGCGACAGATGCCGAAAGTCTTCGAAGCCGCTCGCGCCAATCTGAAGAATCCGCCCCGCATTTTCACCGAAGTGGCGCTGGAACAGGTTCCGGGGACGATCAGTTTTTTCAAGAATGATGTGCCGGCGGCGTTTATGGAAGTCAAGAATGAAAAATTGTTGGCTGAGTTCAAGACAGCGAATCAGGACGTCATTGACGCGCTCGGCCAGTACGAGGAGTTCCTGAAAAAGGATCTGCTGGCGCGCTCGACGGGAGATTTCCGCCTCGGCGCGGAGAATTTCCGGAAGAAGCTGCTCTATGAAGAGATGGTGGATATTCCGCTCGACCGGCTGTTACAGATCGGCTACGAGAATCTGCATGCCAACCAGGAGTGGTTTAAGCAGACGGCGGCCAAACTCGACCCGCAGCGAACGCCCCAGCAGATTCTCGACGACTTGACCAAAGATCATCCCACTCCTGACAAACTCCTGGAGAGCGTCCGCAACGTTCTCGGCGGCATCCGCCAATTCATCATTGACCACAAGATCATCACTATTCCCTCGCCCGTTTTGCCGACCATACAAGATACTCCGAGCTTCGAACGCGCGCTGACGACCGCGTCGATGGACACGCCCGGTCCGTTCGAGACCAAGGCGAAGGAGGCTTATTACAACATTACGCCGGTCGAACCGGAGTGGACGAAGGAGCACATTGAAGAGCACATGTCTTCCTTCAATTACGGCACGCTCGTCAGCACCTCCATCCACGAGGCCTATCCCGGTCATTATGTCCAGTTCCTCTGGGCGCAGCAGGCGCCGTCGAAAGTCCGCAAGCTGCTGGGCTGCGGCTCCAACAGCGAAGGCTGGGCGCACTACACGGAGCAGATGATGCTCGATGAGGGCTATGGTCAGGGCGACCTCAAGCTGCGGCTGGGGCAACTGCAAGACGCCCTGCTCCGCAACGCTCGATACATCGTAGGCATTCAGATGCACACCGGACAAATGACCTACGAGCAGGCCATTGAGTTCTTCGTGAAAGAAGGCTATCAATCGCGCGCCATCGCGGAGGTCGAATCCAAGCGCGGGACTTCCGACCCGACATATCTGATTTACACGCTCGGCAAGCTCTCAATTCTCAAATTGCGTGAGGACTATCGGAAGCTGCGCGGCGATAAATTCACGCTGCAGGAATTTCATGACGGATTTATGAAGCAAGGCTTTCCGCCGATCAAACTCATCCGGCGGGCGATGCTTGGGAGCGATAGCCCCATTCTATGATTTGGCATGACTGCAGCCACCTCGAGTTCATGCATCTACAGCTTCATAAAACTATCGATGGCTTGAGATCGATTTGGGCGACGAGGACCATTCGAAATGTGAAAATCATATCGTTGAACGTTGGATTGCCCCGCGAGGTCAGCTATCACGGTAGGCTGGTCGAGACGGGAATTTTCAAATCTCCCATCTCGCGGCCGGTAATGGCGCGGACGCTGAATTTCGACGGCGACCAGCAGGCGGATCTCAGCGTTCATGGCGGAGTCGACAAAGCGATTTACGACTATCCCTCCGAACATTATGAGTATTGGCGGAAGGAATTGCCGGACGTCGATTTTCCCTGGGGCGTGTTCGGCGAAAATCTCACGACCGAAGGGCTGTTCGAAGACTCGATGTACATCGGGGATCGGTACAGAATCGGCGAGATCGAAGTGGTCGTCACGCAGCCACGGCTTCCTTGTTATAAGCTGGGCCTGCGGTTCGACCGCGCAGACATGGTCAAGCGGTTTTTGGCGAGCCGGCGCTCGGGCTTTTATTTCGCCGTGAAGAAAGAAGGCTTTGTGCAGACCGGCGACTCAATTGAGCTTCTCAGCCGTGACCCATGCCGCGTGAGCGTGACGGACATCGTCCGGGTTTATGCGTTCGAGCGGGAAGACGTGGAAATGATCCGGCGGGCGATGAGTGCGGAGGCGCTTCCCGAAAGCTGGAGAGAGTATTTTCAGAAGCAGCTCGAAAAGCCGTCCGGCTAAAGCCGCCTTTTAGGAAGGCGCCTGTGTACGGATCGCTTATGGCGTGCGAGCATAGCGGCAGAGGCATTAACGGGAAACAGGCATTCCCGCAATTGAGCCACGTATAAGATCATTCAGACAATTCGTAGAAATATTTGTGAACTTTTGATGAGCAGGCTTGACGCGTCAAACAGGATGTCAACCCAATCTGCCGAAGGGTTACATTTGAGAAGAGGGGAGAAGCGTTTGCGCGCGCTGGCTTCACAATCTATTGTGAGTTGACGCATTCACCGCATAGGAACACATCTCGTCTTATTGTGTCCCTTCGGTGAGCGGGCATGGCGCCGGAAGAGATCAGCATGAAGCGCATGGCTCAAGTCAAGACTCCTCGTCACCGAAGGGACACCTTAATTTCGCTATTATGAACCCGGAAAACCGTAAGCTTTCGGCCACAGCTGTTGCCGAAAGCTTACGGTTCACCATAATTCGGATAGTTGGTGTGTTGTGTTACATCACAATGGCGCTTAGCCTGATATCGTAGAGACACGTGATCTTCGAGTGAAACCCCAGGGCTAAAACTTAATCTCGGAATAGAAGACTAATCATAGGAGAATGATCATGAGCAAGATGCGCTGGATGTTGGCAGCTCTGTTTTTGTGCGCATATACAGGCGCGGCGCTTGCGCAAGCGGACAAATTGGCTGAGCGCCATTCGGTCAATGAAACTTTGGGGAAAAGGCTCGGGGGGATGGAGAAACTACTCTTGGGAGTGGCTGACGTCATGCCCGCCGACAAATACTCATTCGCCCCGACCAACGGCGAATTCCGCGGCGTGCGCAACTTCGCCAAACAGTTGAAACACGTGGCCGCCGTTCATTACGTAATCGGCGCGGCCATCCTTGGAGAGGCCCCGCCCGCGGATGCGGCGGACGAGCGCGGCCCTGATGCGGTCAAGACGAAAGACGAGGTCACTAAATACTTGAAGGATTCGCTCGCCTACCTTCACAAGGCGGTCGCCTCGATTGACGAGAAGAACTTACTCGAACCGATCAAGAGCCCTTTCGGGCAAGGCGCGGAAACGCGACTCGGGCTCGTGATGGGCGCGCTGGCGCATTCTTCCAACCACTACGGGCAAATGGTGGAGTACCTGCGGATGAACGGCATCATTCCACCAGCCAGTCAATAGCTAAGCTTTCGGCGAGCGGTCTTGACAGGCTTATGATAAAAATCAAGACCGCTCGCCGAAAGCTTACAATAAAGAAAAAACTATCCGGGAGCAGACCATATGAACAGACCCTCAAAAGTCGCAGTCCTGGCCATCGCGACGCTGTCCCTTACCGCGTGTCTTCAAGGGATTGGCGGGATTCGCGGTTCAGGCGACGTTAAAACCGAAACCCGAACCGTCAGCGGGTTCAAAGCAGTTGAACTGGCCGGGATCGGCAAGCTGAAAATCGAGCAAACTGGCAGCGAATCATTAACTGTCGAAGCCGATGACAACCTGCTTTCCTACCTCACGACAGAAGTCCACGGGACCCGGTTAGTGATCGGTACGAAACCGAATGCCAATCTTAGGCCGACGAAACCGATCGTGTTCCGGTTGACGGTAAAAAATCTCGATAACCTCGCTCTGAGCGGCTCCGGTGACATCGAAACAGACGATATCAACAGTAAGGGTTTCGTTGCAGATCTCAACGGATCGGGGAACCTAGCGCTCGGAAGAATCACTGCCCCGCGTTTTGAATTGCATAGCAGCGGCTCCGGCAATTTTAAAAGCCAGGGCATCAAGAGCGATGAGGCCCGCCTGGACGCATCCGGCTCCGGCAGCAGAACAATCAACAATCTGGACACGAAAACTTTGAATGTTGATCAAAGTTCGAGCGGTTCGATCCGGCTGTCAGGACGCAGCGACGGTCAGGAGATCGAAATGACCGGCTCCGGCTTGTACGCGGCCGAGAGTCTCGACAGCCGCACTGCCACCATTACTACCAGCGGTTCGGGCAGCGCCACCTTGAAGGTCAGCGAAAAATTGAACGCAACTATTACAGGTAGCGGCTCAGTTACCTATTCCGGCGAGGCCGAGGTACAGAAAAATGTCAGCGGCTCCGGGCGGATCAACAAGCGCTAGCTCAAGCGTAAGCCTTCGGTGCACTGGCGACCAGTGTCGTACTGGCGCACCGAAAGCTCACAAAGATCAAATGTCATCATTCAATATTAGCGTCTGAACGATCCGCTCTCCTATCTTCCAGGCTTCTTTCCATTTCGACTCATTATGGAGGCTGAATCATTCGCACCTCAACGCAATCATAGGGTCTATCTTCGTCGCCCGCCGCGCCGGCAGGTAACAGGCCAGCAGCGCAACAGCAAGCAGCATGAGCGCGATCAGCGCGAACGTCAATGGGTCGACTGCGCTCACGCCATAGAGCAGGCTCGCCATTACGCGCGTCAATACGAGGGCGGCGGCCAGGCCTATCATCACGCCCGACACCGCAAGAACCATTCCTTGACTGACGACGAGCTTAAGCACATCCGCAGTCTGTGCGCCGAGCGCCGCGCGCACGCCGATCTCACGCGTGCGCTGCGCCACGGTGTAAGAGAGCACGCCGTAGATGCTGGTCAAGGTCAGCATCAATCCGGTCATACCGAACAATGCAAAAAGAAGAGTGTATAAGCGCGTTTGAGCGATAGTGTTGGAGATCGCCTGCTCAAGCGGCAGAACGCCAGTGACCGGCACGGTTCTATCGCTCGCCCGAATTTCATCGGTGAAGCTCTTAGTCAAAGATGCGGGATCGTGCGTCGTGCGCACGAAGAAATTGCCATAGCGCCAACTGTTCTGCTGAAAAGGCAGATAGATTTCGGGCGTCGCGGCCTTGGTCAAATTCGCATGATGCACATCGCCCACAACGCCGACGATCTCATATTGCTCCGGGTCGCCAACGTTTTGATTCGAGCCGATGTGCGAGATGCGTTGGCCAATCGGGTCTTCATTTGGGAAATAGCGGCGGGCGAGCGCTTCGTTGATGATCGCAACGCCAACGCCGCCCCGCTGATCCTGTTCGGTGAAGTAGCGGCCTTTGCGCAAAGGGATCTTGATCGCCTGAAAATATTCGGCGCTCACGCTGCGATTGCTGGCCACTGGTTGTAGTCCTGGTTCAGGCTCGGGGCGCCCTTCGATCCTGAAAACGCAGCTGGCATCGTCGCCGCTGAAAGGCATCGACCCAACAAACGCGGCGCTTTCGACGCCGGGCAAGGCTTTGAGTCTGGCGAGCGTTTGATTGACATACCGAACTCGCTCTTCAGGCTTATCGTAACCCGCCATCGTCAAACTGATCCGCCCTGTCAAGACATTCTTCGGATCGAAGCCCGGACTGACATTCGCCAGCATCGCAAAGCTGCGAATCATCAAGCCCGCGCCGATGAGCAGCACCAGGCCCAAAGCGACTTCCGCAATCACCAGCGAATCGCGCCACAGTCGCAGCGACCTGCCGCTCGTGGCGCTCTTCGCGCCCGCTTTCAAAACTTCGTTCACATTCGGGCGCGAGGCTCTGAGCACAGGAATCAGACTGAAGAGCAGCGCGGTCAAGACCGATGCGGCGAGAGTAAAGGCGAGGACGCGCGCATTGATCCGCACCTCCTCCAATCGGGGCAATAGGTTTGCGCCGTAATACTTGATTGCGCCAAGCCCCCACATCGTGACGAGCAAGCCCGCGCCGCCGGAGATCAAGGCAAGCAACAAGCTCTCTATCGACAGTTGGCGAGCGATCCGCCACGCGCTAGCGCCCAATGCCGCGCGCACAGCTAACTCTTTCTCTCTCGCGCTGGCTCGCACGAGCAGCAGATTCGTCACGTTCGTGCAAGCGATCAACAAAATGAATGCTACTGCTCCCAACAACACCGACAATGCGCGGCGCACGTCAGGCCCCACGATCTGTTCATTCACTCGCACCAAATTAGAAGTGATATTCCGATTGTATTGCGGATACTGCTGCGCCAGATTTTCAGAGATGTTCGTCAACTCGGCTTGCGCCTGCTCGAAGCTCACGCCCGGCTTCAGGCGACCAGCGGCCAGGAGCAATTGCGCGCCGCGATGATCCAAGTCGTCGCCTTCTCCCGCGATGGTGGTCAGAAGTTCCTTTTGTTTCGCGGCAAGTGGGAACTCGAAAGCAGGCGGCAGAATACCGATGACAGTGAAGGGGCGGCCATCCAAAGAGAGCTGCTGGCCCAAGGCAGATTCGTTTCCGCCGAATCTGTTTTGCCAAAACCCATAGCTAATGATGACCCTCGGCTCAGCCCCGCGCCGCTCTTCTTCCGGCTGAAAATCGCGACCTCGGAGCAGTTTGACTTTGAGAAACGAGAGAAAGTTGGCCGTCACGAGCATGCCTTGAATGCGCTCGGCCTGGCCTTCATTGAGGAGAATAAAGCCGTATGACTCATAACCCACAATGGCTTCAAAACTCTGATTCCGCGCGCGCCAGTCTTGCAATTCGAGATAAGAGACATAGCCTTCGGCGACCCTGTCCTTGGGGGCGCGCCAAATCGCGACGACGCGCTCCGGCTCGGCGATAGACGGAGGACTCAAGATCAGAGCATTGATGACGCTGAAAATCGCGGTATTCGCGCCGATGCCGAGTGCGAGCGTCAAAACGGCGACCAAAGTGAAGGTGGGTTGCTTGAGTAACATTCGCGAGCCGTAGCGCAGGTCTTGCCAGAGTGTTTCTAGCCATCCGCCGCCGCGAATGTCATAGCCGCGTTCGGTGTTCCGGCCCAGGTTGCCGAAACTTTTCAGGGCGGCGACTCGCGCCTCCTCTGGCGGCATCCCTCGCTTGATATTAGTCTCCGTCTCCATCTCAACGTGGACTCGCAATTCTTCTTCAATGTCCCGCAAGACGCTTTCGCGCCGAAACAGAGCGCGCAGCCGCGCCATGAGAATGTTGAACCATTCCATCATCAGCCTCCTCAGATTGCTTTTCTGACCTTCGCAATGGCCAAGGCGAGCCGATCCCAGCCCTCTTCCTCGGCGGCGCCTTGTTTACCGCCTGCTTTAGTCAGCCTGTAGAACTTGGCCCGGCGGCCGGTCTCTGGCGCCCCCCAATTGGAACTGATCCACCCGCGCAGCTCTATCCGGTAGACCGCTGGGTAGAGAGAGCCTGGCTCGACCTCAAGCAACTCGTCAGACAACCGCCGAATGCGCTGGATAATGCCGTAGCCGTGAAGCGGCCCTAAGGTGAGAGCCTTTAAGATGAGCAAGTCGAGCGTACCCTGCAGGAGATCCGCCTTCGGTCGGGTCAAACTGCGCCTCCAAATCTGTATTGTTTATTAGTCACACTTAGAAATTCTAGGTGTAGGATAGGCAGGGAGACCTAGAATGTCAATGCATAGCGCGTAGCTCCCCATGGAACGGCTTGGATACGTCTTTCGAGCTGACAACACAGAACGCGCGAAGCGCTATTTTCGTGAGGCGCCGGGGACGCCTCGGAGGCATATTCATGTGCGGCGCGGCGGCGGTTGGGCGGAACAATTCGCGCTCTTATTCCGAGACTACCTACACGTACACGCAGAAGAGGCGCGGCGCTATGAGCCCCCCAAATATCAGTTGGCCGCCAAGTATAGAGAGGATCGCCACGGCTATACGCCGGCTACTACGCGCCTAAGGATTGAAGAGCAGGTAAGCGCGTCGCCGCAATATATCGCTTGACGATGTTATCCGATTCATGGAGCCCGCCCGTTGATCGCCCGGCTTGCGAGAGCGTAGAAATGCGCAAGGGTAGCCGTTTACCGTGGTCTTCTATCTCTCTTCCGCTGGGGAGCCTCCCCATCATCGGGCGCGTAGTAGCCCTGCCGCGTTTGCGCGATCAGCTTGCGATTGTTGACTGTCACTCGCACCGAACGAAATGAGCCGTCGCGCCTGCTGTTGTTTGGATAGTAGCTGATCACGTACTGCGCGCGCAGTTCTTTGGCGATCTGCGCCGCGATGGCCGGCATTTCGCCCACATCACTGGGGAAGAAGGCCCGGCCGCCCGAATCTTCAGCCAATCGGATCAGGAGGTCTTTCGCCTTTTTAGCAGGCGATTTGCTGAAGAATCCGCCTGACGCTTCCCTGTCAACGAAGCCGACCAGGTAGACCTGGACCTCGTCCTCCTTCATCGCCTCCATCACCTCTTTTTCCTTCGACGAGCTGTTTTTCTCCACCCCGTCCGTAATCACAATGAGCGCCTTGCGCCGCCTCTGTCCCCTCTCGTGCGCGTGGTCGGCGGTAGCGATAATCGCGTCGAGCAGCGCCGTGCCGCCGGCGGTGTATAAATCTCCGAGCGCGTCCTCCAGTTTACGCCGGTCGGAAGTGAACTCCTGAACGAGATCAGTCTCGGTTTTGAATTGGACGAGGAACGCCTCGTCGTCGCGCCGCATCTGTCCGATCAGGCCGCGCGCCGCGTCCGACACTGTGTCGAGTTTTGGGCGCATGCTGCCGGAGGTGTCTATCACCAGCCCCATACTCACGGGCGCTTCCTCGGCGCTGACCGATTCGATGTTCTGGCTAACCTTGTCTTCGTAAACCGCGAAGTCGCCTTTCGTCAGGCCGGATACCGAGCGCCTATTCTGGTCTGTCACCTTCACGTCTAGCTGGACCAACTCGGTTGATATCTTGATTGATTCGCCGCCCGTGTCCTGCGACTGCGATTCCTGACGCTGCGTAGTTTTCTTCTGCCGATCGCCACTTTGCTGTTTAACCAGCCTGGCGTGCGGAAGTTGTGGCGGGTTCTGCGCGGTCGCGAGGCCGATCGTGAGCGCAATACACACGCACACAGACGCGATAACGATAATTACACGGTCCTGTTCTCGATGGCGCATGAAATAAAGCCCCTTTCCTGATTAGGCTTCAGATGAAAGCATCAATAAATTGACAAGGGGGACTCGCGATTATACACCCGGTCAGGGGGCGTCTGTTTTACTGATGATTTTCCCGGGCATTATAATCGTTGCTTGGCAAACATAATGCGCTGATCTGCCGATCTAAGAGGTGTGGAAACAATGTTGAGAGATTGTTGGCGCCAAGTTCCATCGTT
>DASTMP010000075.1:0-38366 GCA_035714085.1 Blastocatellia bacterium
GTCCTGTCCCATTTTGCCGCACATTCTGAATCTCATTGCGCTTTCTCGCTTCATCGTTTCAGGGCGTCGCAACGCGACATGAAGGCTCCTCAGAATATAACCACGAAGAAACGAAGAAAACGAAGAAAGAACAGAAGAAAGGCTTCGCGCTCTTCGTTTCTTCGTGGTTGATTTTCATTCTTTCAGCGCGTCGCAGCGCGACATGAAGGCTTCCCAGGTTAATTGTTGTTTGTAAGGACTACGAGATCCGGAGCGACTTCAGGCTCGGCGGATTCGTCCGCCAGCGCGGTGTCGACCAGGAAATAGAGTAATTCGCGAAGTTTTTCGGGCTCGACCTCATCAGCGATCGCTTCGGCGCGCTGGCGGTATTTCTCGACGAGTTTGCGGGCCTTCTCGAAGACCTGGCACGACTCATAAATCCGCGCCACGCGCCGGACGGAGCTCTCGGTCTTGGAATTCCCGGAAATCAGGTGAAGAAGCTCTTCGCGCTGGGCCGGAGGAGCGCTCTCTAGCGCCAGGGCAAGCAGAAGCGTCGGGCGCATCGCGAGCGCGTCCTGCCCAATAACGCGCTTGTTTTGCAGGTCGGTTGACCAGTCTTTGAGATCGTTGACGATCTGGAACGCGACGCCGAGATGGCGGGCGAAGCTCGCGATCATCTCTTCATATTTTTCGGCCGGGCCGGCCAATCGAACGCCGGCATAGAGCGCCGCTTCAAAGGCCGGGGCCGTTTTGAGGGCGTAGATTTTGAGCGCGTCAATCGGCTGCAGCGAGATTTCCCTTTGCGCCTCATCACGCCAGAGCAACTCGGCGCCTTGCCCTTCGGATAACTTGACGTGCGCCTCGGAGAGCCGTTTCAGGATCGCCGTCACGGCTTCGCAAGGCAGATTGCCGCCTTCATTCGCGATCATCCGATATCCAAGTCCGAGCAGGTAATCGCCGATGTTGATGGCCGTGGACACGCCATGCCGGCGATGCAGCGTCTGATGGCCATAGCGGTATTCGTCATTGTCTTCGATATCGTCATGGACGAGCGAAGCCTTGTGAAACGCCTCCATCGCCAAGGCGACTCGACGGACGGAATCCGGAAGCGTGATGATTTGATCGTCCTCAGTCGCGATCGCCTGGCCCTCTCGCAAGGCGTCGTAAGCGGCCAGCGTAATAAAGGGCCGAAATCGTTTTCCACCTTTACACAACCAGTCGTAGGCGATGGCTTCCGTGCCCCCGACGGGATCGCGAGAATAATCCGACTCGCCGTCCTTCGCTTTGCTGCGCAATCTCGGCATGAGGGTGGGGAACTCGTCGCCGAACATGTCGTTCGCCGCGCGCATGAGCGGGAGGTAAGAGCGCGTCTTGACGACAGGTTCCTCCTGATAGGTTTCCAGAACCTCCATCACCCAATCGTTATCCACCGTTGTGCTTTTGCAGTTACTGGAGTGCAGAGGAATCGCGTAGGCGGGAACGCCACTCTGAACGACCTTCTCGAACGCTTTTTCCAACACATTGAGACATGCGATGCCGAGAATGCCGTCTATATAGCCGCTGACGATGACCTTGAGCACGATCGGCGTACCCTCGGCGACCATGATCTTGTAGCCGAGTTTTTCCGCCTTCATCTTGAAATCGCCGATGGAGCAGGCGCCGCAATCTTCGCAGTGCAACCCGAACTCATCGTAATGGGCGCTGCAGGCTTCAACGTGTTTCAGGCAGTGCGGCAGGAGCAGAATTCGTTTATGGAAGGGGATCGAGATGAATTGCTCTTTCCAGAAGCCGTTGCCGAGCATGACCATCGCGAAGCCCAGATAGCCTTTTTCAAGTCCCATCCTTTCTAGCAGCGCCCCGGCGTGCGCCTCCAGGTCTTTTTTGCTCAAGGGCCGGCTGCGATCGATATTGCGGACGTATTGAAAGGCCTCGGCCCGGATTTGCTCGCGCAGTTCCTGAGTTTCAGGATTCAGCTTGAGCAATTTACTGCCGAGCTTCGGTTTCGCCGAAGTTTCAGTTTGGACCGCGACATCCATAGTCGCCGATGTCCCCGGGATTGCTGAAACGAGATCAGACATGACGTTCTCCTGCGGAAGTGACCGTTTTGGCCTATGCTCGCCATTCAGTCGAAGTGATCTGAACGGCGCGGCCCAGAGCGCCGGTGATAAAAATTACCGGATAGAGTTGTTCGAAGTACCAGAGTTTGGCGAAGTAGAATCCGATCGGAGACGCATCGACAAAGCCGCCGTCCTCGACGCGCTCGACGAGCCATCGAATTCCGCGTTCGATGGCTTCCTTCGATCCGGCGAGTTCGCCACAGCCGAGCAGTGCGTCTACCGCCAAGGCCGTCTCTTCGACGCTTGAAGGCGTGTGCGGAGCGCCGCCCCAACCGCCGTCATAGCCCTGCGCCCGGATAAGCCAGATAAGTCCGCGCCGGGCGGCCTCGGTCTCAATCAGATTCAAAGCCCTATAGGCGGTCAGGACTCGCGTGGTTCCATATGTTGGATTTTCGTCGTCCGGCGCGTGTTGATTGCCGAACCAGAGCGGGACCCAGGCGCCGTCGGAACGCTGCGCGCGACCCAGAAATCTCAGGCCGCGCTTGATTGCGCCATCCACCCTCCGCGTATACGCCTCCATCTCTCCCGCAGTTGCAAAAGAGGCGGGTTGAAGGTCGTTCTTCCACGCGGCGAGCGCGCGCAGCGCGTGCGCGCTGATGTCGGCGCTGCTGCGGTCAAATGGCAAATGTCCCCAGCCACGGCAAAATGTAGGCCAGCCTCCGTCTCCATTCTGAAGGTCTAAAAGCCATGAGACCCCGGCCTTCGCCGCCCCGCTCGATTCCGCCGTCACGCCTAGATTCCACAGCGCGAGCAACGCCCCGGAGGTGTCGTCCGCGTCCGGCACGGCGCCCGGCAGCGGCGTCCAACCCCATCCCCCCGGAGCCGCCGATGTGAATGGGTGCGTCGCGCGGTATTGTTGATCGAGCAGCCACCGGCGCAAGGCGCCGGCGGAGTCGAGCAGTTCGTCCCCGGCGTCCATGAGCGCATTAATCGACAACGTTGTCACCCAGGTGGAGAGATTCGTGTCAATTGGCCAACTGCCGTCGGGGCTCGCCGCGCCCTCGAGGAACTGAACGGCCTTTTGAACCACGGGATGCGACGACCTTCCCGCGCCCGCCAGGCTCATTGTGACGAAGCTGACCAGTGGAGTGGCTTCCAGAAAGCCGCCATTCACGGGTTGTATGGATTCGAGCTTTCGCAGCGCGCGCGGAATGGCCGCCTGACGGAGTTGGCGCCCCAGAGGAATCCTTTGCTTGGTCTTTGTATGTTGCAGGATTCCGAGACCGATCAGCGCAGGTAATGCGTAACTCACGACCGGCAGGTTCATCCATTTGTAGGCGGAGGCCGGGAGACAGGCCAATTCAAAGGGCAGCGGCGGCGCCTCGCGCCAGTCGATCAGCCCCGCCAGAGCGGAGCAGAGGAGTATGGGAACCGAGAACGTGCGATCCTTCCCATATCGCGCGCGAATCGCCCGGGCGAGAGTTTCCGGATCTCGACCGCCCGCGACGCGGTTCAGGTAGTCCTCTGCCCGCCGCAGGCTTTTATCAGTTCGCGTCAATAGCAGCTCTGACGGCGTTGCGCCCATTTCCTTAACCAGCGTCAGCGCGGCGCGGCAAAGCATGGTGGTCGAAATATTCGAGAAGCTTTTGACCGTATCTCCCCAACCTCCGTCGTCGGCCTGATGGTCGAGCAGCCATCGCGCGCCGCCGCCGATCAGCGCGGCGAAACGCTGGCGATCTACTAGAGTCAACGCGCAGACCGCCGTCGCGGTCGAAAGCGATGAGCTCGCCAACTCGCCGACCCAAAATCCATCCGGCGCCCGCTGAGACAGCAGATGAGCGCGCGCCTTCGAGTACGCATCGGCGAGCCGTTCGCGGTCGATCGGAGGTTGCTTCATCGCGGGTGATATTTTCGCGCTTGCAGTCATATCTGAATTGAATCAGCCACAGAGCCACGGAGACACAGAGAGAAATAGATATCTCTCTGTCCATCTCTGTGTCTGCGGTGTCTCTGTGGCCATAGTTCGATTTAGGCGAACAACCTGCCGGATTTTCGAATGAACTGCATCTTCCATTGCAGGATTTGAAACTGACCGGTGAACTGAATGAACAATCGTCTGAACAGACTAGCCCCAGCGCCCGTTTGATTATCCCAGTACATCTTGGGAATCCATTTGAAGTTGAGGTTATAAGCGAGCCGGAAGAGCCGCCAATGCATCGGCGTCATCTCTTCGATCGTGAAGTGGCGGCCCAGCCCGGGGATGACCGGGGAGTAGAAGATCGGGAAGATCACCAGCCGTTCGTGGTAGAGATTCTCGATCCATCGGACGGTCTTGGCGACGTCCTCGGGCGTTTCTCCCGGCAGTCCCATGATCAAGCTGACCAGGGGAAAATAACCGGCTTTGATCAACCGGCGAATTTGCTGGTCGCAAAGCTCGCCCCACTCCGCCGGGTTGAATGGGCGGATCTTGCCGCCCTTTTGATTCATATCGAGCAATTCTCCGCTGGCGGTCTCGACGCCCAGATTCACCCAGAGATATTCGTGGCGCTGCCCCTGAACAAGCAAGTCATGAACTTCGCGCAGATCATCGTCGGAATATTCGGCGACCGAGATAACGTTGGCATGATCGATCTGAATCAGCTTGAGCGGTTTGACTTCTCGAAGGCGGCGGATCAGCTCTTTCAATACGGGCGGGTTCACCGGCAAACGGGACGAGCCTCCATAACGAAAGAAATCCTCGCTAAGGGCGCAAATCGAAGTTACTCCTCGTTCGACGTTCCGCTCGACGTCGGAGGCGACAATATCGATCGGGATGTGAATCATTCGCTCGGTCGCGATCGTGCAGAATTGGCAGCCCTTGCCGCAGCCGCGGCTGATTTCGACTACTCCCATCGAAGTCGGACCGCAAATCGCCGGGATCTCGTTTTCATTCGAGCTCCGTGAATTGGCTATAGGCGGCAGTTCACGGCCGTCCATCAATTCATGAAACCAGGGGGCGACCTGCGTTTCGGCGTAGCCATCGACCACTGTGTCGATTCCAAGACTGTTTCGCGCCGCTTCATTTTGAGCCAACTGCCAGGCGCCGGCGCCTCCCGCCACGATCCTGAATGGTTGTGTCCGCTTCTTCTCTTTGAGTTGAAGAAGCATTCGCTTGTACCAGGTGTGCGTGTAGAGCGTTCCACCGGCCATGTCTGACATCGTGCTGTTCGACATTCCGCGGCCGAGCGGGTCGGAGGAAGAGACCGCGACGATCTTGGTCCTCGGGCCGACGCATTTATCCAGGTCTTCCGGCGTGCAAAGAATAACGTCCTCGCGACGGAATCCGTCGCCGAGCAGCGCGGCCTCGATTCGGCGCAATCCAAGCGGCGCCTTGCGAGCGGCCAGCCCGTCCGAGGGCAGGGGAGGCGCGATAATATTTCGCATGATCGACTCAG
Organism: Blastocatellia bacterium; assembly: GCA_035714085.1. GTDB lineage: Bacteria > Acidobacteriota > Blastocatellia > RBC074 > RBC074 > JAJVID01. The sequence goes on from DASTMP010000075.1 coordinate 5,471, forward strand.
GCACCATCGTGGTCTGAATCGTTCCCATCATCCCGTCGAATAAAACAGGGTAATCCGCCATCAGGGTTCGATCCGCAGTTAACACCACCGGGTATCCACGAGTCGCCAAATATGCCTCCTATAGCCGCTTATAAGGAGCCGAGGCCCCACCTTTAGACTTCTTGCCGATGTTACTTAAGGGGCTTGCGAAAGAATATTTCACCTATCCCATCTTTGTTGATTCCGGCAATGATGCCACACTCTTCAAATCCTACGTGACGATGCCAAGTTTGCGGCTCCGATTCATTCGCTTGTGATGAACTGTAAAGCGCATTATGCCCTCTCTCACGCAGGAACGCTTCAGTAAAACGAAGTATTGCCTTGCCAACTCCTCGGCGTCGATATTCAGGGGTTATACTGATCAGTGCGATGTAAGGAATCAAAGACCACAGATATTCAAGTCGCATATAACCGATCAATTCACCTTTCCACTCAGCGACTATGACCTCCCCTTGATCAATCTTGCGTTCAACGATCTTGATCGGGATGAAGGCGTCTTGCCGTACAAAATCTAAATCATCCGAGGTTGCAAATCGTATTGACACATCGTCTATCTTCATAATGCTTGCAACCAATCCCGCCTTGCTAATCTCCAACTAAAGCCTCGGGGGAGTATGCGATCGCCTAAATGTCCAAACTGTCCAACTCATCCATGAGCTTGTCGAGGTCGTCCTTTTCAGTGTCCGTCTTGCCGGCCTGACGTCGAGGGATCCCCACACTGAGGCCCACGGCGGCGCGGCCGTCTTTGACCAGTTCAATATCTCGTTCCATCGCGGCCAATTCAATCGCGTTCGGGGCGCCGAAAAGCTTGGAGAGGTCGATCTTCAAACCGCCGGGGCCCTCTCCCGGAGCCCCGGCGATGGCCGGCGTCTTGTGTTCTGGAAAGATGATGGCGTTCTGCGGACAGACGCGACTGCAGGCGGGACAACCGCGTTTGCAATTATCCTGATTCTCAACCAGGATTCGGTCCCTGTGGTCGATCCCGTATACGCCGAAGAGACAAAAATCGATGCACTCCAAACAGTTCGTGCATCGGCTGTAATCAATTACCGGGTACCAGCGATTGTCCTTCGGCTCTCCCAAAACGACCGGGCCGTCGCCCTTCTTCTCCGGCTCCGAAAGAAGTCGGGATAGATCCGGTTTCGAGTCGCTCTGATCTGAATCTGTCAGCAGTCCGGTGAGCGGGACGAGCTTGACCGAAGATTCTTTGGCGATTCTCTTGATCTCATCTACGTATACGCCGGCGTCATCATAGGCGCGAAGATCCAGACAAAAAATATTACGGTCGGGCATTTCAACCGGGCCAATTCCCCGATACTCATCTTCAACCTCGTCGCCCGCATCTTCATCGTCCTCTTCGCCAAGGCTTTTCAGCATGGTGACCCCCTCTTTCCCGCTGATTCCATTCCGATCCAGCAGCCAGTGCGTGGCCCTCGGATATTGCCATGAGAGAAGAATCAAATGGCCCTTCACGGAGCTGAGGTAAAGCAAGCCCGTGTCGCCGGGAGAAAGGTCGTATACGTTCGGCGTTACGGCGAGTTCAATCCCCGGTTCGAGCAACAACGCGGTGGCGATCTCTTCTTCGAGACGCCGTTTGCCGGGGTTCTTGCTTCGAGTCTGTGAGAGGACGACGGTGATGCTTTTTGTTGTCATTGCGAAATACTATGATCCTACCGTTGAAGAATCCAGGTTCTTGTTTCGTCAAAGCGTGTGATCGAGACATTTTTGTCTCAGTCATTCATTTGCCCCTTGATCTGGCGCTGCGTCTCATCCCACGTTCCTTCGAGGCGACGGATGTAGTCCTCGGCGGTCAGCAAGAGGGCGTCTTTCGGTTCGAAATCGAAGAGCCACCCTGCGCCGTAGTTGTCGACATTGATCGCCGTCGGATCTTTCATCAGCTCACGGTTGAATCGCAGCAGCGTCCCGTCGTATGGCGCGTGAAGCGTCGAAACTGCTTTCGAACTTTCAACTTCTCCGATCTCCTGCTTCGCCGCAACTACATCGCCCGGCTCCACGATCCAGTCCAGGAAGTAAACATCCTGTAATAGCCGAACGGCGAAAGCGGTGAAACCGACTCTGTATGCGTCCCCCTCGGCTCGAAACCACATGTGATTTGGCGCATAGAGCAGATCTTTCGGGACACGGGCCTCGTACTTGCCCATCAAAAAGATAAAGTGATCTGACATTGTTCTATCTTGAAGTGATTCTTAATCACAATAACATGCTTTCACGCTGTCACACTGCTATTTCGAAACCTGAAACATATTTTTAATCGGCGCCGGTTTCTTCCAGGAATCGTTTGTTGTCCATACTCCACGATAAGTTTTATGAAGACTGTCCAAATAAAACCTATTGGAATCAATACGCCGATTGGCGACAACCTGGGTACGCGCCGCTTCCAGCGCGCAGTCTCGGTCAGACGGCCCATTGCTTCTTAATGCGCCTCCTGCCGAGACTGCGCGCTGGAAGCGGCGCGTACCCACTTGCGAAGCGTGGAATAACCTGTGGGGCATTTTGGGACGTGTCTGGCGCCCAAACTATGGGGTATTTCGGGACATGCTCCGCCTCAAAGCGAAATGCCCCACAGCATCGCCACACTGGGCATTTCCTTGCGCCTCACAGAGTTCAATGGACTTAACCGCAATCATGAAATTTACGAAAAAGCTGGAGCATGTCTGTGTCCAAGACAAAGTCAATCCGGCGCCGTAATTGCACAATCACTTTACACTGGCCGCAAGCCGCACTAACAGCAAAGCCAGGTAGGATAGGTGATGCCCTACCTGACTTGGTCAATTCTGTCTCTCGTCGGCTCGATGCGTCGAGACTAGCCGTTATGTTTTAGCCGTACACTTGTCAAACGCAGTGGCGTATCTGCGCAGGTGTTGGCTAAGCGATCAGACCTTCGTCGTTCGGGTCGTGCCCGTAACTTTATCCTGTGCGGGCGCCGGCTAGGCAGTGGTAAGCCCCTGCTGGGGATCAGGGGGCTGTCACGCTTGCGGGGTATCGGCCAGGCTGGCATCAATGGGTCCGCCCGTGGACCCATTGATTGTCACATCCAGACAGACGGTTCACTTGAAACAAGAAGGCCCGCCGAGAGATCGGCGGGCCTTCTTGAATGGAGCCTGAGTCTTGTCCGGTTTAGTAGCCGCGACCGTAATAATGGCCGTTGTTCTTTGCGAACTGGTAATACGCCTGCGCGTAGCCCTTGCGGAACCCCTCACGGTAGTCATTGCCGACAAAGCGACGTTGAAGAATGACCGGATTGAACTTGCGATGCGAGAGCGCGTCCACCTTCCCCTTGACCAGCCCGTCATTGAAACCCTTCCGCTCTTCGAGTCGCTCCCAGCGAGTGTCTACACGACCGTCGCGGTCGTGGTCGAACCGTTGCGGAACCTGGGCGAAAGCGCTTGATGTGTTGGCGGCGCCGGCGGCAATTAAGAACGCAGCGGCAAAAGCGAATGAAAGTCCGGTTGTTTTGATAGATTTGATAGTCATTTTTTTCTCCTCGTTCTCCTTAGCCTGAGTCCCACAATGCCACCATAGCAACTGCGTCCCAGGGGTTCGCTGGTTGGTATTGCATCTCGCGGGCCACAAGCTGCGCTGCAGCTTAAGTGATTGATTTATCGCAGGTGTGTGGCTTCCTGGGCGCGAATGAACCTCGAGAAAGCCAGATCGCGCGCACGAAAACGTCAATGCTCGAACTCAAATCGCAATGACTGGTAAGGTAAGGCGCTTGACGCATAGCAAAAAAGTGATGCAGACTTTGAAGATAAATTGTTATGTCAAAATATGAACATCATATATTCATCTGCGTCAATCAGCGTCCAGCCGACAATCCGCGTGGATGCTGTGATCCGGAGGGGCTGGGAAGCCTGCAATTGGCCTTCAAAAAAGAGCTGTCTCTCCGTGGGTTGAAAGAAATTGTAAGAGCTAATCGGGCGGGATGCCTTGACCAATGTGAACACGGTCCAACAGTAGTCGTCTATCCCGAAGGAGTCTGGTATGGAGGGGTGAAGGCGGAAGACGTCGCAGAGATCATCGAGTCGCATATTATCAATAAGGTCCCTGTGACCAGGTTAATGCTCGATGATAGTTGTATTAACACACCGTCCTGCGCTCATAAGAAGGCGCGAGAATAAACCAATTTCTCTTTCATTGCAGCCCGGCGGTAGGCGAGACGTCCATCACATAAATCTCCGCGTTACCCGTCCGGCGTTTGCTTGTGAACGCAATTCGCTTCCCATCGGGAGACCAGGTTGGAGAGCGGCCGCCGGCGAAGGTCAGTCTCGTTTGAGCGCCGCCGTCCGCGCTCATAATCCAGATGTCCCACACCCTCACGCCAATATCAAATCTCTGAAAAGCGATCCGGCGGCCGTCCGGCGAAAAACAGGGATTGGTGAACTCATCGGCGCCGGGCGCCGCAGCCACAATTCGAGAATCGCCGCCGTTAGAGTCCATGGCCCAGATATCCCGTAGCACGCCTCGGGCGCGGCTGCGGCTGAAGACGATTCGCTTTCCGTCTGGGGAGAATGAATTCTGCCACTCGTGCTCCTGTGAATCTGAAAGCCGCGCTATGGCTCTACTCTCAAGGTCGATAGCATATAACTGATAACGCCCATCCCGGTCCTGGCTAAAGACGGCGACTCCTCCATCAGGCGACCATCGAGGGCAATATTTTTTCGCGGCGTCGCTTGTTAAGCGAACGATATTGCCGCCATCCGCATTCGCCAGATAAAGGTCATAATTATTGTCTGTATCTTTTCTGACGAATATGAAGCGTCGCCCATCCGGCGACCAGCTGATCTCCTGGTCAATTATGTCATCGAGGATTCTCCGTTGTCCGCCGCCGTCGGGATTCATCATGTAGAGGGCTGATTTGCCATCGCGATTACTGATAAAAGCTATCTTCTTTCCGTCCGGCGACCATTGCGGCGAGGTATCTTCCGCCAGGTGATGGGTAAGATTGGTTTGGTGACTGGGATCTGTATCGATTACATAAATTTCGAAGTTGCCTTCGTAATCGGTCGCGTAAGCGACCTTCTTTCCATCGGGCGACCACGCAAATCCAACTAGATCGGTCGCAACGTCTGTGAGTTTCAATTGGTTGCGACCATCAGCATTCATGATGTAGATGGCCTTCTGGTCGTCTGTAACAGCAAAGGCTATTCTGGTTCCATCCGGGGACCAGAGCGGGCTTGCGGCTTTGAGTGGCTCATTTGTCAAACGTGTCAGCCCACTGCCGTCATCGTTGATTATACAGATCGAGCCTTTGGGCCAGCCGCCATCCGGAAAACATGTGAAGGCGATCTTCTTGCCATCGGGGCCCCATCCTGGATCAGCTTCATATATTGCATTGCGGGTCAGACGGCGCGGGTTACGTCCGTCAGCATTGGCGACAAACAGTTCGGAGCTGTTCCCATCTCCCGGGATCAGTTCTTTCTGGCTGAGTATCCGCCGGCCGTCAGGCGAGAGCGCCCCGGAAGCATTCAGTCGCACGAGATCGCTTCCATCCGGCTTCATGGTGTAACTATACCTGCCATCGCCAAACCTGATTCTGCCGTCAGGCAGCCAGATTGCCCCATCGCTCAACTGCAGACTATTGTGGATGCGTCGCGCTCCGCTGCCATCCTCATTCATCACGAAGATAGCCGGTTGTCCTTCGCGATTGCTGGTGAATGCAATCTGCTTTCCGTCCGGCGACCAGCTAGGAGCCGTGTCCGAGGCGAGATCATGCGTCAGCCTTACCGGGCTGAATTCGGAGGCGGGCGCGGCAGGCGAGCGCCGCGTTTTAGTCAGTCGCCAGATAAAGAGGCTCCCGAGCAGCGGCGCCATTGTTACCAGACAGATTACTATGAAACGGCGACGCGACATCCGTACTGAAATTTTGGCGCTCCTCCGGGAGGCTTTCGCGACCGCAGTTGGCGGCTCGTCGGGGACGCCAAGGCGGTCTCTGAATTGCAGATCTTCGGCTATTAGCCTGAGTTGATTCGCGAACTCATCTATCGTCTGCTGGCGCAAGCGCCGTTCTTCGGCCAACGCCTGCTGTATTACTTGCTGCAATTCGGCGGGGAGTTCCGGCGCCAACTGCTTGATCGAAAACAGCCTGGCGTTGGGCGGCGTCTGGATATGGTCGCCAGTTGCGGCGGCGAAAGGTAGCCGTCCTGTGAGCATTTCGTAGAGCACAATCCCGAGGCTGAAAACGTCGGTCCGCGCATCCACCGCCTGGCCTCGAGCCTGTTCCGGCGCCATATATTTGATTGTGCCGAATACCGTCCCGGCCTGGCTTAAATATGAATTGGATGGCAGCGGCGTTCCTGCCACGAAATGATCGGGCGGCATGCCTTCGGCCAATTTCGCCAGACCAAAATCAAGCACTTTGATATAGCCATCGCGCCGCAGCATGACATTCTCCGGCTTGATGTCGCGGTGCACGATGCCGGCCCTGTGCGCGCTTGTGAGAGCATCGGCGATCTGCAGCGCGATTTTGATGGCCTCCTTGACAGGCAGCCTGCCGCGCTCGTCCAATTCCGCGCGTAACGTGCGCCCGTCGACGTACTCCGTGGCGATAAAATAGATGTCCTCAACATGGCCGGCATCGAAGATGGTGATGATGTTGGGATGGTTGAGCGCCGATACCGCTCTGGCCTCCTGTTCGAAGCGTAACACCCGGCGCTCATCACCTGCGAATTGTGGGGGCAGTAACTTGAGGGCGATTCGGCGGCCCAGCCTGCCGTCCTGCGCCAGATAGACTTCGCCCATACCTCCCTGGCCGATCTGGTCAATGACCTGATAAGGCCCTATTTGCCGGCCGGTGAGAGAGGCGGATTGGTCCCCGGCAAGCATTTTAACCGCAACCTCCGCAGCCAGTGTTTCAATGGAATCTCCGGGCTGTCCGTGAGTGGCGATAAGCGATTCGACCTCTCTTCTGAGGTCCGGGTCGTCCGAACAGTGGCGGTCAAGATGGGCCGCTTGCTCCGAGTGCGGAAGTTCGATGACCGATTGAAAGATCTCTTTGATCTGTTGGTAGCGAGGGGGAGTCATCATAAGAACCTGTGGATGCTGAGATCGCTAGTTAGTGATTTGCCGACGTAGCCATGCCCTGGCCATACTCCATTCCCGTTTGACTGTTCGCGGCGAGATATTCAGTACCTTCGCCGTCTCTTCGACGGTCAATCCGCCGAAGATCCGCAACTCAACCACGCGGCTTTGCTGCGGGTCCAGCGCCGAGAGTTCGTTGAGCGCCTCATCCAGCCCGATTAAATCGGCGTTATTCCGACCGCATAAATCCGTCGCCTCATCAACCTCAGCGAGGGTCAACTTGAGATGATCGCCCCCACGCTTCGCCGCCCGATGCGCTCGAGCGTAATCCACTAAAATGCGGCGCATTAACTGCGCCGAGATGGCGAAGAAATGGGCGCGGTTCTGCCAGTGTTGATGTTCCTGGTCGATCAGTTTCAGGTAGGCCTCATGGACCAGGTCGGTAGTCTGAAGCGTATGGTCGGGCCGCTCTCGGCGGAGATAACATCGAGCCAGCCGGCGCAATTCGCCATAGATGAGCGGCATCAGTTGATCAAGAGCCTCCCGATCGCCACTCCCCCACTTAATGAGCAACTGGCTCACCTCTGTCTGCGGCGTCTTGGTCACTGGCCCTCCCGATGCGCGCTGCGAGTTATGCCTCTAATCCCCGAGATCGACCCGTCCGACTGAATTTGAGGAGAGCCCATTCTATTGCAAAACAATTTTATAGAAAATGGAAAACGTGTGGCCCCCTTCAGCCTGAAATTTCGCGTTCATGATTGGGTCCTGATGGAACGTGGCGGTAGGCGCCACGGGCTGCTGATCCCGTACGCCAAATTGAAAACCGATCGATATGAGTGTGCGACCATTGAATCCGGGAAATGAAAGCTCAGCCAAAGATCAAATGCCAGGACAAAATCAGAATGATAAAGATGAGGGCCTGGTTACTCCTCCTGTCATCTCACTACCAAAAGGTGGCGGCGCCATTCGTGGCATGGGCGAGAAGTTCGCCGCTAACCCGGTTACGGGGACGGGATCGATGAGCGTTCCGATCGCAGCCTCGACGGGACGTTCCGGCTTTGGCCCTCAACTTACCCTTTCCTATGACTCCGGCGGCGGCAACGGGCCCTTCGGCTTTGGCTGGAATCTCACGTTGCCCGCAATAACACGAAAAACCGATAAGGGGCTGCCGCGGTATGACGATCACGCAAAGTTGGATGTTTTTATTCTTTCCAGCGCCGAGGACCTCGTTCCCGTTCTTGTGAAACGAAACGAGAGCTGGGAACAAGACCCCGTCCCGCCTAGGACGGTTGATGCCAAGACGTACATTGTCAAGCGCTATCGCCCACGGATTGAAGGACTGTTCGCGAGAATCGAACGCTGGACCAACGAGGACGACCCGCAGGACAACTTCTGGCGCTCAATCTCAAGAGACAATGTCACGACATGGTACGGCCGAACGCAAGAAAGCCGCATCTTCGATCCACAAGACCCGACGCGCATCTTCAGCTGGCTGATCTGTGAGAGCCATGATGACAAAGGAAACGTCATCTCATACCGGTATCTATCCGAGGACGGAGAGAACGTCGACCTCAGCCTGGCTCACGAACGCAACCGGGGCCAGAAGACGGATCGGTTGAGGTCCGCTAACCGGTATCTCAAGCGCATTCTCTACGGCAACCGCAACCCTTATTTACCGACACTCCTCGCCGGCGAGGCGTGGCCTGCGCCTCCGGATACCGACGGGGACGACCATTCGGACCATTGGATGTTTGAAGTGGTCTTCGATTACGAAGAAGGCCATTACACGCCACAGCCAAGGAACACGGACGGTCACGAGGTTGTAGACGCTACGGTAAAACCGTCGAAGAAGTGGATCGTTCGGAATGACCCATTCTCTTCATATCGGGCCGGGTTCGAAGTCCGCACGTATCGCCTGTGCCAGCGCGTACTGATGTTTCACCACTTTCCGGCGGAGGCGGAGGTCGGCGCTGATTGTCTCGTCCGGTCCACCGACTTCAACTATTCCTACGAACAGAATCCGACCGATCCCAGCAATCCGATTTTTTCGTTCCTGCGCTCGGTCACGCAATCCGGTTACAAAAGGCAGGGCGGCGCCTATCTGCGGCGATCATTGCCGCCGTTGGAATTCGAATACACGGACGCAAACATCGATGAGACCATTCACGAAATAGACTCTGAAAGTTTGGATAACCTGCCCTATGGGATCGACGGCGAGAACTATCAATGGATCGACCTCGACGGAGAGGGCCTTTCCGGCATCCTCACAGAACAGGCCGGGGGCTGGTTCTACAAGCGGAACCTCGGCCCCATCAATCCGATAAAAGAGAACGGGCCGATGAAAGAGAACGGGGTTGAGCGCGCGCGAGCGAAATTCGCGCCGATCGAGCTTGTTGGCGCGAAACCGAATGCATCAATGTCAGGAGGCGCAGGCGGGCAGGCCCAGTTCATGGACCTGGCGGGCGATGGGCAACCTGACCTAGTCTTGCTCGACGCCTCGACGCCGGGTTTCTACGAACACGATGAGGGCGCGGGCTGGAACACCTTCTGCGCCTTCAGCGCACGGCTGAATCGCAGCGCGCGTGACCCAAACCTGAAATTCATAGATCTCGACGGCGACGGTCATGCAGACGCGCTCATCACGGAGGATGAAGCGTTCACCTGGCATCCCTCGCTCGGCGAAGAGGGGTTCGGTCCGGCCGAGCGCGTCTCGAAGCCATGGGACGAAGAGAAAGGGCCGGCCATCGTCTTCGCAGATGGCACGCAATCGATCTATCTCGCCGATCTGTCGGGCGACGGCCTGACCGACCTCGTGCGAATCCGCAACGGCGCCGTCTGTTATTGGCCCAATCTGGGCTTTGGGCGCTTCGGCGCTAAGGTAACGATGGACAACTCACCCTGGTTCGACGCGCCCGATCTGTTCGATCAGCGGCGCGTCCGGATGGCGGACATTGATGGTTCGGGCGTGACCGATATCATCTATCTGCATGATGACGGGATTCGCCTCTACTTCAATCAGTCGGGCAATGGCTGGAGCGACGCGCAAAAGCTCGAACTCTTTCCCCGGACAGACAATCTTTCATCAGTTACCGTACTCGATCTGCTCGGCAATGGGACAGCCTGCCTCGTCTGGTCATCGCCGCTGCCAGGCGATGCGCGGCGGCAAATGCTTTACGTTGATCTGATGGGCGGGCAAAAGCCGCACCTGCTCGTCAAGATCAGGAACAACCTTGGCGCCGAAACCGAGGTTCAATACGCGCCGTCCACCAGGTTCTATCTGCAGGACAAACTCGACGAGAAGCCATGGGTCACGCGGCTGCCGTTTCCGGTCCATTGTGTCGAGAAGGTGACTGTATTCGACAAGTGGCGGAACGCCCGCTTCGCGAACACCTACAGCTACCACCATGGGTATTTCGACGGCGTCGAGCGCGAATTCCGCGGTTTTGGTCGCGTCGAACAGGTGGACACTGAGAAGTTTGGGATCTTTGTCGAAGGCGCCACCGCAAGTCCCTACATCACAGACGACCAAACGCTTTACCAACCGCCGGTCAAGACTGTCTCCTGGTTCCACACCGGGGCTTTTCTCGACCAGGATCGAATCCTCTCCCATTTCAAGCACGAGTACTTCCCGAACTGGTTCGAGGAACTTCGGCCCGGCGAAACAAACGTCCTCGGGGAGTTCGAGGAAAATGATCTGCCGGAACCTGATCTAAACGCCCAGGACCTCACTGCAGATGAGTGGCGAGAAGCGCTCCGGGCATGTAAGGGAATGCCGCTGCGTCAGGAGGTCTATGAACTCGACGTGGATGCGCTGGAGGCGGGCGAAGAGCGCCCGGTCAAACTCTTCTCCACCGCATATCACAATTGCCACATTGAGCGCCTGCAGCCGAAGGATACGAACCGGCATGCCGTGTTTCTGGCGACCGAGAGCGAGGCGATCACTTACCACTATGAACTCGATTTGACCGCCGAGGACGCGACTCCCGACCCCCGGATCGCCCATACGCTTAATCTCAGGACCGATGAATTCGGCCATGTGTTGCAGGCGGTGGCGGTCGTCTATCCACGGTTGGGCAGGCACACTGACCCATCGCTTCCCGCAGGCGCCGAAGATCTGATCGCCGACGTCCAGACCGAATTGCATCTCGCTTACTCCGAATCGGTCTACACGAACACTATAAATGAAGATGACGACTACCGGGTCTGTTTGCCGTGGGAGGTCAAGACTTTCGAATTGACCGGAATCAAGGCTGAAGACGCCAGCGACGCCGCAACTGCGGATCGTCGCGACGATCTCTATTTTTCGATTGATGAGTTGCGTCGTCTGCGTCTGAGCAAAGAGTATCCGCCCCCGGAGAGCATCGATCCGGCGGATGTCATTGACGTCGAAGCTATTCCTTATCAACAGGTCCCATCAGGCTCGGAGCCGGAAATGCGCCTCGTCGAACACGCGCGCACGATCTATTTCGACGAATCGTTGACAGGCGCGATCGAGCCACGAAAGATCAACCGCCTCGGCATTCCATATGAGAACTATAAGCTGGCGCTGACCGAAGAACTGATCAAAGACGTCTTCGGCGATAAGCTGGATACGGCAGATGCGGACGGCGCATTCGCCCGTGGGAAGCTCGATGACCCCGGTATCAGCGGTTACTTGAGCGGCGCCGACCTGGCGGCGCTCTTCTCCGCGCCAGGCATCGATACTACAGGTGAGTATTGGATGCGCTCAGGCATTGCCGGGTTCAATGCAAATGCCGCTCAACACTTCTACTTGCCGGAGCGCTATGCTGATCCGTTCGGCAACGTCACAACCCTGCGGTTTGACACAGATTACTACCTCTTCCTTAAATCCAGCAGCGATCCGATGGGCAACACTGTGACGGTCGAGGATTTTGACTTTCGCATGTTGGCCCCGCGCGAAATGAAGGATCCAAACGACAACTACAGCGCTGTCGCGTTCGACATCCTCGGAATGCCAATCGCTTCCGCCGTCATGGGAAAGAACCGCGCCGAGTCCGGCGACAACCTGACGAACTTGCGCACAGAACTAACTGCGGATGAAGTCGAAGCGTTTTTTACTCAAGCCTATGACGTGACTGTTCCGCGCGATCAATGGTTGGGAAATGCGACTGCTCGTTACGTGTATGAATTCGGCGAAAAGTTGGAAAACGGGCAGATCACATACGGTCATCGCCCCGCAGGCGCTTGCGGAATTTTGCGAGAGAAACACCTGAACCAACTCGACGGCGAAGAGTTAAAGATTCAGGTGGCGGTTGAATATTCGGATGGATTGGGCGCGGTGTTGGTGAAGAAGGCGCAGGCCGAACCCGATCCGATCGACACTAGCGAACATCCGCCACTGCGTTGGATTGCCAGCGGCAAGACGATCCTCAACAACAAAGGCAAGCCGGTCAAACAGTACGAACCGTATTTCAGCCAGAACGAGCACCGTCTCGATGAGGAAGAGGCGACGAGTGAAATAGGCGTTACGCCCATTATGTACTACGACGCGCCCGGCAGGCTCATTCGCACCGAGATGTCCGACGGCTCATTCAGCCGCGTCGAGTTTTCGCCCTGGCACGACAGAACCTTCGATCAGAATGATACGGCGTTCGATGCCGACCCTTTAAAGCGCAGCGACTGGTACAAGAGACGGAAAGATCCGACACATCCGAGGTTTGCCGAATTCAACAGCGCGCAAAATGCGCGCGCCGCGGAGTTGGTAGAGGCGCATGCCAACACGCCGGCGCTCACAATTCTGGACAGCCTGGGCCGCGAGGTCATCTCTGTGGCTCATAACAGAGTCGACGATGGGGCGGGCGGTCTGCGCGACGAAAAATATCTGACCTTCACGAAGCTTGACGCCGAGGGCAAACAGCTATGGATACGCGACGCGCGTGGAAATCTGGTCATGCAATACATCACGCCGATCAAGCCAACGCGCGCAGGCGATGAGCCCGATCAGGCGAAGATCGAGGAGACGCCCGCGAGCAGCGTTCCCTGTTATGACATCGCCGGCAATTTGCTCTTCCAGCACAGTATGGACGCAGACGACCGCTGGACGCTCAACGACGCCGCCGGCAAGCCGATGTTTGCGTGGGACAGTCGCGGCGCCTGGCTTATGTCCAATTATGATGAGTTGCATCGCCCTACCACACTGGAACTCAAGAACCCGGACCACTCTGACTGGATCGTCGTCGGATTCACGCAATACGGCGAGGGCGCAACTGGCGACAAGACAAACAATCGGCGAGGAAAACCCTATCGCAGCTTCGACCAGAGCGGTGTAGTTACCAACCAGGAGTTCGATTTCAAAGGCGCCGCCCTTCGCGTCACTCGGAGGCTAGCCGACGATTACGACGTGGACACCGACTGGCGGGCGGTCCTCCAACTGCCGCTCGATCAAGAGCCGGGCAATCTCCTGACGCCGGAGACATTCACCCAGATCACCGAATACGACGCGCTCAACCGCATGACGCTGCAGTATAACTGGCATCGGGAAACTAAACCCGTAGCGGTGTATGAGCCAATCTATAACACGCGCGGCCTGCTCGAACGCGAAGACCTGACCGTGGGCGCAAGCAAAACGCCGACAGGGCGCAACGGCGGAAATACGACACACGCCATCCAAAACATAACCTATAATGCCAAGGGGCAAAGACTCCGCATCCGCTTCGGCAGCGGTGTCGTCACCGATTACACCTACGACCCTGAGACTTTCCGGTTGTTGACATTGGTCTCAACACGGCCTAATAAGCCGATCCTGCAGAACCTCAGTTATACCTATGACCCCAGCGGCGCCATCACCGAGATATTCGACGCCGCCGTCCCAACCGAATTTTTCAACAACGCCGTCATCGAACCTCGGAAGCGCTATGTCTATGACGCGCTCTACCGGCTGATTGAGGCCACTGGACGTGAACACGCCGGTCAGCTCAATTTTGGCGCTCCAGATAACTGGAACGACTGTCCTTATCGTGTGGATTACGGCGCGAATAATTCCAAAGCCTGGCGCAATTACATCCAGCGGTACACTTACGACAGTGTCGGAAATATTCTTGTGATGAGCCACACCGCTATTGCCGACAGCGCCAATAGTTGGACGCGCCAATATCAATACGCCACCGATAGCAATCGCCTTATATCGACCGGAATGGGCGCCGCGCCGGCGAATCGGTACGCCACGGCGCCAACGCTCGATTATCGCTATGGCTACAATGCTCACGGCAGCATGACATCGATGCCACATCTGCCTGCAATGGACTGGGACTACGCCGAGAGCCTGCGTTACATCTCTCGCGCGCCTGCCAGCCAAGGCAACGATCCGGATGACTGTACAAATAGTTCAATGCAAGCCTGGTATCGCTATGACGCCTCCAAACAGCGAACCCGCAAGCGCGTCCTAAAACAGGGCGGTATCGTTGAAGAACGATTCTACCTCGGCGGACTGGAATGGTATCGGCGCACGCGTAACGGCGCGCTGAAAGAAGAGATTGAGACGCTGCATCTCTTCGACGGCGAGCAGCGCCTGCTGATGGTGGATCAAGTCCTTGAAACAGATCGTACCGAACTCGGCAAGCGCAATCTCTATCGCTATACCCTGAGCAATCACCTCGGTTCATCCACGGTGGAATTGGATGAGAATGCGGATGTGATCTCATTCGAGGAATACCATCCATATGGCACGACGGCTTATCAGTCCGGGCCGAATGCGGCGGAAGTAAAGTTGAAACGGTATCGGTATACAGGGATGGAGAGGGATGAGGAGAGCGGTTTGAATTATCACTCGGCGCGGTACTACGCGCTTTGGTTAGGGAGATGGACGAGTAACGATCAGAACAAGCTTGTTGATGGTCCAAACTTGTACAGTTTTGTCAAAGACAATCCAATAAATCAAATTGACACTAATGGCAATCAGAGTCGCCCAGATGTGTTTCGCCAACTCCCACCATGGCTTCAAGCGAAAATAATGCGCGGTGAAGTCAACGATCAAGTAAGCAATGCCATACATACCGTCAAACTCCAGCAATTCAAGAACGTCCAACCGCGTCGGGAGGCGACATGGGAGGACCATGTCCTAAATATTATGACACTTGGCGGATGGTCTATTGGGTGGACTGGCGCGGGAAACTACGACGCCGTGTCCAGTAGTCCTGCCCTCTCGGATCTCAATCCTATCGTCAAGGGGGCAATGGCAGCGGGCATGACTGCGGGTGATGTGACCGGAACAAGAAACATAGTCGAAGGTCTTCGTGAGAAGGATACGCTGAACACAAGAACACTCTCGGCGGATGAATCGTTCGACAAGGTTGTCAGCGGCACGATCACGGCGGGAACGGTCGTTCTCACTGAAGTAGGGCTCCGCAATCTTTCGACTACTAACTTCGGGCTAAAGGGAAAGCCTCTCGTCACCAACACAATGAAGATGGCATCCCCTGCTCTTTCCGCCGAGGAAGCAGCCGTGAGAGCGAGGATTAACGAACTAGAAAAGCAGCTCGAAAAAGTGTTAGCCGACGACCCCGGAAGGCGTAACGTGATCGTCGACGCTCTCCTAGAACAGGGGCAGATCAATGAAGGCGTCGTGGCGGAGTTGGCGCGCGCGCAAGACAAAACTGGCGCCATCAGAGCGCTTCGCAGGGCTATCGAGGGGTCCGACGTGCGCGCAGCGAGGCAGCTACAAGGCGAGGCAGAGTTGCGTGAGCTTGAAAGCGCTAGGGCGAAAGTCCCAGATCTCCGTCGTCAGGCTCGTGCTAACCCACCACGGTGGATGCTTGAATAATAAGACCAGCTTTAGACGCAATGGCTTCCGAAGTATCAATAACAAAACAGACGATTAGGAAACCGAATTCAGACAAGTAAAGTTGAGGGGCGTCAGCCAGCCTGATAGTCAAATCGAAAGGAAACCGCAGCATGCCGCACAAAATCACACCCATACTGAAGATGAATGACACCGGCGAAGAGGTCACTAACCTACAAGACGCGCTCGGCCTCCTGGTAGATAAAGACAGACTGAAGATCGATGATCCGGCGGTCAGGGAGAAACTCCTGCGCGCGCTGGCCAGCGAACGCGGGCGACAGATCTTCGGCGATAACGGCGCTTTGCCTCTGGTCAGACTGTTCCAGACCCAACAGCATTTGGAGCCCACCGGCGAAGTGGACGCGGCGACGGCTGGCGCCCTCAATAAAACGCTCGAAGATCTGGGCGCGTTCGATGATCCCACGCAAGCGCAATTCCTGGCGCAAGGGCAGGTGCAGTATGCGGACGGCCGGCCTGGAGCCGGGATGATGGTGCGCGCGTTCGACAGGGACCTGCGAAGCGAGGAAAAGCTCGGCGAAGTTACGACCGATGAACAGGGGCGATACGAGATCAAATACAACGCAGATCAGTTTCGCCGCGCCGAAAAGGACTCCGCCGACTTGCGCGTAGCGGTGTGCGAGCCGGGCGGCCGTGAACTCGTCGCCTCCGACATTCAATTCAATGCGCCGGCCAAAACCACAATAAATCTAACCCTGCCATCCACCGAACGCGCGCCGTCCGAATACGAGCGCTATCTGGCAATACTTGAGCCGCTGCTACAGGGATTGTCACTCACGGACATCAGGGAAGACGACGAATATCAGGACATCACCTTTCTCGCCGGCGACACAGGCCTCAATCGGCGCCGCATCGCCTGGGTGGCGCAAGCGGCAAAGCTTGAGCGGGAAACTAATGGTATTCCTGCCGAGCTGTTCTATGGCCTATTCCGGCAAGGGTTGTCCACGAAACTGAACGAATTGCTCCTTACTAACTCAACCATTCTAAAGTCCGCGCTGGAGCGTTCGATTGAAGACAATTTCATCTCCGATCGCCTCCGCGATGGGATCCGTGGTTACCTCGAAGCTCTTTACCAACTTCGTCTTACGAAGGAACAAGAACCATCCACTGATCCGGCGTCCCCAACTCTGAAGGATAGGTTTGGCGATCTGTTCACTGACGACCAAATGCTCTCGATAGCCAAGGCGGACGTGGAGCATCCTACATTAAGCAAGGAGTGGGAGGATTCGCTAAAGGAGAATGGTTTTAGATCGAAAGATATTCAGACTATCCAAACCACTTACTTACTCGGTGGGCTAACTCAAAACAATCACGCATTGGGGCAAACCCTTCGTCAAAAGTACGGGATTGAAACGCCAGGCGATCTGAGAAACCTCGCCTCACTCGACAGTACTGATTGGTACTCTTTGGCCGCCAAGCACGGAGTTAACGCCGAACAGCGCGATCTCTATGTCAAAACCATTGTGAAAACGCTCGAAGTGTCGTTTACAGGCGCCGTGATGGCGCGCGATATTGAGAACGGCCAGCTTGTTGTTTCCGAAACCGCGCGTCCGATCTTAAAGCAGTTCTTCAAAGATAATCCGAACTTTGAGTTTGATACGCATTATGTGACCCCTTTCCTTGCAGACGACGGCGGCGCCGATTTGACCGGAATTGAATCGGACCAAATCCCTGTACTCAAGAAAGAGCTTCTCAGGCTGGACCGTGTCAGAAAACTTGTGCCGCGTTCCACCGACTTTGATTTCATCCCGTCGGCCAGCGCGCTGCTGGAGGCAAATCTCGACTCCGCTAATCGCATTGTTTCCATTGGCTCAAGGGATTTCGTGGCCATGATGAAAGATACTCTTCCAGGCGGGGAAGCGGCGGCAATTCGAGTTTATGACCAGGCGAGTAACAATTCCATGCTCGCGCAAGCGGTCATATCAGACTACGTAAATACCTTGGCAACGCCGATTGCGACGCTATCGGACTCCGTAACTAACGACACAATCCAGGTCCCCGACATGGCTACTTTGTTCGGGAACCAGGACTTTTGCTCTTGCGCTGACTGTCGGTCAGTTTACAGCCCTGCTGCGTATTTCGTTGACTTGCTGAAGTTCCTATGGAACCGGCAGCCGGCCAATCCGACATTAAAGGACAGACTGTTCAAACGCAGGCCGGATTTAGGAGAGATCGAGCTCACGTGCGAGAACACAAATACGCCTCTCCCTTATGTTGACCTCGTCAATGAGATACTGGAGGATACTGTCGCGCCCTTATCCGCTTTTGTCGCAAATACCACTCTGCCTGTTAGTTCGATTTCGGCGCTTGACGGCCGAAATCTTCAACAGTTGAAGCAAGCCAATTCTGCGCCGCCGCTGTCGATCCCCACGCCGCTTGCGACTCTTTCAAATGACGCTCAAATCGAGGTTGTGAAGCTTGGCGAGTTGTGGACCATTGACGAGCCCGCGTTTACTTACACGATTCGCGCCGAAAACGGCTCGGTGAAACTCGTCACGCGTGGGAGGCAAACGAAAGGATCCGCCGAAGAACGAGGCGCGCAGCCACAGTACATCAATGACCGCGCCTACGACGTCATCCGGGCCCAAGTGTTTCCGTGGTCGGCGCCGTTCGACCTTCCGATGGAGGTGGCCGACTCTTATCTCAAGCATTTTGATGTTACTCGCGGCCGTTTAATGGAAGTGTTTCGGCCCGGCGACCGCAGCGACATTCTCAATTCTTTTGAGTGGGGCTGCGCGCAACTAGAAATAGGTATCGACGAAGCTAAAATCATCACTGGAGAAACAACCGGACAACCAAACGGCGCCGCCCCAGGGCTCTGGAATCTGTGGGGCTTCTCTCAAGAGAGCGGTTCCATCCCAAACCCTACTGACAACACCGGCGCCCTGACCGGCAATTGGATACAGGTGATCGGAGGGCGCATCGACGCGCTGCTTCAGCAGTCGCATTTAACATACCGGGAGCTGCTTGATCTCTTAGACACCTACTTCATCAACCCGATGGCGTCTACGGGCCGACAACTCAGTGTTATCTCAACCGACGCCGCAAATCCGGACACGTGTGAGACGGACAAACTCAAGCTGGAAGGTTTCGACGTGGATGCGGCGGTGCGGATCGTGCGCTTTGTGAGGTTATGGCGAAGATTGGGCTGGAGCATGCGGGATCTGGACCGGGCCCTTACCGCATTTAAGCCGCCGCTCGGTAACAAAGCGGCATCGTCCAACGACATCAGCGCAAACGAAGAGTTTCTCGTAAAACTCGCGCAGGTACATTGTTTGGAGCAAAATCTTAATATCCCTGTGTCGCGCCTGTTGAGTTGGTGGGGCGACATAGACACTAAACAGTACCGTGATTATACCGACGATTTGCCGATTAACAGTCCGTCTGTATATACACAAGTGTTTCGAGGTCGGACTATCTCTAATTCACCATATACGGCGTTTCCCGAAGACCCAGGCCAACTGACCGGGAATCTCAGCGACCACTACGGCGCTCTTGCGACCTCACTGGGGCTCAGCCTGCAGGACCTCACGCGACTTGCAAAGCATTTAAAGGTTCTTCCTAATGCTGATACTCCGCCACAACTGGACGACGCCTTGAATCTGGCGAATCTCTCGCGGCTTTATCGTCACTCCCTTCTGGCAAAAACTCTACGCTTGCAAATCCGGGACTATTTGATCCTGCTCGAACTGAGTGAGAGCCAGCCCTTTGTCAGTACGCTAGATTCAATCATGTTTATTGAAGGTGTGTGGCGGTTGCGAGAGGCCGGATTCTCCGTGACGCAACTCGACGACCTCTTGCGCGCCCCTGCGGCCGGTAGCGCCGGTGAAAAACTCGCAGAGGAACGAGCGGTTGATGTGTTGGAAGACCTTCGCCGCAACCTGCGTCAGTTGGCTGACGAATATGACGCGCTCGACCCGTCTAATGACACTCATGGAGATCTACTGCGTCAGAAATTGGCGCTGTTGAACTGGGGCGCCTCTTTGGTTGATGACGTAATCGCAACGCTTAATGGAACGATGGCGTATGAGGCGCAATTATTGAGCGCCTTGCCCAACAATCTTCTCCTTCCTAACGCGGACGGACCGATCAGTGTTGATTTAGTACCGCCTCAAGACGCCGCCGTCTCTATCCCGGCGGAGTTGCGCGAAATAGTGAGTTATGACGCGGAAACAAACAAATTGACGGCGACGCGATTTCTTAGCGATTCCGAGCGAGGCCTCCTTTTGCAGGCGGCGGCAGGCGCCACAGCCATCACAGGCGCATTCAATAATCTCTTCGCGGAGCAAGACGCCCTCGAAGGAGAGATCCGCTATGACGCGGGGAAACCCGCGCTCCGGTTCATCGGCCCGATGACAATTGCTCGTAAGGCTCGTTTGGACGCCACACCCAACAGCAATCAGGATTATACGGATGCGGTGAAGGCGCTGTTTGACGCGCCTCGCAAATTCATACTCCGCAACATGCCAACGTTTATCTTGCGCAAGTTCTCTGAGGATTTGAGCGGTCTTCCCGCATCTGTGAAATTCCCTGTCGCCTTAAAAGACAGAGTGTACTTTGATAATGCAACTACGCCTTCCAAGTTATACGTCGTAGGAGCGCTGACCACATCAGAACATGACACATTGATCGCCCTTTCAACTGATACATCGGATTCGCATCATTCAGAATACGTCATTGCTGTAGGAAAACTCTTCGCGCAAGCAGACACGGCGCCGACCGAGGCGCCGGATTTCTTCTTATCCGCTACGGGAATCGGCAATGACGCGTCCGCTCTTTTTGATCAGACAACAACTGCCGTTAAGCGGTTTGAACTGACGCTGACCAGGTTGCTTCCGTACTTGCGTCGTAAGTTAAGCGAAGATGCGGTAGTTAGAATGATCGCCGAGGCGTTCCAACTCGAAACAGTGGCGGCGGAGGAGCTGCTCAAACGGCGCCTGGTTCACCCAGACGACAGGCCCTCCACCACTGATCGGCGCGCCATGGCTGCCTTGCTTGACCCGGTCTTTGTGAACAGCCATCTGGAAGTCAAGCTCAGCTATCAGGGTTTTAGCGCTCAGTTCAAAACGGTCACATTACTGCAAAAGGTGGCGGATATAGTCTCGCGCTTCAAAGTTACTCCCCGCGAATTGCTATGGCTATTTGACTACGGCCCTTCCGTCGGATGGCTGAACTTGAACGGCCTGCCGCTCGCTGATACGGACGAACCGTCGCTAATAGACCCGTTACTACGGCTTGTCGAGCTGTTCAATCTCCGCGACCGTTTATCGAGCGGGGAGACTGTTCTTGACGAACTTTTCGCGCTAGCGCGGGACTCGAACCAAATCGGCGCATTATTGGAACGTGTTAGCAAGCTTACCGAGTGGTCCGCCGATGACCTGGATAAGCTGGCAGGGCAGCAGGGTCTAAACCTCCTCGATCTGACAATGCCCGACGAAAACGAATTCCGGGACGAGCGGGCAATGGCGCGGCTGTCGGAATCTTTCGATCTCTTGAAGCGTCTCGGGATGACGGCGGAACAGTGTATGGCTCTGGCGCAGGAAGCGCAGGTCTCGGAGATGAGCGCGAACAACGCGGCTCGCGCGGCTCGCGCCAAGTACGACGAAGACAGGTGGCTGGAAATCGCCCGCCCCCTGCGCGACCCAATCCGCGAGAAGCAACGCGCAGCGCTGGTCGCGTATCTCGTGAATCATCCTGATCCGGCAAAAGATCAACACTGGCGGGATGTCGGAGATATCTACGCGCATTTCCTCATTGATGTGGAGATGAGTCCCTGTCAGATGACCTCCCGCATCAAGCAGGCCATCAGCTCAACGCAGCTCTTCGTTCAACGTTGTTTGATGAATCTGGAACAGGGCGTCGCTTCCAAGGCGATTGATCCGGACATGTGGAAGTGGATGAAGAACTACCGAGTGTGGGAAGCCAACCGCAAGGTCTTTTTATACCCCGAGAATTGGATCGAGGCCGATCTACGCGCTGACAAGACGCCATTCTTCCGCGATTTGGAGAGCCAACTTCAGCAAACCGACGCCACTCCCGAGAACGTGGAACAGGCGCTCCTCGGATATTTGGACAAGCTTGAGCAGGTCGCCAGGCTTGAAGTCGTCAGCGCCTATTATCACCAGAACGATCTCTATGTGTTTGCGCGAACCTTTAATACCCCACATATCTATTTCTACCGCCGCTGGGCGACGGATACAAGTTACTGGACGGCCTGGGAACAGATAGATGTGGCTATCGAGGGCGATCACATCGTACCGGTCGTCTGGATGGAACAGCTATACCTGTTCTGGTTGGAATTCACGGAAAAATCGGGCCCTGCGGCGTTTAAGCTCGAACTGGATTCTGACATCGAGGAACCTCCAAAGCATCTGGAAGCCCAGATCGCATATAGCGAGTTCAAGAGCGGCAAATGGTCGGCAAAACAACTCATCGAGCTTAAACAACTCACCGAGCTTGATGAGCGGCTTTTGACTTCGCACACAGAGGACTCCGATGCGTCAAAGGGCGACGTCTTTCTGGTCGTAGAACCCTTGGACCGAGCGCTTCAAATGTTTGTCGGGTCGCCCAATTGGTAGCAATTATGGTGTATGGGAACAGCGCCGATATGGAGGAACTGATATGAATAATAACTATGGTTTTAGCATTGCGTCGCCCAGGCCGGGACAGCAAATCACTTCACCCGTCACAATACAGGGGGCGGTGGCAAATGGGGTGGCGGCTGTTGAGGCTGACGATATAACGATCAACGTGTATTTTAACGGTAATCAAGAGCGCGCAGGAATCAAGCCGGATGAAAATGGCAATTGGTCGTTGCAAGCCGTCGCTTCCTCCGGTCCGCTCGTGATAAAAGCCGTGGCCAGCATTACTGTCATAACTGAAAAAGAGACAACCGCTGACCAACATGTTAACGGGAATGGCACGAGCTCACCGACAATAAAGAGGACAACCAATATATCAAAAACCGTTACTGTGGACGTTGTTGAGGAGTTACCGCAGCAGTCATCTTCAAGTAACGAGGTTCTTGACACATGGTCATGGAAGCGCGTCATCCGGCAAGGTCGGCATGGCGCCTTTCAAATTGTCAATCCAGCATGGATAGTTAAAGGCAAGTTCATTCCTTCCAAAGAGCCTCTGCAGAACGCGCAGTTCAAAGCTCACCGCTTCAAAAGCGACACCGGTCTTCAACCAATGCTTCAAATGCGACAGGTGGACCAAAACTCAAGCGGGCGCCTTGACAGAGCGAACGGCCGAATAGTCGATGTATTGGCGCCTACACAAGATCAGCTGACCGGCAATGGGAAAGCGTTTGAGGTTGTTTTCGCCGCGAGGCCGGACGTTTATCTAATAAATGACCAGCAAAAGACAATCTACTGGCAGTTCGCATTTCAAGATCCATTTTTCTACCAGGACAATATCCGCTCGTACTTCGCCTCTCCTGAATCATATTTTGACATCGCCGGATACTTCCTCGCAGTCTTGCAAGCTTTATCTCAGGAAGGAGTCTACGGGGGGCCCGATCCGAAAAATTTCGCCTATCAGGCGGCCCACTTTTGGACGTTCTATCATCCATACGCGCAAGATTTTCGGGAAACTTTGATCAAAGAAGGGCTCGAAAAATTCCTCTCGTTGGAGACCCAACAAAGAAGCGACAAAGGGAGCGTTGTATATCCTGGAGGCGCCCAATCCGCGCCTGTTGAGGCTGGGGCCACGTTCTTAAACGAGTACAAACCCACCAAATTCGTCTATCCGGATTACCCGAAAGAGGTCGTCGATTTTTCGCCGCGTGGAGCTTATTCGCAATACAACTGGGAATTGTTTTTCCACGCCCCATTTTTGATAGCCACGCGCTTGAGCCAGAACCAGCGGTTCGAAGAGGCCCAAAAATGGTTCCATATCATCTTTGACCCAACGACGGATTCTACTGACGAGGCTCCACAACGATACTGGAAGGTCAAACCGCTCTACGACGCGGGCCAAGGCTCTTCGATCCAAAGGCTCCTTAGAATACTTGCGGATAAGAACGACACTTCACAAGAAAAGAAGGACCTGCAAACGGCGATTAAGCGGTGGAGAGAGGACCCGTTCAAACCTCACTCGGTAGCGGCATGGAGGCCCCGGGCTTACCAACTCGCGGTCGTTATGAAGTATTTGGACAACCTGATCGCATGGGGCGATCAACTATTCAGGCGCGACACTATTGAATCAATCAACGAAGCCACGCAGCTTTACATCTTGGCGGCGGAACTGCTCGGTCGCAGGCCACAGAAAGCGCCCCCTCGCGCCATGCCACAAAAGCAAACCTTCAATTCGCTTGCGCAAAGCCCGGACGGCCTGGACGATTTTGGAAATGCCCTTGTTGCGATTGAAGAGTTCATTGCGCCGTCCGCCGCGCCGGCCAACGGCGCCGGGCAATCGGCGCCCCCACTCACGATGTTATACTTCTGCGTGCCTCATAACGAAAACCTGCTCGGCTACTGGGATCTGGTAGAGGACCGTCTTTTCAAAATTCGCAATTGCATGAATATTGAAGGCGTCACACGCCAATTGCCGCTCTTTGAGCCGCCGATTGACCCCTCGTTACTGGTGAAAGCGGCCGCGGCCGGGATAGACCTGACGAGCGCGCTTAATGACGTCAGCGCGGCCTTACCGGCTTATCGCTTCAACATCCTTTCCCAGAAGGCGACAGAGCTATGCGCAGAAGTCAAATCGCTCGGGGCGTCCTTGCTTTCCGCGCTTGAAAAACGGGACGCGGAAGCGATGGCGCTGCTGCGATCAACGCGCGAAGTCGCGCTGCTCGAGATGGCGCTGGCGATGAAAGGGTATCAAGCGCAGGAAGCGCAAGCGTCGCTCGACGCGTTGACAAAGAGCCTCGGAATGGCGCAGACCCGACTCACCTACTACCTCAAACTCCTCTCCTCTCTCGAAACCGTCACTATTCCACAACGCTCATCTCAGCCACAATTGGACCGTTTGTTTAGCGCCGCCGTGGACCTGGTCAATTCATTGGATCACAGCGTCGCTCCCGTGAAAGCGTTTACCCAATTGTCCTTGACAGTGTTACAACAAGTCCAAAGCGCTTTATCGGAATTTGACAAGGTGGTTTCCGGTGAGACGGCGCCGGTCGCGCAGCAAGACGAGAAGGTTACGCTGCCGATGAATCGATTTGAGAAACGGCAGCTTGACGAGCTTAAGTCGTCGAATGAAAAACAATTGAAGGCGATGGATTATGAGGCTCTGGCTCAAATCCTCGCGTTGATTCCTGATCTTAAGCTGGGAGCCCCACCTACAATGGGAGCCACGTTCGGCGGCACGCAATTGTCAACCATCGCTCGAGTGAGCGCTAGCCAATTAAACTATGAAGCAAACGAACACTCGTATCGGGCGGGCCTACATTCAATTTTGGGTGGATACCAGCGACGCTATGATGAATGGCGCCATCAATGCGACCTTATCCTCGGTGAAATAGAACAGATCGGAAAGCAAATGCTCGCCGCCTGTATGCGTTTGGCCGTTGCGACCCAAGAATTGAAGAACCATGAGAAGCAAATCCAAAACGCGCGCGAAGTAGATGAGTTCATGCGCGACAAGTACACCAACCAGGAGCTTTACGATTGGATGGCTGGGCAGATTTCTGTGTCCTACTTCCAGGCTTATCAGTTGGCGTATGACGTCGCCAAACGGGCTGAACGGGCCTACCGTTTCGAGCTTGGCGTTGAGGACTCGAACTTCATTCAGTTCGGGTACTGGGATAGTCTGAAAAAGGGCCTGCTGGCTGGGGAGAAGTTGGGGTATGACCTAAAGCGGATGGAGATGGCCTATCTCGATCAGAACAAACGAGAATATGAGGTCGCCAAGCATGTATCGTTGCTTTCGCTCGATCCGATCGCTTTGATAAAACTGCGCCTGACCGGGCAATGCGAGGTCGCAATTCCCGAGGTGGTTTTCGATCTTGACTATCCCGGCCATTACCTACGGCGCATTAAGTCGGTATCTCTGACGATTCCATGTGTGACCGGCCCTTACACCGGCGTGAACTGTACCCTGACGCTTCTCAAGAGTTCAGTGCGCCAACGCGCCGGCGCGGCCGGAGGCTACGCGCGAAATGATGAAAGCGATAGCGATCCTCGCTTCCGTGACAGCTTCGGCGCAATCCAGTCGGTCGTTACCAGCTCCGGTCAGAATGATAGTGGTTTATTTGAAACCAACCTGCGCGACGAGCGTTACCTGCCGTTCGAAGGTTCCGGCGCAATCAGCGCGTGGCGGCTGGAGATGCCCTCCGAGATACGTCAATTCGATTACAACACGATCAGCGACGTGATTCTCCATGTCCGTTACACGGCGCGAGAGGGGGGACAGGCATTGAAAGACAAGGCGATCGCCAATCTGAAAACACAGATCGCCGGAGCCACAGCCGCGGGTATGGTTCGCCTCTTCTCAGCGCGGCGCGAGTTTCCGAGTGAATGGGCGAGGTTCAAAAGCGTTGAACTGAGTGATGACGTTCAGACCGCCGAGCTGAGCTTGCAATTGCGCGAAGATCATTATCCATACTGGAGCAAGGGTCTCGTGCGGAGCGTCATACGAGTTGACGCGCTGGCCAGGGTCATTGACGGCGCGACGGAAATCAAGATCACGAGCGCCCCCGCCGGACATGGCGCAGACGATCCGAATGGCGACAGCGAAGAGGACACATTGTCCACCTCACCCATAAAAGGTCTGTTGCAGGGAACATTATCGCAACTTGAGTCGGCGGCGCCCTTCAGTTCCTCAGACGCTCCGGCTCCGCTGCGCCTTTACTTCGACAATAACAAATCGCTTGAAGACCTGTGGCTCGCTGTCACCTGGGGATAAGGATCGCCCGAGGCGCCGGCTCGGTTGCGCAGCGACTGTGAGCTTTCGGTGGGCTGGCGCCAACTCACCGAAAGCTCATCCGTAGACACACAATTCTGGTGGAGCCTCGCCGGGGTTCCTGCTAAGATAGTCGGCGCGTGAGGGACGCAGCCGGTCCGCGGAAAGGGCAGAAGCCCACCTCCTAGCGGAAAAATTTCGCGAACCTTCTTTTAGCCCGATATGCGGACGACGGGCGCTTCAAGGAAAAGGAGTTCGCTTATGTCTATCGATTCCAACGAAGTACCTCGCCAACTTCCTGACAATCCCGATCTCCGGCATCTCAAGAACCAGGCTAGGGACCTGCTCAAGGCAGGCGGCGCCAAATCGCTCACTGACGCGCAGTTCAAGATTGCCCGTCTCTACGGTTTCCCGAGCTGGCCCAAACTCAAAGCCCACGTCGATGAGCTCAAGGAGATCGGGCGCCTCAAGCGCGAGGCCGACGCCAGCGACGTCGATCTCGTCAATAAAAATGAACGCACACGCGAAGAACGCTTCAGAAAAATGCTCGAACTAGCGCTGCTGAAACAGGAAGCAGAAATGAAACTGGAAGCAGTCCGTGAAGCAATTGGCGCTACCCTGACACAGGAACAGGAAGCCAAACTGAACGAAGAGTTGTCGCGCAGCGCACGGGAACTAGAAGAGGAGCTGAGGCGGGGGTATAAAGGCTTGGCGACGTCTCAATTCCAGGAACAGGAATTTGACGCAAAGCTGCTGGCGCACCAATTGGGAATAAAGGCTGGACGAGAAGATGAACTGGCCAAGCTGCCGCAGATTCCCATGCAACAGGCGATCCAGATTGCCACTGCCCAACAGCCTGGCACAGTACTCGAATGCCGCCAGGTGAGCAGAGTAGTGGAAAACCTTTGGCTGGTCTTTTACGACGTCCGGATACTTTCCGCAGAAGTGGCAGAGAGGACCTTCACCCGTTTTGC
The DNA here is from genome assembly GCA_035714085.1 of Blastocatellia bacterium. Lineage (GTDB taxonomy): Bacteria > Acidobacteriota > Blastocatellia > RBC074 > RBC074 > JAJVID01. The sequence goes on from DASTMP010000075.1 coordinate 33,185, forward strand.
TATTAGTGCGATTGATGGCCGCATCCTGGGCCGAATCAATAAGCGCTGAAACGAGCCCAAACAAATGACCGGCGGCTCCTGGAAACGCGATTGCCGGGAAAAAGTGGTTATTGATGAGCCTTAGGTGAGCAGGTTTTACGCATTACAGGATGTCCAGCTTGCTCACCTAAGGCTCACCAGCGACTGAAACACATCGCGCGCCTTCGGGAGCCGGAATGGACAGGGCGATATGAAGCGCAGTTTTTGAAGATGAATTTCTCTCGCCTCGCGGCGCCAAACAATCCCTCTTCCCAATCCCGCCACCGGCAGGTGGTGGATTGTTCAGGCCCAACCTACTGCAACAGAACGGCGCCCCAATCCCACCACTGGCAGGTGGTGGGATTGGGTGAAGATTGCTTGCTCTGGTAGGCCGAGATTGAAAAATCGTAAGCTTTCGGCGAGCGGTCTTGATTATTGTTATAAGCCTGTCAAGACCCGCTCGCCGAAAGCTCACTTTAGTTCGCATGTTGGGAAATACCCTATAAGGTCACTCACCCAGCGTTCGACGCGCTCGGGGAGTTCGGTCACTCGAAGGGCGTCATCGGGGAAGAACATGAAGGACCTCCTCCATGTAGCGGTCGGCTGCTGCTGCAGCCTCCTCCGGACTGCCGCCGTTCTGACGCGCGCTCAGGTATGGCGCGTACCAGTCCCACCAGTGGTGCTCGGCGTGTGTTTTCTCGTAGTGGCCGTGGCGCTTCTCCGTCTCATGGAGGAGTTCTGCAAGGGTTGCGACGTCCAGAGCTCTCGCTCCCGTCCATTCGCGGCCGGGAAGCCGCGTCTGGATCTCCTGGAGCAGCCAGCCGTTCCCGTCCGGATCTTCGAACGAGGCAAACGAGTAGTAGGAACGACCTTGCGGGTCGCGCCCGGCGACGCGCGGGTTCTCCACGGCGTTGTTCAAGGGGCCGCCGGCGTAGTGGAAGACCTCGCTCACGTCGACACCGCGGGCGATCAAGTCGTCGCGGGCGGCGTCGATGTCGTCCACGGCGAGGACCAGGCTATCCGCCGAGCCAGGCTTGGCCGACGTGATCCCCTTGCCGAAGATGATCGAGGCTTCCGAGTTGTGCGGCGTCATCTGCACGGCGTGGAAGTCGTCCTTCGCGAAGTCGGCGTCGAGCCGCCAGCCGAGCCTCTCGTAGAACGCCTTCGCGCGGTCGACGTCGGAAACGCCGAGCAACACGACTTCGAGCTTCATGTCTAATTGTACTTTTTCTAGTTCGGTCATTGTGTGTTCTCCTTTATGAAACTTGTGTGTCCTTGCGGCAACGCGGATACTGTGTGAGCTTTCGGCGGCCTGTCTGGATTTTTTTTTCAGAAGTATGTAAAGACGGCTCTACGAAAGCTCACCATTGTTCGAAGTCATGGAGCTCTCTACTAGCGGCCGACTTCAGTCACTGAACTGAGCTCAACGAACGACGGAAACTCCGCGCTCCGATGCAATGTAACTTTTGCTTTCCGATGAACCGTGGTGGTCAAGCTGTTTTCGCCGGTATTCAAGTTGCGCGCATACACCGGAAACGAAGCGGAGGCGATGTCAACCACCAGACGATTGCCCTTCGCAATCCGGATCGCCGTATGCCACAACTCCACTTCTACACGCGCGGGTTTCTTCCCATTGAACCGGACCCGCGATATGCCCTCCGCCAGCAGGAAGCTCTTGTGCGAAGGATCCTCTTCTGAGATGCGCACGACGATGTCCGTTTCCGGAACGTCGGAGGATACGTAGATAACCGCGGACATCGGCCCGAGAATCCTGAACGGCTCCTGGATGGGAGCGGTGCGATAGGCCACAATATCTTTGCGCTCCTTCAGCATTTCGCCGTAGCGGGACTCCATCTCGTCGCCGAGCATGCGAGGGCTCGGCGTCGGATCGCCGGGATCGTACACATACTGGTCGCGCCCGGACCGGCTATCCCCACGATCCGGTAATAATGCAAAGTCGCTTCCCAGGAAGTATTTCTTCGGCTGGCCCGGCGGCGGATAGCTTGCCGCCGTCATCCAGCGATTTTCGCCCATCACGAACAACTTCACTGGATCGCCGTCTGGCGCCGCCTCGCCCTTCAGCCAATGAGCAAACCAGTCTGCGTACTCCTGTTCGAGGTCAAGGAGCGCCGCCTCCCCGAAATCCCTCCCGCGCTCTTCCCGGGTGGAGGTGTCCGTGTGCCCCCACGGCCCGAGGATCAAGCGCTGGTTCTTCGCTCCTAGTTTCATCATAGCGAGATAGTTGCGCATCGTTCCGAGACCGTCGCCATCGAACCAGCCCGATTGATGAAGAACGGGCACTGTAACTTGATCCAATTTGCCCAGATAGCGGGCGGACTTCCAATAGTCGGATTCAGGACCTTCGGAACACCATTTCCGCCAGAACTCATCGACATGGCCAAAAACCTTCAGATCCTGTTCGGCGACCGGCAAGTCATCTAATGCCTTCTCGAACGCCGGCCAGAAGCTATCTATAGCTGTTAGCGGTGAGCTGTCCTCAGGTTTTTGGCTGCGAAGAATATAGAGCCACTGCATTTCCGGCATGAATCCCATAACTCCCTGTTCGTAAGGGGCACGATCGCTAGGCGAGCAATTCACGACCATGGCGGCCAGATGCGGTGGGCGTTCAACAGCAGCTTGCCACTGGACCAGCCCGTCATAGGACATCCCAATCGTTCCGACCTTGCCCGAACACCAGGGCTGGCGCGCCAGCCATTCGATAGTGTCGAAGCCGTCCGGTCCTTCGCGGAGATACGGTTCAAATCGCCCCTCGGAGCGGAAGCGTCCACGCACATCTTGAACGGCGTAAACGTAGCCTCGCGAAGTCCAAAATTTTGCCTCCGGGCCAAAAATCGCTTTATTGTAAGGCGTTCGATCCAGCACTACGGGCAGGTTGTTCGACGGGCTACTCGGAAAGTAAAGGTCGGTAGCCAGACGCGCTCCGTCGCGCATTGGGACGAGCACTTCCTTATGTTCAGTCACAGCATCTTCCGGTTTAGGAAATGCGCTCGTGCGCTTCAGAACCAGGGCGAAGCTGTCCCCCTCTTGTTCCCAGGTTCCGCTGATTGTCGTCAGTTCCGGGTTGATCTTGCCTTCGTAGCAGGCTGCGATCGACTTTATCTCAAACTTAAGCTCAGCACCGTCGCGCGTGATAGTCGTGACGGGAATTCCGAACAGGTCTTGGTCCGGACTGTCAAGCTTGGCTGTCATTCCATCCTCATAAGCGATGATGTGAAGTACGATCCTGAGTTTACTTAGTCCTCCGATCCAAGCTCCGTCAATATCACTGGGCTTGGGAGTTTTCTTCTCCGTTTCCTGGAAAGCTGTTATCCTGGTAAATTCCAATGGGAAAGACCTGCCGCCCTGAGTCCATGTGCCACTAATTCTCGTATGGTCTGCGTTTACCTTTCCCTCATAGGACCATCCGGCCACTTTTCTTTCGAATTTCAGAGTAGAGTCTTTGAGGCTGATTGCGCTGATCGGTAATCCTCTAGCGCCCTGATCAATACTATCGAAAGTCGCTTTCAGCGCCCCCGTATCATCTTTTGTAACGTGCAGCCGCAAACGAAGCTCCACATTGTTGGCTTTAATCGTGCCTTGCCAGTCGCCCTCAACTGTTTGCGCCTTAGCGCCAACGGCCACGAATAGACTCGCCAATAAACCGCAGAATAATTTGTTCATGTGTCGATTCACTCCTGATGGTGAAACTGAAGCGTATTGTACTTGGATGTACGGCGAACTGTTACCCCTGGTTTGATCATTTTCGAGGAGTTTTAAAGCGCAGGTCAGAGGTGTCCCTGCAGTGAGCCCTCGTGAAAAAAGAAAATATTTGTGCTCTTGACCTTGGCGTTCGTCTCGGCTTGACATAGGATCGGCGCGATCGCCCCCTATGAAACACGACAACGACCTTCCCACTACTGACACAACCGAGATCAAGCTGCTCATCGATCGCGTCAAACAGGGCAAGCTTGACCAGGGCGACGCTCAGTTGATCGAGAAGCTGCTCAGCTTTTTGTTTACTCTGATCAATCTTCTCCACGGTAAAAATACGCCGATGCGACGGCTCAAAGAACTGTTATTTGGTCTGAAGAAGCGAACATCAAACAAGAGCCAGGCTGATAAAAAAGATGAGCAGCAAGAGTCCTCGCCCGGATCCAAGCCACCTACTGGCGATGGCACATCAAAAGAGTCCGCATCTACCGAAGCCTGCGAGGAGCAGGCGACCATTAAGCCGGCAAAGCGAGCAAGGAAACCTGGCCACGGTAGACGACCGGCGTCTGATTACACGGGAGCCAGGGTGGTTAGATTGGATCACCCGGAGCTGTTGACTGGCGATCCCTGTCCGGAGCCTGGCTGCGAAGGTCAGCTTCATCAGCTCAAACAGCCGCAGGTAACGATCTACTTGAGGGGCCAGCCCGTGATCAATGCGACAAAATACGAGCGCCCCCTACTGCGCTGTTCGGATTGCGTAATAAGGCGAAAGTCTTACGTTACGTTCTTAGGGAGGTTGAGAGCAGCAATGCTCCCCGCCTACCCGACATGTATTGGCGAAGCGGCTGCCGGGATTAGCGCTGCCAATCAAGATGTCGGATGCGTTGGCGGCGAACGGGAAAGTGAAGGCCCAAACGATTGAAGCCTACTGCCTGGCGCACGGCCATAGAAGATTCAAGGAACTGGAAGAGATCTTTCCGGAGGAATGCAACCAGGTGCTGCATTCGATTCAGCTCGTGTTTTTGAATGACGAGCGAACGCGAGGAATGAGCGATGGGGAACGGCTCGAGTACCACCGGACTCACAGCAGTCCGGTGATGAGGCAATTGCGCGAGTGGATTGAGCAACAGTTTGAAGAGAGATTGGTCGAGCCCAATAGCGCCTTGGGAAAAGCGTATAGCTACCTGCTGAATAACTATGAAAAACTGACGACGTTTTTGAGAGTCCCGGGTGTCCCAATTGACAATAACGAGGCGGTGTGATCCGTTCTCCCGAAATGATCGCGAGATCAGGGATGGGAGACTCTGACCAACAATGGTCTTTGATAACTTGACTGGTGTATAGGTGCAATTCCTATCCTTCAGATGCAGAGGTGATGCGCTTTCCCTGCGGTAGCGACTGACCATCAATCCGCAAAGCGGGAATGAAAGGCGGTAACGTCGACTCCAACGGC